>JBKQMK010000133.1:0-7796 GCA_052146735.1 Desulfomonilaceae bacterium | reverse complement strand
TACATTGCATCCTCCTCAATATCCGCAACACTCGATACGGGTGGCTGGTTAGACCTTACCCGGCGGGGACTTGCACCCCGCAAGAGACGCCAAGCTTCGCCTGGCGCACCACAAATCCATCTCTACTTGCATTTGTCTAGGGGCTACCAGAGCCTATTACTGGACAATAGGCTGAAATAACAAGATATCTTTTCTTGATTGCTTGCCGTCCACCTGCATCGTCCGCCGGTTCTCTCCCGACGTCGGGAGAGTTAATCCTCTGTCAGTTTTTTAGAATTGCACCAGGAATTGCCAAATTCCCTGCTATCGAGCCTCCGTGGAGGCTCATGGGAGATGATGCTGAGACCAGCTTGGCTCCACGGAGTAAAAGGCATGCTTTGGTGATCCGAGCTGAAAAGACAAATGACAATACTGGGCCTCTGGGTCGAAAAAACCTGTGAACATCCATGGTCAGGTCTATTCGACCCTAGCTTAGAAATTGAAATCATGGTATTTTCTTTGAAAGCAAAACATGTCAGCCATTTTGACCCATCCGTCCCAATGGCCCCAGGATATCTTCTACTAAAATCCACGTCGCCTATCGTCCGTTAACCCACCATGTTTACAGGCTTTTCACTGCAATGTGTTTCTGCTGCATTCTGTGGCACGGTGTTTGCTCAGCTGATTAATGCGTCACTACTGCTACGTGTGATACAGCCCAGCGGAAAACGTAGAGAAAGCTCAAGTCATGGAGGCGCTTATTATGGGGGCCATTTCTGTTCCCGAAGAACTCAAGGAAATGATGGGTAGAATAGAAGAGATTCTCGATATTGTCCGAATTCAAAACAGTATTCTGTGTCAAATACTTCCCCAATCGGCCAAATTGGGTTGTCAATTGCAGGAGCTGTCGGGCTTGGGGAAGAAACTCGATATCATGAACAACTCTCTTGAGGTCATAAAGGATTTCTCGTCAGGTTTAAGTGACCGGTATTGTCACGCGGAGCCTGTTAAATACGGGGAGGATTCCCTTGCTTGATACGCCCTCGATTGTAAGAGGGCCTGATTCCTTGGTAGCACACTGGTTGGACGACGGATCAGACCAAGCTGCACTGACTGGGAGAAGCCATGGCCACGGGATGTGAAGGCAAGGCGATGCGTGTTTCTTCGTTCCAGGTGGGTATGGCAGTGGTGAGGCTAATAAATGTCCGGGCATGACAATTCTGATGACTCCAAAGGCAAAAGCCAAGGGGCCACGAAAAATACCAAATTGCTACACTTCCCCTCAAAACCGGAGCATGCCCCGGTTCATATTTCTCGACTAACACCTGAGCGCACTGAAACGATCGATTTGAGCCCATTGTTTTCAAAGGATGTCACCTCCTCTGGGAGCTTTGACCTACGCAGGGTCGGGTTTGCCAGTTTCGGCAAGCTCCTTCAGGTATTGTCCACACCCACTCTGTTGATCGGTCGTTCTCACACCATAGAATTTGCTAACAGAGCGTTCTTAAGCCTGATAGAGGGATTAGACCCAGTTGGACGCGAGTTATCGTGGCTTTTTCCAGATCCTCAGCAGGCCCGTGTATTCGGGGTGATTTTGGAAAAGGTTTTTGCGGCCAGAAGACCTGAGGTGCGGGAGAGAAAACTTCAAATAAGAGATGTTGAGATTTGGGGCAGAGTCCATTTGCGCACCATAAGGCTTGGTGGAGATCAGCTGGTGCTGCTCCAGATGGAGAATCTGACAGCACAGAAGGAACTCGTCACCATACAAAAATACAAGAAGCTGATTGATATCTTCCCCATAGGCATAGCCGAGTTTGAAATTATAGGGCCGTTGTCCGATGACCTGCCTCTGGAACAGCGCTTGGACAAGATTTTGGATGCGTGTCTCATTGACGGTAATGATGAATTTGCGAAGATGTATGGACGCGGGGATATCAAAGAGCTGATACAAGTTCCACTGGGCAGGCTGCTCCCGGCCCAATCAAGAATGCGGGATTTGTATGAAAGATGGATTCAGAGGAGCTATGCGCCTTTTTCATTTGAAGCGAAAGAACCCGGCTTGAAAAACGCCGCGAAACGGTTTGAATACACCCTCATAGGAAATCCGAAAGACCGAGAATTGATCGGTCTGTGGTGGTTGAAAAGAGATATCTCGGAGAAAAAGAGAATGGAGGAGGAGATTCTTAAAGCACAGAAACTCGAATCTCTAGGGGTGCTGGCAGGAGGCATAGCTCACGATTTTAACAACCTATTGACGGCAATGCTTGGAAACATCGGCCTGGGTAAGGCTAATTCCAACCTAAGCGAATCGTCCATTCAGAGATTCGAGGCTGCTGTCAAGGCAGGCAGGAGAGCGCAGGATTTGACCCATCAACTGCTCACCTTTTCCAAAGGTGGAGCTCCCGTAAAGAGCCCTTCCAGCATATCAGAACTGCTCAGAGATTGCGCATCTTTTGCCGTTCAAGGGTCAAGCGTGCGCTGTGAGTTGCATGTACCCGAAAACCTCTGGTCTGCGGAAATAGATGAGGGGCAAATAAGCCAAGTGGTCAACAACCTTGTGATTAATGCCCTCCAGGCAATGCCACGCGGCGGATCGGTACTGATACGAGCAAAAAACGTGTACGTCGGCAATGACCAGAGACTCCGATTGAAAGAGGGAAAATACGTAAGGGTAAGTATTGCTGATCATGGTGAAGGCATATCCCCGGCAAACATGCCCAAGATATTTGACCCGTATTTCACGACGAAAGAAACCGGGACGGGCCTGGGCCTGGCAACCTCTTATTCAATTATCAAGAAGCACGGCGGCTTGCTTTCCGTCAAGTCGAAAGTGGGAGTTGGAACCATGTTCTATTTCTTCCTCCCCGCGGCCGTGACCAAGTCCGTTTCTACGGAGGTAACTCTAATTGAAGCCGTTAAAGGCCGAGGTCGAATCCTCATAATGGACGACGAAGAAATGATCAGGGAAATGGCCGGGGAACTTGTCAGAGAGCTTGGATATGATGTGGCTTTGGCCACGGACGGAATGGAGGCAGTGGACATCTACAAGAGCGCCTTGCATGAAGGGCGGCGTTTTGATGCCGTCATCCTGGATTTGACCGTACCTGGAGGAATGGGAGGGACTCAAACCCTTGCTAAATTGAGCCAGATCGATCCGGACGTGAAAGCCATAGTCTCCAGTGGTTATTACGGTGACTCGATCATGTCGGATTACGCGGCACGCGGCTTTAAGGCAGTACTGCCCAAACCATACGACATATCGCGGTTGAGTCAAGTTTTGGCAATGGTAATCAGTCCAGACGATGAGTGAAGTGCACATGAGTGGGCAAAGCAAGGCAATGGGAAAAAGGGTACGACCATTTAGATAACTCTTGCCGAAGGGGGGCTCCGCGTGGCCAAAAAGACGATCAAAGCAAAGGAACTGCTGGCCGACATCAGGGCGGGGCTGGACGATGCCGGCCTGATGAAAAAGTACGGCTTTTCCGCTAGAGGAATTCTTAAGGCCCTGAACAGACTCATCTGGGAGGGCCTTATGTCACCGTCCGAGCTTGCCGATCGCAGGTCTTTGGCCAAGACGCTTTACATGCCTGTCTTTGAGTGTCGATCCTGCGGCGACGTACAATTCTCGAAAGTAGAGAAATGTCCCCGCTGCGGTACGCGGATGAAGACATTGAGTGGAGAAAAGTCCGATTTTAGCCATTAGCATCCGTCCATCAGCGCCCGCACAGGGGGTGGCATCTGGAATGCTCCAAAATGAGAAGTTGGACAGAGCTCTTTAAGAAACTAGAAGTTGCGGCACGGCCTTTGCTTGATGCCATCCGGTTATTCATGGAGGATGTTGCAGTGATGAAGGCATACGCTGTCATAGCCGCGGAGGGGTCATGAAAATCTGAAGGAAAAGAAATCCGATTTGGCTTATCGCAGGAATATAGCTTTTTCTAGGGACATTCTGAAATATCTTTAGGGCATTGTTGGAACGATGAGAGAGAAGCGGCAAATTAACGGGACGCATGTAGTTAGCGATCTCAGATCAGGGACGGGCGACGAGGAATTGCAGGCAAAATACCAGCTTTCTTCGAAAGCACTCCAAACCATCCTCGAGAAGCTCGTTGCTCGCAACGCTATCAGCCACTCAGAACTTTGCGAAAGATCTTCGTTATACAAGGGAACAACTGATCTCACCAAGGTACGAAAGTACCGGAGAGTCGACTTGAAGATTCCCGTAGAAATATACGACGTGAACGACTCAGCTACCGGCATATTGAGAGATATCTCGGAAAAGGGATTGCGTGTGGCGGGAATCGAGTCGAGCGTCGGTCAGGTCAGGACACTTCAGATTCCCATAGACATGTTTATGCAGACTGATCCCTTGCTGATAATAGCGAAGTGCAAATGGGTTGAGACGAAGGGCAAGACCAAAAGATACCCTGTAGCCGGGTTTGAAATAATGGATCTTTCAGAGAGGGACAGAAAGGCTTTGAGAGATTTCATGGGAGTTCTGGTGCTCGGTGAATCAGGTGAATGGAAAACCATCGGGTGATAAGATGACTGGCCCCAAGGACGTTGCAGGGACCAGATATCTGCTCTCAACTAGGTCTTGTACGCATTTTGTGCCTGCATTAAACGATCAACAACGGATTACCCGAGATTTGAAGGGCAATCTTGCCTTTAACCCAGGAGGAGGGGACAGAGGCTCGCAAGAGATTCTGGGGGATCAATATGAAGAAGAAAATCATCGAGGAGGAGATCGTCAAAGACATTGCCCGTGGAATGTCCGACTCAGAGCTCACCCAAAAGTACAATTTATCGAGAGACCAGCTTCGATCAATATTCAAGCAACTTGCCAACGCGCGTGCAAAGAGAATTCAAACCTTGGCCAGCGACCTCAGATCCGGAATGGCTCGCTCGGAACTCATGACAAAATATCAGCTCTCCTCGGAAGCGCTCGCAAGTTCTCTCAAAAGGCTACTTAAGGCAAATGCTATCACGTCAGCCGAATTCGAGACGTTCAGGTCTTTTGACGACGAACAGATAACTGAACGGGATTCACGTGGAGCACTGAGAAATAGCCCTATTCCAGTGGTTACGATCTGCGAAGCGGGCAAGCCGGGCACGAGGTATCAAGTACGGGATATTTCTGAGAACGGGATAGGCATTATCGGTATTAAAGCTCAAATCGACGAGATGAAATCCCTCGCTGTCGTCGGTGACGAATTTGGAGAGATAGCCCCGTTTGAATTCGAGGCACAATGTCGTTGGGCGAGACAGCTAGAACCTGATGGAGGGATCTGTGCGGGATTTCGAATCACGAGGATGGGCAAAGAGGACCTTTTGCGGCTCAGAGAATTCATTCAAGGGTTCACTTTCGGGCTTGAAGGAGCCTAATGGCTGTGAAAAGACCCAAGATAAATGCTAAAGAGGCCTTGGAAGACCTTCGGGCGGGGATGGATGATATTTCCCTCATGCAGAAGTACAAGCTCTCGGCCAAAGGTCTCCAAAGCTTATTCAAGAAACTGGGGCATGCAGGGATCATCAAGCATGTGAATGCTAGCAAGGTCTTAGCTGATCTACGATCTGGGATTAGCCGTGATGATCTCATGAAGAAATACTCCCTCACCCAGCATGGGATGCAGAATCTTTTCCAGGAGCTCGACCGAGCGGGTATCTTGAAAACAAGCGCTGAAACGGACGGCGTACCGGCGAAAGTGGTGATCAATACTAATGAGATAGCAGAGGACATTAGGTCAGGGCTGGACAGAACTCAACTGATGGAAAAATATCGGATGAGCCCCAGAGCTCTGCGATGGGTATCATCAACACTTATCAGCTCGGGGGCAATCACATGGCAGGAAATCTACGATAAATTATGCACAACTTACGAAGATCTAGCGCCTGACAAGCCACGGGGGGCTAAAAGATATCCGGTCCCGTTTGATTGCAACATATGTGAGGCGGACAATGGCAGCGTCATGGGAAAAGTTCGTGACATTGCTTACAAGGGCGTCGGAGTCCTTGGAATCCAAGCCAAGGTGGGCGACACCAAAACACTGGTAGTTCCCGGTGATGAGTTCGGGGAGTTTGCAGCATTTACCTTCGACGCTGAATGCCGATGGACGAGGAGAGACCCTTCAGGCGAGTTTCTGGCCGGGTTCGAGATTTCCTACATCTCTATTGGAAACCTGAAGGAGTTCCAATTGCTGCTCCATTTGGTCCGCTTCGGGAACAGAAATAGGAAATTTCTCTGACTGAATTAGTGCTGATCCATCTCCGCTGAGGCTTTTGCCGACTCGACAAATGCTCTGGTTATCTGGCTATCGGAAAGAGACGTCCTTTCGTAGAGCTGCATGTGTGTGATCAGGTCCGCGTCAACCAACTTTCTCAGCACACTTTCCAATTGCTTTGGGTTCAGGATGTATTTTTTCATGAGAAGGGTATCCCCCATCCCTGAGTAAACATCCTTAGCCACATCCTTTGCCTTCAACTTTCTCAGCTGAGCCAGCCCTCCCCGAACTGTATCCCTCTCGTCAAATTGCTTCATATTACTCGGGATCGGACCGCTTCCTTGGTCATGATCCGTTGAGAGTCCTGAAGAATCGGCCGCTTCGTCGTATCCAATCTTGCGGGCATTCAGCTCCTGCTGGGAGATTAATCCTGCTGCAATCATCTTTCGAAATACACTATCGAGTCCTTTCACGGTAAGTTTATATTTTTGCATAAGATTCAAATCATCCATTCCGGATTTTACGTCGTTCAAGATTTCTTTTGCCAAAATTTCTCGCTTCACCATGCCCATACTGGTCCTCCTAAAATTTGAAATGAGAATTTAGGTCGGCTCATCTTCCATCTCAGTTTCTTCCCAACTTTCAGTTCAAGTGGCACGGAGCAAGCAGAATAGCAGAAAGGTGACCTTAAATGCAATAATATCAGGATATTCTTCTAAGAGGATTGTGATGATCATGGCAGAGGACCTTGAGCTAGCTAGCTGATTTTCCGCGAAGCCGTGGCGAGCTGGTGTAGTCTACTATACCCTAAGCTCAAAAAGTGATACACACTCTGAGAGTATGGCAAAAGCGGCTTGTTAATGCCCGACGCCCTGTTGATCATCCTCAGCCAGGAGGCGTTTGATATGACGGCGCTGGCTATGAAGTACTGTCTGGAAGCAATGGTTCTTATGGTTCAGGCAGAGATGGCGGTTGCCGACTTTTACCTGGGATGCTTGGAGTGCTTCCCGGAAAACGCATCATTCTGGTCCCTTCTGGCGAAGGAAGAGTTGGCTCACGCCGATATCATCGCCAAACTCGCTGAGTTGGTCCGGATTCAACCCGACGAATTCACTATCGGGAATTCGATACCCTTGACTGCAATAAACTCGTTTATCGCACGAATACGGTCCGATGCAGACAAGGTCAGGCATGGTGAACTGACAGAAAAGGACGCTTTTCTTATAGCCTATCATATTGAAGGCACGGTGATTGAGCTGAGTTATGTGGAAGTCATCAATACAAGCAACCAGACATACCTCTCTCTTATGAATGACGTGCTGGCTGATACAATGAAGCACAAGAAGAGGGTCGTGAAGAAGTTGAGTCAAGCTAAGACTCGCGGCAAGACCACGAAGAAGCAATCATGAGACTAAGTCATCAACTGTCCTGGCTGTACCCAATTGTCTGAAGTACCAGAGACTTTGCTCTTTGGGGTAAGTTGAAAAAGATGGACACCAATGTTTGATTGAAAGATGAGACGGAGGTGTCACGATGGAAAGGGCAAGGATTCCCCACGGACGGTATTCTAAGGAGTTTCGGGAAGAGGCGGTGCGT
>JBKQMK010000132.1:0-2590 GCA_052146735.1 Desulfomonilaceae bacterium | reverse complement strand
ACGGTAGGGATAAATGTCCCGAAAGAAGTCATGGATTGGCTGCCGGGATGGAGCAGGGCGGAAATCTTCGGACAGACTCTGTGGCAATGGCTAGGATTGATTTTGTATTTCCTGGTCGGTGTGTGCGCTGTGACGCTCATATATAAGTCTGTCCGCAAAGCGCTCGGCATCCTTGACGCGAGATTCAATACCAGTCTCTCCTATTCCTTAGGCGGCCTTGTCTTACCCGTCACGCTGATCCTGTTTGCGGAGATCGGTCTCTGGTTTGTCGTGTACTCTCTGCACTTTCGGGATGCTGATTTGTATTCGGCTATAGCTTATGTTTTCTTAATTATCTCTTACGGGGGGAGCATATGGCTCATCGCCGGCATTGTCAGTCGAGCTGCGGCTGTTGTGATTTCCATAGGCAGATTTGAATCGACTAGCATGCATGCGCTACTTATACGCTTTGGATTTCACGTTGTTACTGTCGTAGTTGTCCTTGGCGCTGCGATCAGTCTAGGGGCTCGTTTGGGTCTGCCTACGTATTCTTTGGTCACGGGATTAGGCATCGGTGGTGTGGCCGTGGCCTTGGCGGGACGAGAAACTCTCGCAAATCTGATCGGAACTATCGCCATTCTTTTAGATCGGCCTTTCAAAATTGGGGATTTCGTTGTACTTGGAGAAGGAGACAGCGGAACGGTAACTGAAATAGGTCTGCGCAGCACTCGCATTAGAAGGCTCGATGGGATACTCGTATCAGTTCCCAATTCGAATTTAGCAAATATGAAGATCACCAACGAGAGTGCTCCGGTGGCCCAAGCCCAGATCAGTGTGCCCGTAGGAGTGGCCTATGGATCGTGTGTGAGCGAAGTGCAGCAAGCATTGCTCACCGCGTCTCAGAGATGCGAGTACGTCGTGCCTAAACCCCCACCATCCGTTAGGCTTGTGAGGTTCGGCGATTCAGCGCTGGAATTTGCGTTGCTTGTCTGGATCTCTCAGCCGGAATTCAGAGCAAGAGCCACAGACAGGATAAACCTAGCTATCTTGGAGGAATTTGAGAAACGGGGAATCAAGATGCCTTTTCCAAAGTCAGAAATCCGTATTGGAGAAGATAAATAGTGTTGCCACGGCGAAGGTCCTGACCTGTTCCCCACAAACTGGTTAAGTGACGGAAAGAAAACCGTCTTCGTCTTTGGCTCAAAATGGCAAGACCGCCGCATAATTCCGGACAAGGAGGCGGTGTGACAGGCCGGTTGGCCATAATGCCAATTAGTATTGATCTCCGATGGACAGCACTTCACGCCCTCCCGTACAGAGCGGTCATTGTGGCAAGCCTGTTGCGAATCTGTTCATCCAGTTGTTCATGGCGGAGACGCCACTTCCAGTTCCCGCTGCTGAGGGATGGATCATTCATTCTGGATTCATCGCCCAATCCCAGGAGATCCTGCATGGGGAATATTACCATGTTCGCCACCGACATCATAAGGAGCCTTATAAGTTCCCAATGTAGTTCCTCCTCGGGAACCTCCCGTCCCAGATATTCCCACAGTCTTTTCTTCTGATCCCAAGAAGCCTCCGTATCGAACCATCCTCTGATTGTGTTTGTGTCGTGCGTGCCGGTGTACGCAATGCAGTTTCTCTCCAGATTATGAACGGTATATGGGTTGCTGGGCTGATCGTCTCCGAATGAGAAAAGCAACACCTTCATTCCCGGTATCTCCAAGTCTCGCATTACTTCTCGCACATCGGGCGTAATTATCCCCAAGTCCTCCGCTACAATGGGAAGACAGGGAAATTTCTTTAGGATCGCTTTGAAGAAGCGCTTCGAGGGACCTTCGATCCATCTGCCGTTTATTGCTGTCTGTTCATGGGCGGGGATTTCCCAGTAACCCACGAGTCCCCTAAAATGGTCGATTCTCAAGAAATCACATAAGCTAATGTTGTGAGCCAGCCGTTCAATCCACCAGCCGAATCCGTCCTGCTCGAGCACATCCCACCTATAAATGGGGACACCCCAAAACTGGCCGGTTTCACTGAAATAATCAGGAGGAACACCTCCTACCACGTAGGGCTTCTTACTTTCGTCGAGTTTGAAGTATTGCGGATACCGCCACACGTCCGCGCTGTCATAATCGACATAGATGGGAATGTCACCGAGCAACTTGATGCCTTTATCTCTGCAATAATCCGTTAGTGCGGACCATTGCTTGTGAAAAGCAAACTGACCGAACCTTTCGAACTCTATTTGATCCCGAAGCTCCTGAGCCATGAACCCAAGGGCTTCCGGATGTCGGTCCCGAATTTCGTAAGGCCAGTCGCCCCACACACGGTTGTCAAAACGCGATTTCAGAGCCCGAAACAACGCAAAATCCTCAAGCCAAAACTTGTTTTCCTCCAGGAATCTGTCGTAATCTGGATCGCCCCGCTTTTGACGAAAAGCAAAAAAGGCCTTCCTAAGAAGCTCCTCTTTGTACGGTTGCACTGTTCGGTAATCCACCACGTCTTGCGGCAAATCAGGTGAACCAAGATCCGATTCCGAAAGCAAGTCGTCCCTAACGAGAAATTCAGGACTTATGAGCAAAGTGTTGCACGCGAAAGCCGATGGGCT
>JBKQMK010000131.1:0-4079 GCA_052146735.1 Desulfomonilaceae bacterium | reverse complement strand
GTGGCTGTCCAGTATTTCTTGGATTTGCAAGTTTATTTTGTCCCGCTCGGCCAGCAATTCGTCGAGTTCGGATTGGCCGCAGACGCTTCTCAACGTGGTCTGTGCAAGCTGAGAAGTTGCATACAGGAAGTTTTCAACCTCTATGACTGCTTTGGTAGGTTCGATTATCCGGAAGTAGATGACCGCACTGACTTTTACGGAGACGTTGTCCCGCGTAATGACATCCTGTGGGGGCACATCCATGGTCACGGTGCGCAGACTCACGCGTACCATACGGTCGATCACGGGAATCAAAATTATTATGCCGGGTCCTTTGTGGTCGATGACTCTCCCAAGGCGAAAGATGACTCCCCGCTCGTACTCATTGAGTATCTTGATGGCCATGTAGAGAAACATCAGAATCAGCAGAATTATAATTCCCAGAACTTGCATCGGCATCCTCCTACGCGAGACAGAGCTAAATTGCTGTTGAATCCCCGAACCCTTCTGGCTCGTCCTCTTACACAGTGAGAAAAAACCGAGGGCGACTTCGGATCTAAGGCCGTTTTGACAGTACATCGGCAATGCCGCATTGTCAAATCGGCCTGTCCTTTACATTCTTGATCCTGATAATGAAGATACTGGTCTCCTATCACCACCGTGTCATGACATAAGATTAGAGATTCATGGCGATCATGGGACTGTCTGGATACACTCCATCGCCTGTCGGGTTGTCACGCATCGCTGCTGCCGATTACTACAATTGATATTATCAATTGTGTGTGCTACAGGTCTGGGCTGGATGAGACTTAGGCGGAGGAAAACTCACATGAAAAGTTTGACGAATACATTGATATTGCTGTTGTTGGCCGGCTTTGCCGCGACCGCCGGGGCAGATTCCCTCCACGGCACCGTCACCGTGGAGGTCGATCTCTCGGCCCACGGTCCTATGGAGGAAGCGCGGCTCTGGGTGCCCTATCCAATGTCAGACAAGTACCAACTCATAACGAACATTAAAGTCTCCGGGAATTTATCTGAAGCAGCCGTGTACAGTGACCGGGTGTTTGAGACGCCGATGTTGTTCGCCCGTTGGGACAAGGATGCGAATAGCCGTAAGCTTGTTTTTTCCTTTGATGTCGAGAGACAGGAGGTGGTTCGAAGGGATTTTGCCCGCTCAGAAACGAAGTGGGACGTCACAGACTATGCGGACTACTTGAAGTCCACTTCTTTGGCTCCCACGACGGGCTCCATCAAGATATTGGCGGACAAGATTACGAATGGAAAGACCACGGTCCTTGCCAAGGCGAAAGCGATCTATGACTGGATATTAGAGAACATGTACCGAGATCCCAATACCTACGGGTGCGGTAAAGGTGATGTGTGCGACCTTCTCGAAAAGCCGGGCGGCAAATGTGTTGACATCCACTCGGTTTTTGTTGCGTTGGCCCGTGCTTCGGGCGTGCCTGCTCGGGAAATATTCGGTCTGCGCCTGGCCAAGAAAGGCTCAGAAGATGTGTCTACCTGGCAACACTGCTGGGCAGAATTCTTTCTGCCCGGATATGGCTGGGTTCCGGTTGATCCGGCCGACGTGCGCAAAGCGATGCTCACGGAGAAGCTGGAGCTGAACGATCCCAAGATAATCGAGCTTGGCAATTACTACTGGGGTGGTATAGATCCATACAGAGTGAAAGTGGGGACAGGTAGAGACCTGACATTGAATCCACGGCAGAAAGGATTGCCGTTGAACTACTTGATGTATCCCTATGCCGAGATCGGAAATCAGGTTCTTGATGGGATTGATCCGAAGACCTTCAAATACAAGATCACATTCACAAGCAAGTGAGGGTTAGGGTGTCTCTGGCCAGGAGGGACGCCCGTCGACCAATCTCAGGAGCATTCGTATGGCTTGCCTATGGCAACGTCAGTGGCCGTCGGTTTCCTTGTAAACCAGCTTTTCACACTGAAGATCTAATTTACAGGCGAAATGCAAAGAAAAGAATAGCTCTTATGTGATCATCATGGTGGGTTTGTCACCGCCATTTTGCCTGTCCCCCGTTTTCCCCCGTTTTACTGAGATGTCGAGTACTAATGGGTTATCTTGAGGGACGTTGAGGGCGCTCTAATTCGGAAAAAGTGGTTAACCTGGTGATATTATGACTCGTTGCCCCGCCCTCTCACGGCGGAGACAGGGGTTCGAAACCCCTTGGGACTACCAGTCATATTAGGGACTTACACTAAAGCCCCTGTTTACTGACCGTCACTTTGCCAACGTTTTGCCAACAGATTTTCCTGGTTGAAGGTGGTTCTTCTTCCAGGATTTTTCTTTTTTGGCTCCTGCTATCAAGATTTCCGTTGGACCGTGGTCAAAGCTCATCAGATCGATTGCCTGAATGAGTTCAGCATCGCTGATTCGCCCATAGCGCTCAGAAACTGATTTTTCCTTCAGCCAGTGCCCCATGATAGATTCTCGGATCTCCTGATCCATACCAGATCGCCGCGCATTGGTTTTCCACGTATGCCTCAAATCGTGGAACCTGAGGAGAGAGCCGTATCCGATTTCCTCAGTTCCTTTATGCCACGGCTTCTTTATGGAATGCCTTGAACCAGGGCGCCCATGAGTGAGGAAAACAAGTGAGCTGTCAATCGCTCTGACTTTCAGTGCTTCTTCCAAAATGGGAACAAGGTCTCGATGGATCGGTACCCATTTCCACTGCGCTTCCTTAACGTCCTCTGGAGCAAGCACAATCATTCTCTCAGACAGTATCAGGTGTTCTCTGCGCAATCCGAGAATTTCGCCCTGCCTCATCCCTGTGTAATAAGCGGTCTGAGCAACAGGAGCCAGCCAAGATGGAAAATTTCTCACCAGACCACAGAAATCTTGATGCCCGAGGTAGACTTGTCGTTCACCGCTTCTTTCAGAAAGATTTTTGACCAATCGTGCCGGATTGCTGTCCAGGTACCGTAATTCAACGAGCACCTGAAGCATCCTTGACAGTGTGGATTTTTCCCTGTTTACCGTGGCAGGGGCTGCACCTGCATTCAACCGCTCCATCTGATACTGTTTTATCTCAGGTATCCACAAAGATTTGATCGGATAGCCTTTGCCGAAAATCTCCACGAGATGGACCAGGCATTGCTGGTAACGCTCTCGTTTAGTGCTTTTCCTTACTTCGGGATATTTGAGAAAAAGCTCCATCGCCTTCCACAAGGTCAGCTCCTGCCTGATCTCAGGGTCTTCCACCAAGGTGGAAGGGATCTCCCAGCCTTGATTTCTGAACATCTTGATGCAAGTTTCTCGGCTCATAGAATCCAGTGACCTGTAATCGCTTGACCTACAGGCAGACATCAAAGCCATTTCCATCTGTTTGGCTTCTGTTTTCGTCCTGGCTGAGGTCCGAACGGTTATCTGTTTCCCACCAAATGGTCTCAAATAAAGATGATAGACCTTGCCTCTTTTGACTACTGCCATAGACTCATCTCCTTTAGGAGACTTGTCCGTGAATCCCCATACGATTTCTCACCCCCTTTCGGTGGTTGAGATTTTACGCGGTCAGGCTTTGTCCTGTCAATTTGGATCTTGGTGGTGCGGGATTCGATGTATTCCCGTATCTGTTCTTCACTAAATCTTCTCTCTTTCGCCGTTACCTGTACGCATCCCAGCTTCGCTTTACGCACGAGCTTGTTAACGGTCTTCACGCTAATTCCCAAAATCTCTGCAACATCTCGGGCGCTCAAAAGCTTCTGAACGGGAATCCGCTCTTGTTCATTCTCCTTTCCTGTTTCGTTGTTTACCATTCAACCTTTTCTCCAAAATAACACCTACTGCTAATGCAGCTTCGTTGCGGGTTTACCCCGCCTTGTGCCCCAATGCTACAACTGGAGGCGTAGCAGCTTGGAGCGGTGCGCATGGAAGGCGATCTGATGAGAGAGCCGCACATCACAGTAGTGTTATGGGAGCCCTCTCTGTCGCATATCCATTCAGCACTTGACCCAGACCGATTCGATACGATCTTGCTTTTTCTTGCCCGACCCGTTCGTTGCAGAACAGGCTACAACGTTACATGGTACGTTAAAATCATGTCTTTCCCACCCAGCTTTCT
>JBKQMK010000130.1:0-5832 GCA_052146735.1 Desulfomonilaceae bacterium | reverse complement strand
GGTATCAGACTTTACGGTCTCGTTTCGGTCGAGAACGCATTGCTCTGAATCAATTGTTTGCATATTCTGATGCCTTGGGTTGCATCCTGCGCACAATGATCCGCCTGCACATAACGGCAGATCTGTTCATCTATGCAAGTGCCACCAATTATAACCGGAAGCCGGGGCGTGGGCAGTTCGGTATGCAACATTTCCACCGCTTCCTTAAGCTCGGGCACAGCGTTGGTAAGTGCGCAGCTAATGCCGATCAGATTCGGCCTGACACTCCTAGCCTCGGCCAAGAAGGTCTTTGGCGGCACGTTTACTCCGAGGTCCAGAACTTCGAAGCCAATGCAGCGGACCAAAAGAGCGAAGAGGTCCTTGCCGAGATCGTGAATATCACCGGCGATCGTCCCCAACATAATGACACCCGTGGCATCGAAGGACTTTTGGCGTACGAGGTGCGGTTCTATGAGTTCGGTGGCTTGATGCATGATAGCGCCGGCCATGATCAACGCGGCTATGAAATAGCGACCCTCCTCAAATCTCTTTCCAACGAGGCGCATGCCTTGGATGCAGCGATCCAATAAATCCATTGGATCCCAGCCTGAGGAGAGCATGTCCGTAATTTCAGATATACACTGTCGCTCATCGAGTTCGACTATTAATTCAACCAGGCGTTTCCCGCGAGCCGGGTAAGGCTCGAGATTGATGATGCCCTTGTGCACCTCACTCATTCCACACCCCTACTCTGGTCCGAAGAGGCATTTCTTCGGGGCTGACGACGAACCAGCCGAAGGCCGCAGGACGCTCTGTGAAGTCATAGAAAATATGCTCCAATTTAAAGGCATTTGCCCCCACGGGCAATCTCAGGAGCTCGGCTTCCCGCTCATTGAGAGAGTAAGGCAAAAGCCACAGTTCGCCTTTCATGAAACAAGAGAGGCCTTCATCGAGAAACAAGCCCGTGAGCACCTCCGTGTCCAACATGCTCTCGACAATGGGAGACTCAGGATCAAAAAGAGCATAGCCGACTTGCAGGGTGAAGGGTCCGCCTCGATGCAGAATGAGCCTTTCAACTACCACGACCGGATCATCAGTTGCGAGTCCCAAAGCCTCCTGTGGCTCTCCCTGAGCCCTTTCCACAGTGGCTTTGAGGATGCGAATCTCCAAGTTCTCTCGGTCTACCAAAATATTGCGTAGAGAATCCAAGTCAAAATGGCTTGCGGCAACGTCCAGCCGTTTTACAAAAGTGCCGCTGCCGTGAATCCGTTTCACCAGCCCTTCATCAACTAAGACCCCTACAGCCTGGCGAACAGTCAGACCACTGATTTTAAAGTTCTTAGCTATTGCAGCCTCTGAAGGAAGGCGGCTACCGGGACGGTAGATCTCGTTTGATATGCGTTGCCTGAAAATTTGAGCCAACTGGGCATACGCCGGGACAGGGCTCTCTTTGTCGACCCTTTCCTCCTTGGAGAAAGCGCTTGGTGCCGGGCGGGGCTGCCTATAGGAACCTGATCTCATCGAATACTTTCGAGTGTCATCCACGAGTTGGTGCTCCACAACATAGAAGAATATCCGGACCGGTGCAATATGAACTCCCCTCTTGTACCAATGCGCATTTAAGCCAGTGGTACTCCATCACAGCAGTTCGTGCCGTTTCGCGCTAATCTCCTACGCTACGAGCGGCATGGCATGACTGCGCTGCGGAGATCCGACCTAAACGGCGATCAGCCACGCCTGAGGCGTGGCCACTTGCTTGACACCGCATTGGTATGACGCAGCGCGAGTCGCCTAAAGTCCTTGTACCCGAAAAGCAACAGGGGCTCCTTACAATAAAACGCTAGTTCTTTCAAATGGATGCATGCGACACTGGCTGGCCTTGGGCGAAACGGACCGCGTTTTTTTTGCTTGACACTCATATATAGGACTAGTAGTATAGATGAAACGCGATTGCAAGTAAAAAATACTTGCGGCGTGCGCAACATCTCTTTCGGCATGCCGCTTCGGTCTGTCCTTAACCAGGAATTCGCAACCTTGCTCATACAAGCGGGGATTAACAGCGCGATTATCAACCGGGGAGAACTGGAACTCCAGGGAATCATGATGGGTGCAGAGACGGTATTTGGAAAAGACCGCCGTTGTCTCAACTTCAGTCAGCCGTTTCGGACCGGGAGAATCGGACCCAAGAAGGGTTCGTGAACGGCCTTCCGTGTATGCAGTGGAACCAGAACGCACTCCAGAAAGGAGAGAAAACTATGCAGGATCTTGTGAATGCAGTAGCCGAGATGATGGAAGATGAAGCCATAACTCTCACGAAGAAGTACGTGGAGGATGGCGTGCCTCCCTTGCAAATCATTGACGCTTACAAGGATGCCCTGAGCATCATCGGGAAGCGTTTCGAGGAGTGCACCTACTTTGTCCCAGAGCTGATTCTGGCCGGTGAGATGATGAAGGCGGCTTCCGAAATTATCAAACCGCTGGTTACGGAGGATCAGTCGAACGCAGGGGCACAAAAAATCGGTAAGTTGCTTCTAGGCACGGTTGAAGGTGATATCCACGACATCGGCAAAGACATGGTCCACATGCTCATGGATATCAACGGCTTTGAAGTAAGAGATCTTGGCGTTGACGTTGCGGCCCAGCGGTTTTGGGACGAGTACAAAGAATTTCAGCCGGATATAATAGGAATGAGTGGGCTACTCACTCTGGCCTACGAGTCCATGAAGCAGGTGGTGGATGGGTTAAAAGAGACGGGCATACGCGACAATGTGAAGGTGATCATCGGAGGCGGGCAAATGGACGAACAGGCTTGCAAGTACGTAGGAGCCGACGCGTTTGTTACGGATGTGGTGACTGGAATAAATATCTGCAAAGGATGGGTGAGCTAAGATAGCGTGCTGAGAGCCACGTGAATGAGAGGAAGGAGACAAAGATATGGATGAAGATCGAGAGAGTATATCCTCAAGCCAGAGGCAGGAAGCGTTCCTAGCGAAATGGGCTTCCGGAGAAGGTATCGCCTTCGCCAACGATCAGGCCAAGGCTTCTTACCAATACCGCGCCGGGCTCATCATGGACGCGATCAAGCTCGAAAAAACTCCGGACAGGGTACCGGTTGTCCCGCTGGCCGTTTTCGCGCCTGTCATGCTCTATGGTTATTCGGGAAAGCAGGCCATGTATGATCCACACATCCTTGGAAAGGTCTGTCTGGATTACACGAAGGATTACGATGTTGACGCGACGTGTATTCCGCCCATGGTCATGCACGGTCCGGCCTTAGAGGTGTTGGGCTACCATCTCTACAAATGGCCCGGTCAAGGGGTCAAGGAAGAGCATGGCTATCAGTTCATTGAAAAAGAATACATGAAAGCCGAGGATTATGAGCACTTTATTGCAGACCCCACCGATTACTGGTTCCGCGTCTGGTTGCCTCGTACCCACAGTTCTCTGGAACCCTTGGCCCAATCGCTCCCGTTGTACGGTAGCATGGAACTGCCCATGGCTGGACCGTGGCTTTGCACTTTGGGTGCCCCGCCGATCCAAGAGGCGTACAAAGCCCTTCTGGAGGCTGGTAGGATCAGCTTTGAGTGGATCCAGGCTTTGGGACCGTATATGGGACAGATTTTAAGCTCAGGTTATCCGATGTATGCCGGCAGCGCCACCAAAGCCCCGTTTGACGTTCTGGGCGACTCCTTCCGGGGTACCACAGAACTGATGATGGACCTTTACCGAAGACCGGGAAAAGTTCTGGAAGCTGTAGACAGGCTGGTACCGCTCATGGTCAGTATGGGTGTAGGCGGAGCCTTAGCTAATAACAACCCACTGGTTTTCATTCCGCTGCACAAAGGCGCCGACGGCTTTATGTCCAACGAGCAGTTCAAGAAGTTCTATTGGCCAAGTCTCAAGAAGGTGATGATCGGCTTGGCCGAACAGGGATGTGTGCCCTGCTGCTTTGTGGAGGGTGGTTATAACCAACGGCTGGAATTTTTGGCAGAAATGCCCCAAGGCGAATGCGTTTTTATCTTTGACAGAACCGATATGGCCCGAGCCAGAGAAATATTGGGGGGCAAATCATGCATCGGCGGAGGATTCCCCGTTTCCTTGATCATCACCGGTAATGTGCAGCAGGTAGAAGACGAGACAAAAAGACTATTGGATGTGGCTGCTGGTGACGGGGGATACATCCTCAGCATCGGGTGCGCGATGGACGAAGCCAGGGAACACACGCTCAAAGCATTTATTCAGGCTGGAAAGAAGTACGGCAAGTATTAAGATTCATCCGGTTTTTGTCTGTCTAACGACAGGAACAACGGAATGCCCTGCAGTTTATGCTAGTTATCTCATTTCAGGATCATCTCGAGGAACAACGCCAAACGCGTCGTGTACTTGACCACTGGCGGTGTCCAACATACTGCCGGTAACGGTTGGAAGGAAACAGGGACAGCATCGCCGACGTTTCCACGTGTCCCGCGACTGAAGGGATTCCGGCTCGGTCAATAGGCATTTGACCCTTTTCTTCCGACCAGTTACCGGTTGCCCGTTCTTCCGGATTACCGGCAAGATGCCCCTCCTACCGAGCGTTGGCGCAGCAGGTGAGGTCATGTACTCGTGTCGTCTCCCATGGCGACCGATGCGAATACGTCACCGAACTTGCGAAACAGAGTGTTTAGTCGTCACCTTCCGAAACCGAGCCGGATGCGGTATAATCCACCAACAAATTCACTAATAGAAAGGCGCTGGACGTGGAAACCGTGATTCTGGCCTGCAACACAATTCGCAATGAGCTTGAAAAGGCGGCCGCAGAAACGAGCTGTCCGCATGGTTTGGTGTGGGTAGAATCCGGGCTGCACCTTGTAACTGCTTCCCTGCGCCGGAGATTGCAGGAGGAGCTGGATCAGATCACCGGTGTGCAGCGAGTGCTTCTGGCATTCGGGTTTTGCGGCAACGCTGTTGCCGGGCTCAAGTCCGGAGACTACGAACTGGTCATTCCCCGAGTGGATGACTGCATCACTTTGCTGTTGGGTTCCAAAGAAAACAGGGAGCGTTGCTGTCGTCAGGGTGGCGTCTATTTTCTCACGAAAGGTTGGCTGGAGGGAGAGATTAACATCTGGAAAGAGTACCACGCGGTTTTAGAGCGTTTCGGTCCGGAACGAACGGAACGGATCTACCGACTGATGCTGGCGCATTATAAATTCCTGGCCCTTATAGATACCGGCGCTTATGACCTACCAACCCTGCTCCCCCATGTGCGCCAGATCTCTGCCACGCTCAAGCTTGAGCTCCTCATTCTTGAAGGGACTGACCGCTATCTGAAAAACTTCCTCCTAGGCCCGTGGAATAATGATCATTTCGTAATCATTCCGCCACTCACTACAATCGAATTGGCCCATCTGGGTTTTGATTCGACAATCCGTCCTTCTTCTATCCAGGCTGCAATGTAGAGAGATAGCTTCCTGCCTACAGTAACCTTCAGTGGTAGTGAATTGACGGTAAAGGCAGGGCACGGAGAAACTCTGCTTTCTTGCATTCGACGGAGCGGATTGGGCGTGGAATCCACTTGCGACGGGCGCGACGTATGCGGCAAATGCCGGATCGTCGCACACGGAAAGTTGAGTCCACCTGATGACCAAGCACGCGAGCATTTGGTCGGCCAACCCCCGGACATTCGCCTGGCATGCATGGCAAGAGTACTGGGAAATGTCTCCGTGACAACCAGTGACGCTTGGACTCAACTCCAGTCGGTGTTCGACCTCCAGTACCGCACAGTTGCTCTCGACAGCCCCATCAAACAGATCACTCTGCCGGAAAAAGGCCCATGCTCCACTCCGTACGCGGAAACCTTGCTCTTCCGGTTGC
>JBKQMK010000129.1:0-32134 GCA_052146735.1 Desulfomonilaceae bacterium | reverse complement strand
AACAGATCTGCCGTTATGTGCAGGCGGATCATTGTGCGCAGGATGCAACCCAAGGCATCAGAATATGCAAACAATTGATTCAGAGCAATGCGTTCTCGACCGAAACGAGACCGTAAAGTCTGATACCCACGGCCATAGCTAGAAAGCTACAACGAACGAAGCATGAAAATGCTCGAAACACTCCTACCGCGACCATTCTGCAAGGACTGAGCGTCCGTGTGCTGGCGGTCTTATTATCTGGGATGTTTGCTTGTGGTAAGAATTCACCGACGCTGTTCACGCTGGGATCGTTAGTCAGACGGGGGAGGGTGGGGCATCATAATTACGATATTGCATTATACCCTCTCCGCAACCTTGAAGGAGATCTTGTCAATTGTTTCCTTAAAACGCCAGGGAATATCTCATGTTTTCCTGCCTTGCTGAGCAGATTCAATAGGCGATTCGCGAATTACACTCTCTGCCTCTCAGCATTCACACAGTTCCTTTATCTATTCCCCACACCCAAGGTTTCTGAAGATATGTGGCAATGCCTGTGTCAAGCTCTCTTCCATCTCGGAGAGTATTGTCTTTACATAATCCGCATCCTCCTCGACATAATTCCAATAGCTGCTATCTCCTGGAAGCGTCGAAAGATCCTCGAATCTGAGGCGCCTGTGCCATCGAGATATTTCTCTGACCGTAACAATTTTGGCCTCGGCTTCCGGGTACAGTTTGAGGAGGTCCTCCTTTTGCTCGGGTATGGCCGTGATTATGAGATTGGCCTCCTCTACCATCTCTGAGGTTAGCTCTCTCGATCTCCAGTCCGGCGGGACAACTATGCCTCTCTCAGACAAGAAGGCACGTGTCGTTTCAGCCACTGGACGGTTATAAAAGGGTTCAGGAATGCCAATTTGCAGTTCCGCCACATGATCTCTTATGGCCTGGGGGATAAAGCCAGCAGACGTTACCTTGACCCGATCAAAAAGCCCGTTCTCCAGCTCGCTGATGATTTTTCTGAAAAAGAATTCAGCGAAGACGCTCCGGCCGCGATTGCTCACACACACGAAGAGTAAATGAAGTTGCACCTTTTCCATTTTACCCATCCACCCCCGATCTCCCTATCCACCGGGATTAACCGGCGCGGTTGCCATCTTGGCGGTCTTCTGGGTCTTGATCGGTCACTCGAGGGTCCCTCCGACCCCAAAATGCCGCCGCGTTGTCTCTTCTGACTCTCCTAGGACTTCAACTGGCACTATCTCGCTTGATAAAGGGGTTTTTCATCACCCGTTTCTGTACGTACCGCACCCCAGGCGACTCCGTCAACCAGTTTTCACATCCGTGCTCGTAACCCGAACACAGCCCGGCAGTATCGGGCCAGGCGAAGGCTGGAGCCGACCGAACATGCCACCTCCTACCGTGATACGAGACTCTCGCTCCGACCTTGATCAGACGCTTGATGAGCCACTCGATTGACCTTTTCACTGCCTTACCAGGGAGATAGAATGGCCGGAGCATTTACTGGAGATTGTAGGGCAAGACTCCCATGAGCAACAGGGTTTGGTTGGCGGCGAGTCGATGACAACTGGTCTTGTCTCAACGTAGCGAGTTCTTACCCTCTTTGATTCAGTTCTCAGCGTCACCCCGTCCGTTGTATACCTTGACCGCCTTCTTGGCAGTGACCTGGCTCCAAAAACTGGCTCAAGTTCAGGGTGAGAGCTGTGGCAGAATCTCTGGCCCAATAAGCCGCCAGGATGAAGTCGAATCGGTTCAAAGTTGAGCAGCATCTTCAAGATGCTTCGGGAAACGGAGGTTCAACCGGCTCACGCAAAGCGTGTCAAGCAAGTGTGCCGAGAGCTTGGAATAACAGAGTAGACCTATTACCGCTGAGGGAAATTACCGAGCCCCCAGCGGCATCGAGGATGCGTTCCACCCCCTCAGGTTTGACCAGCCAAACAACTGGACGAACGTCCTCGAACCAAAAGGAAGACATTTTTGCACCTAATCGCAAGATGCCCTTAGTGCTTCTCGATCTGACCACGTGCGCTTTGACCCTGTTCCTGATCGTTCTGAAAAGTGAACTCACCCTCCACAAGACACGAATGGCTGCTCCCAAGACCAGGGAAGGGCCAGACAGAGGCAACATTGTCCCCGTAACTACCTGATGAGATCCACAATGCCCTCCAGCCCGGTTACGCGATAATCTGGATCGAAGCCTAGGTTCTCCAGGAGATTGGCCGCGCCCGGCCTGTCGATCCATGTGCCTTGCATGCCGTAGGAAATGGCCCCGGCCAGGTCCCAAGTGTGCGACGAGATCATTAGGATCTCATGCTTCTCTACTCCGAGCTTAAGGTGAGGCATTTCATACACAGATGGGTCTGGCTAAAATATCTTGACATCATCCACGGAAAAGACGGCATTAAATTTATCAGTAAAACGTGCGACCCGAATCGCCGAGTTGACCATGTCCTTGCTGCCGTTAGTGAGGATCACCTTGGCGATCCCAGTTTTGGATAGAGCCTCCAGCATGGGTCCTGCATCAGGAAAAGGGCTGATCTCTTTGTAGGCATCGAGCAGACGCGCGCCCAGCGCGTCATTGTGATCCCCGCCGCACTTGTAGAGAGCGTCTCTAGCGAATCGCAAGTTATTTGCCAAAAAGGCACGTAGCGATTCATCAGGGACCTGAGCCAAGAATATTGGAGTTGCTTTCGTCGCCAAAACTTGCTGAACTCCTCGCCTTCTCGACCGAAAGCGTCGGGGCAGGCCTGAACTACGGAATGCACGTCGAACAGGGTGCCGAACATGTCGAAGCGCAGACCTTTACGTCGGTTATGTCTGCCATTGGATGTACCCCCCTGCTTGTGACCTTTTTAGAATAATGAGGCCGAATGTCTTGCCCTGTTGCAACACCTTTTCCGCTTATTTGAGCGATACGTGAAACCTTGAATAGCGTAACGTGCTGTATTAAAACCATTTTGGTTGGGACACACGCAAGCCTGGTTAGGCAGGTTCGCCATGACCTCAACATTTATAAAACAAGCCTGAACACTGGCCTAAACTAATGGCCCAAAACGCACGTTATCCAAAATTCCAATGCAGCGAGCTCCATCAACTGTAAAGAAAAGTCAAACCTCCCTCCCTAACATCCGTTCCCTACCGCGAGGCTTGCGATCCGTCCGCAATCGGCCTACGCTCCGCGCAAAAAAATCCCCCCTCGTACACAGGCCTGCCGAAAACTCTCGGCGGCCCTATGAACCAGGGCGGCTCATCACTTATAACCTACTCCGGGTTATCCAAGCTAACCCAGCCATCTCTAGCATCACACGCGGGCAACCCTGTTTTTCCCTTTATTTTACAAGGAATGATGGGAGGGGAAGAGAATACTTTGGCAGGGTTTTAGACCCATTGTTGGCAGATCTTAACTCCTTCAGCAGCGTTAGTAGTATATGCGTCCGCCACGATCTCCTGGCAAGCTTCTTCAGATACCGGGTGGCCTATCGGGACAGGAGATTTTGCACATGTTCCGTGTGTCATATAAGGAAGCATAGGCGAAACCGCTGACCAAAAACACCTGGCTAGCACGTAGGCAAGATCCGCTTGTGCTCGATATTGAGGCAATGGCGCAGGTGACGAGAAGATCCACAAAAAGTTCCAAATAGGAAATCTTTTTTGTTGACAATTAGGAAACAGAGCTATACCCTGGAATGCAGGGCGGTCCTCAGCACTCTAATTAAGTCCGGAGCTGGGGTCGGAGACGGAGTTTCCTGGGGGGAGTCACCACCATAGAGCGTTATAAGCCTTTTCGCGGATCAATCTATCCCACAAAATAGAAGGGACTGTCCGGAGTGGATAGAGCAGAAGTGACTTGCAATCGTTATTGAGGAGTGTTCCATGGAGAAAAACATCGTCATAATTGGAACATCTGATACTAAAGGAGCGCAACTGACGCTTCTTAGAGAAAAGATACGTGCAACCGGCCATAGACCTATCCTCATCGACATCAGCATGGGAGGCAATCCGACTATTGATGCTGAGGTACAGCCTCACGAGATAGCGGAGCTGGTCGGCAGGAAGATCGATGAGATCCTGGCCTCCCCAGATCGGCGCGTTAGCACCAATTTGATGACCGAGGGCGCACTAAATAAGGCTCTTACGTTGCTGGGTGATGGGCAGCTCGACGGCATCGTGGCCATGGGCGGAACCACCATGGGGCTGCTCGGAGCTCGTATTATGGCCAAGCTCCCTTTCGGAATTCCTAAGGTGATCGCTACGCCGGCCGCCATGCCAGCTTACGTGGGACGTTTGTTCGGAGCCACGGACTTGACTGTCATGCAGCTCATCATGGAGATTGCCGGCAGAAACGATCTTGTGGATAACGCCATTTCTCAGGTGGCCGGGGCCATTTCCGGAATGGTCGAGCAGGCCCTGGATCATCGCAAGCTCACTCTCCCTCGTCCCTCCGTGGCTCTCACCCAAATCGGGTTTTCAGATAACTGCGCCAAGAATGTGGAGACACTTCTTGTGGAGAAGGGCTATCACGTGTACCCATTTCACGCCCAGGGCGTGAGTGACCGGGCCATGGATCGACTCATAGCTCAGGGTTTTTTCGATGCAGTGGTGGAAATCTGCCCTGCTGGACTTATTGAAGAGCGATTCAAGGGAAACAGGCCGGCAGGCATGGCAAGGCTCGACGCCGCTGGAGATCGGGGAATCCCGCAGGTGTGGGCTCCCTGTTGCCTCAACCTGACCGGTGTCGGACCGACGCGCCACAACCGAGAAAAGTACTTGGCGTCTGGGAAGATCTTTGAAATGGACGAAACAAGAGCAATGACACGTTTCCCTGAGGATGAGCTTGTAATCGGGGCGAAGCTGTACGCGGAGAAGATCAATAAAGCCAAAGGCCCCTTGAAGCTTGTCGTTCCGTTGAGGGGCTGGTCCTCCATCGATAGGGAAGGAAGCGTGCTCTATGATCCGGAACAAGACCGCCTCTTCATCCAAGAATTGAAGAAAGGGCTACGCGTCGAGGTCGATATTCAGGAAGTGGACGCAAACCTAGAGGACCCAGAAGTCGCTCAGGCTCTGGTTGAAAGCCTGGATCAGTTTATGAAGAACAGAGGATGACACCCGGAGAGTCATTGGGGAAAAGTGACTGCCCGTCAAACGAAAGCCCAAAGGCACTCCCACCACCGTACATCAGCGGTGTGAGGTCAAGGAGAGATCATCCATGACTACTATACAGTTCGTCGACACAACATTGAGGGATGGCAATCAAAGTCTATGGGATGCCACAGGCCTGACAACTGAAGCCATTCTTGCTGTTGCCACACAAATGGACGAAATCGGGTTCAAGGCGATTGACTTCATGGCCAGTATTCATATGGGAGTGGCTGTCCGATACCACAAGGAGAATCCGTGGAAGAAGATCAAACTAGTCTCCCAAGCCATTCCGAATACTCCGCTAAGCTTTGGCACCACCGGTCGACGATTCATCGGATTCAAGCGCAGTCCGGACTCCATCATGGCTCTTGTGTACCAGAGCATGGCTGCCAATGGGGTTAGGCGGGTGTGGCTGGTTGATGCCGCTCATGACATGGAGATAATCTACCGCAACGCCCGTATGGCAAAAGCAGCGGGTATTCAGGATTTCATGGTGGCATTGGCGTACACCATCAGTCCCATTCATACCGACGAGTACTATGCTGCCAGGGCTAGCGAGATCACCGCCTGCAATGACGTGGATACAATCTATCTGAAAGATCAAGGAGGTCTGCTCACCCCGGAACGGGTCACCACCCTGATACCGGCCATTCAATTGAATCTCAACGGCCGGCCTTTTGAGATTCATTCGCACTGCACGACAGGGTTGGCACCTCAGGTCTATCGTGAAGCCGTCAGACTCGGTGTAAATACAGTGCATACTGCTATCCCTCCCCTGGCAGACGGGACGTCTCAGCCGTCCGTATTCCAAGTGATGGAAGATGTGCAGAAGCTAGGACACGAGCCAGCTATCAAGGGGGATGTGCTGCAGCCAATATCTGAGCAACTGTACGCGTTGGCTGAGAAAGAGCGGAGACCTGTAGGAATCCCGCAGGAATACAACCCGTCATACTATGAACATCAAGTACCTGGCGGAATGGTAACAACCCTGAAGCGACAACTCGCTGAGGCAGGAATGGAGAACCGCTTGCCTGAAGTTCTGCAAGAAATCGTGCGAGTGCGCCGGGACTTAGGCTATCCCATCATGGTGACTCCGCTTTCCCAGTTTGTTGGAACGCAGGCTACCATGAACGTGGCTTCCGGCGAACCGTACAAGATTGTGCCCGATAGCGTTATAGAGTACGTCCTGGGCTATTTTGGCAAATCGCCGGCGCCCATCAACCCGGAAGTTCTAGAGAAGATCAACAAGCTACCGAGAACCAAGAAGCTCCGCGCTCAGGGCTTTCCCCAGCCCTCCATAGCGGAGTTGAAGCGAGACATGGGTCTTCCTCAGAGCACTGCGGATGAAGAGTTCCTTTTGCGGTACGCGATGACGGACCAGGAGGTGGACGCCATGCTGGCTGCCTCAACCTGAAATCGAGACCCAAATGTCGATTCTCCTTGTATGGACAGGAGGCGGTCTGCCGTAGGTTTTCACAACATCTCCATGATCAGTTTCCGTCATTTTTGCTGTGACGAGGTTTCCTACATGTGTCGGACACTTGTTTTGGCAAAGGCCAGTGGCTCCTCGTCTAGATCCGTATCCTGTAAAGGCCTGCCTGTGCGGGGGCGAGCAGTCCGGTGGGGCCCTGGGCGGGAATGCCGCACGCCGGCAGCTGTGAGAGAGACGTCGGGTAGCTGACGGTCTCAACTAATTATCTTACGTTTTCCGCAGTCTTACCCGAAACTGCCCCTCGAGGAGGATGAAAAATGGATTTGTGGGTCCGCGGACGCACTATCAACAAAGTTGGAGTGATCGGCTCAGGCCAGATTGGGCCGGACATAGCCCTGCATTTCGTTAAGGTGCTGCATGCTTACGACGCGCACGTCGTGGTGGTGGACATAGCTGAGGAGGCCCTGGCAAAAGGAAAAGCCAGACTCTTCAAGAAAGTGGACAAAGGCCTCGAGATTGGTGTCTTCAGACCTCATGAGGTGGAGGCCATGAAAAGCCATGTCGCCTTTACCTCTGATTACGGTCAATTGAAGGGAGTGGAACTAGTTGTCGAGGCAGCCACGGAAGATTTACCGCTGAAACGCCTAATCTTTAATCAATTAGAGGAACTGATTAGCCCTCATGCGATCCTGACCAGCAACTCTTCACATCTGGAACCAGAACGCATCTTCCAGGAACTTCAGCACAAGAATCGAGCCCTTTGCACTCACTACTTTTTCCCGGCTGAGCGAAATCCGGCTCTCGAAATAATCCCCGGCAGAGACACTAGTCTAGAAGCCACTGACTTCATTATGCGCTTTTACGAGGTCACAGGGAAAATCCCGATCCGGGTGGGCTCCAGGTTCGGATACGCTGTGGATCCAGTTTTTGAGGGCTTGCAGCTAGCTTGTGTGCAATGCGTTGATGCGGGCTATGGCGATACCAAGCAAGTGGACACTGTTGCTGCCAAATGCCTGGGCCTTAGGGTGGGGCCTTTCACCGCCCAAAACCTCACAGGCGGAATTGCTCTTACCGTTCATGGCTTGGCGGCAATGACCGCCATGAACCCGTGGTTTAGAGTGCCCGAACGACTCCAACAGATGGCGGATACCAAATCCAACTGGGAAGTTGCCCAACGAGGGGAAATCGTCGAGATACCGCGTGATAAAGAAAAATTGATCGCTGAAGAGCTTCAGGCAGCGTACTTTGCAATCGTTTGCGACATATTGGATGCGGGTATCATCACAACCAGCGACTTCAACCTCTTGATCAGTACCGCTCTAGACATGAAGCCCCCGTTCAGTTTTATGAATTCATTCGGTGTGGGTAAGTCCCTTGGGCTGGTTGAAGCATTCGCAAAGAAATATCCAAGCATGCCCGTTTCTGAGAAACTGAAAGCTCAAGCTGCTTCCGGCAGACCATGGGAAGTCTTGGACGTGTTGTTTGAGAAGAAGGGGGACCTCGGCATAATAACCATTCGCCGTCCCAAAGCCTTGAATGCGCTAAACAGTAAGGTCTTCACGGAAATGCAGACCTATTTGGAAATAATAAAGAATGATCCTGCCATTATGGCCGCAGTAATCACCGGGTTCGGGAACAAAGCATTCGTTGCGGGCGCGGACATAACAGAACTAGCCAGCCTAACCCAACCCGAGCAGGCTGAGGGGTTATCCAGGAAAGGGCAGATTTTCTCAGTCAAGTTAGAACAACTGGGGAAACCTGCTGTTGCGGCCATCAATGGTCTTGCTCTGGGTGGTGGCCTTGAACTAGCTATGTGTTGCACCGCACGAGTGGCCCCGAAAGGCATGAAATTCTTCGCAGGTCAGCCTGAGGTAAACCTGGGTATCATTCCCGGAATGGGTGGAACCCAGCGTCTCCCGAGGATAATCGGTTTCGAGAAAGCCGCTGAAATGATGCGCACGGCAAATCCGATCTCTACCGCTCAGGCACTGGAATACGGCCTGATTAACGAAGAGGTCGAAGGCGACATTCTGGAAAGGGCAATGGACTTGGCTCGTGAAATCGCTTCGGGGAAGACCAAGGTTAAAATCATCGAGATCGGCCCTGTGGCAAGTGTGCCCGACACGCTGCCTACTGTGGACATAGGACATCTTTCCAGAGCCATCGATAATCTGCTCGTCCAGGCCATACTCGAAGGTGGAAAAATGACCCTGGAGGAAGGTCTCAAAAACGAGGCCAAGCTCCACGGCCAATGCTGGACCACCGAAGACAATCGCATCGGACTCAGGAACTTTATCGAAAAGGGAGCCCGATCCAAAGCCCCATTCGTGCACAGATAGGCCAAAGGTGAGGGAGACCGACCGATCGCTTTACCATAATGGTTTGCGTCCCATAAGAGGAAAAATAGGTGAGGGCTGAGCCGCTGTGCGAGATCTCCTTTGGATTGTGGTGTCCTAGTAGGATACCCGTGAGGGGCTCTTCGCGTCACATATGTATAATATTAGGAACCTCAGGACCGTATCGCAGACGTGAGAGATCGAATCGTTCATGCCGCTTTGATAAAGCTGTTGTATGACTCAGTGGGCAAAGGCAGTGTTACCCTTGACAGCAAAAAGTTGCCATATAGGACAAAATGGTGTTGACAATAAGGCAACTCTGGAATATCGTGCTTGTTAGCATCTTGAGTTCCTATGATGTCGAGAGCTGAAGGCGGAAACGGAAGTTTCCGGAAAGAAGACGCCAAGATTCTTGATTCCGATGGAGATGACCCCCGTGAACCAGGCGTGGGTCAAATGAGATGGTAGGGAGGTGCAGTCCGGGTGGCTGGCTCAGTCTTATGCCGAATGCAAGAATCAGTGTCTTGCGCCTCCCTGAAACTCCCTCGGTCGCAAGTCGCCAATACCCAGATCAGGGTTCAAAAAGGTGACGACGAATTTGTAGATGTCCCAGCTAACAAAGTTTGTGAAGGAGGACACAGGATGAAGCACGAGTTTTTCAACAAAAAAATGGAAACAATGAGCTCGGTCCACCTGCGTGATTTGCAGGAAAAAAAGGCGCTGGCTCAATTGGATTACATTTGGCAGAAATCACCGTTTTACCAGAGAAAATTCAAAGAACACGGCGTAAAACGGAAGGACATAAAAGGCCTGGACGACTTAGTGAAACTCCCTTTCACAGAAAAGGACGAACTTCGCAAAAGCCAAGAAGAATGTCCTCCCTTGGGGCTTCACTGTGCTGCTCCTTTTGAGGACGTGATTCGAATCCACTCATCATCTGGAACCACCGGAGTACCTACCTTCGTGGGAATAACCAGACACGACCACAAGGTATGGACCAACATTACAGCTCGCTCGCTCTTCACGAAAGGTATAAGGCGTACGGACACGGTCATCCAGGCCGCTGGGCTGACCTTCTTTGTCGGTGGACTCCCGGTCAAGGACGCGATCGAACACATTGGCGCCGCATTTGTTCCCATTGGGACAGGGGCGTCGGACCGGGTTGTGATGACCACACAGCGACTTCGCGCAAACGTGCTCCATTGCACCCCATCCTACGCTCTCTACCTGGCCGAATATGTCAGGAAAAAATACGGATTGGAACCTTCTCAACTTGGGTATGAAAAGCTGGTTGTGGGCGCCGAACCCGGTGGGGGAATTCCAGCAATACGAAAACAGCTAGAAGAGGCCTATAACTGCCGTGTCCACGAAGGCCTTGGCAACTCAGACGCGGCCCCCATTATCTTCGGCGAATGCCCTCAGCAGCAGGGGATGCACTTCTGCGCACAGGAGTACATCTACTGTGAACTCATTGACCCCGACTCAGGAGAGCCGTTGAAGATGACGGATGGAGCCCAAGGGGAGCTCGTTTATACGCTAATCGACCGGGAATGTTGCCCCGTAGTAAGGTTCAGGACCCGCGACAGGATTACTGTATCCACCAGCCCGTGCCAGTGTGGGCGAACCAGCTTTCGCGTGAAGTGCATAGGCCGAACTGACGACATGCTTATATTGCTCGGTGTAAACGTTTTCCCCTCGGCGGTGAAGGATGTAATCGCTTCCCTTAGGCCTAGATCCACGGGTGACATGGTCATCTTGTTGGATGCACCCGGCCCAAAGGTTGAGCCTCCTCTAAGAATTCAGGCCGAATACTCTCGTGGCGTCGAGGATCTCACAGCTTTGAAAAAGGAACTGGAGGAGGTGTTACGAGAGAAGCTTCTGTTCCGGGCTGATGTAGAACTGGTGAGCGAAGGCACACTTCCCAGGTATGACATGAAGGCAAAACTTATCACAAAAACCTATGAAAAACAGTAAGCTATAATCCATCGAGACAGCGTCAATAATGTCAGGGCCAACAGATGGAAAGATTGAAGAATAAAGTGGCAATAATAACCGGCGGTGCCAGGGGAATAGGTAAGGTTTTCTCTTTGGCCATGGCAGCCGAAGGTGCTGTGGTTGTCATTGCGGATATCTTGTACGAGGCTGCCACGGAAACGACTTTGGAGATCAAAGACAGAGGAGGCTCTGCAATAGCCCTCAAGGCTGATGTAACCTCTGAGCACGATACGCTAACGACTGCCCAGCAGACCATAGACCAGTTCGGCCGGATAGATATCCTGGTCAACAACGCAGCCATGGTTTACGGCGTAGGTCGCAAACCATTTACGGAGATTCCTGTCTCGGAATGGGACCGGATGATGAGTGTAAGTCTAAAAGGCTCGTTCCTGTGCACCAAGGCCGTGTTCCCTCAAATGAAGGAGCAGAATAGAGGGAAAATCATAAATATTTCCTCGGAAACAGCCTTCACCGGGTCCAACGGTTTTCTCCATTATGTCACCTCCAAGGGAGCACTCATTAGTTTCACTCGGTCGCTTGCATCTGAAATCGGGCAATACGGCATCTGTGTCAACGCCATAGCGCCTGGCTTCACCGATACCGAGGCTGCCAGAACCATTATTGATGATATCGGGAAATATGACGTCAGTCGTACTCCTCTGCGACGGTTGGGGCAACCGGCGGACCTGATCGGAGCCGTCATATTCCTCAGCAGTGATGAAGCCGATTTTATTACCGGACAAACCCTGGTCGTCAATGGAGGACGCTATATGAACTAGGGAACATCGCCTGAAGACCACGAGGTTGCATTGAAAAATACGGGCGAAGGAGTGGCATATGGGTTCGGAAAGACTACTCTTCTGGTTTGAAGAAATGGGAGATGAGCACAACGACATTGTGGGCAAGAAATGTGCGAATCTCGGTCGAATGATTCAGATGGGCTTGGACGTTCCCCCGGGTTTTGCAATATCAATCGATATGTATCGGAAATTTATTCGTGAAACGGGCGCAGCAGAGGAAATCTCACAATTCGTGGACGGGTTTGGTGAACTCAAAGGGCAAGGGATCACAGTTTTTGATGAAATCAGTGAAACGGTCCAAAACATGATTGAGACCAAGGAGATGCCCGAGGGGGTAAAGAAGCCCATAAGTAGTTACTATGATGAGCTTTGTCAAAAGGTGGGCATTCCTGATGTGGCTGTGTCAGTCAGATCGGCAGGCACGGAAAGTAGGCCAGGAATGTTTGAAACCTATCTCAATGTGAAGGGCAAAGATGATCTGTTTGAAAAAATAAGAAAGGTTTGGGCCAGTGCTTACACGACCAGGGCTGTGGCGTTTAGGGTGAACAAAGGCTTGCCGGTGCTCGGAGACGAGTTGGGAATTGCCGTTCCAAAAATGGTTAATGCTCGGTCGTCTGGAATTTGTTTTACCGTCGATCCCGTCACCGGCGATGACTCAAAAATCATTCTCGAAGCCAACTGGGGCTTGGGGGAAGGCGTTGTTAGCGGAGTCGAGAGTGTTGACGGATTCATAGTTGATAAGGAGAGTTTGCAAATAGTCACCAAGCAAGTGGGGAGAAAGACTACGTGCGTCGTGAACGTGGAAAAGGGGGCCGCATGGGTTGATGTTCCCAAGAAAATGCAGAGTATTTCCAGCACAAGTGATGAGGAAGTGATCGAAATCGCAAAGGTAGCCAAATCGGTTGAGACAAAGCTGGGATGCCCTCAGGATATGGAATGGGCTATCGACAGTGATCTGCCATTTCCTAAGAATATCTTTTGGCTGCAGACGCGGCCTGCAAAAGTCCAGGTCACAACACCCCTATCGGTCACCGACCAGATTATTGATCTGATTGTCAAGAGACTCTGAGTAGCCACGATGTCCATTCCAGAGGATCCATCGGACTGTTACTGCACCGTGCGCACTGCTACCTCTCTCGGAGAAAACGCTGCTACTGGAAGCGACTTGCACACAAGGTGTCAGTCGAAGCGTGTTGACACCCTAGGGTGACTGTTAGGGAGATGAAGCGCGGCAGAGGGCAGTCATCCTCCTGATGTGGGCCATCGTATTGGCAACGACTGGGAATATCGAGCCTAGCTTCTGAGTGAAAGAGAAAGAACCCGCGTAGGCGGAATTTCAGGACGATTAGATGACCTCAGGAACGATGTCAGGTTACCTGAAGCATGTCAGAAAGTAGTCGCACCGACCTGAAGCCGAAACAAAACGATTTGCTGGTCGAAAAAGCGAATGCCGTCGGGTTGCCCTTGAAAGCCATCTGAATGAAAGAATAAGGAATGATCCCATGTCAAACAGCTGTGTTCTAGTATGTGGAGAGATCAATGATGGCACTCTCGATGAGAGAACCCTAGAATTGGTGAGCTCGGGGAAAGAGCTTGCCAATGAGCTGGGTGTGGAGCTTTCCGTTGTAGTCCTCGGGGACAAGCTCAACGAAATAGCCGACGAGATTGGTTTTTTTGGGGTAGATAAGGTTTACAAATTGGAACACCCTTTCTTGGCAAGATTCGCCCCCGATCTTTGGGTGAACGCTTTAAAAACACTATTCCAACAGATAAATCCAAGAATTGTACTTATGCTCCATTCGCCCGTATGGATGGACGTCGGGCCAAGACTGGCCTTTAGGATCGGTGCTGTTCTCACGACTGACTGTGTACATTTGGAGATTGATCAGGCAGACGGTCTCTTGTTGAGAACCAAGCCCGTATTTGGGGGTTGTGCGCTTGCTGTCTTCAAGTACGACGGATCCCCGCAGCTCGTTACCGTGAGGAGAAACGTCTTGAAACCTGCTGAGCGGGAGGCCTTTAAGGGGCAGGTTATCGATTTCACTGCGGATGTAGATGCGCCCATGATGAAGGTTGAATCCGTCAAAAAAGTTAAGGAACAGATAGTCGCTCTCGATAAAGCGAATGTCATCGTAGCCGGTGGTAGGGGAATAGGTGGCCCCGAAGGGTTCAAAGAGCTCGAAGACCTGGCGAATTCACTTAAGAAGTCTTTTGATGAAGTCATGGTGGGATGCAGCAGACCTGCCGTGGATTCAGGTTGGATGCCCCCCAACCGCCAGATCGGTCTATCTGGAGCTATGGTTCAGCCGGATTTATACATTGCGGTGGGAATATCCGGGGCAATCCAACACTTAGTCGGCATGGCGCGGTCACGGAAAATCGTGGCAGTGAATACTGACGCAAACAGCAGCATATTCGCGGTAGCTGACTATGGTGTCGTTGAAGATTACAAGAGGGTCGTGCCGGCACTCAAAGCCAGATGGGAGGAACTGTGTCGTGAAAGGGATAAAGATAATTGTTTGCGCAAAGCAAATACCTGATCCCGAAGCCCCTTTGGGGTCCGCTAAAATTGACTCGGAGAGAAAAACGATGGACGTTTCGTCTCTCCGTCAGGTGGTGAACCCCTTCGACGAAAATGCCATCGAGGCGGCCCTTCAGATCAAGGACCAAAATGGGGCTGAGGTAACGGTCTTGAGTATGGGCCATCACCTGGATTCTTCCGTACTGAGGAAAGCCCTAGCCGTCGGTGCCGATAGATTAATTCTGCTGAAAGCCCCGCTCTTCGAGGACCTCGATACCAATTCCACCGCATATGCGTTGTCGGCGGCGATCAAGAGGATAGGGCAATATGATCTGGTCCTGACCGGGAGACAAGCCGGAGATTGGGATTCCGGGCAAACAGGAATAGTTCTGGGAGAAATGCTGGGAATTGCGACCGTTAATTTGGCTCGAAAGGTGAAGATTCACAAAGGGCATGTGGTTGTTGAAAAGACTGTTCCCGGAGGATACGAAGAGGTGAAGGCGGCACTGCCAGCATTGGTAACAGTGAGCAACGAGGTCGGTGGACTCCGATACCCTTCCCTGAAGATGATCTTACAAAGCCGCAGACAGCCGGTAGATACCTGGAGCCCTGAAGATACCCAAATAAGCCCGGAGAAGATAAAGAAAATGCAGATCATACACTTGATTCCCCCTCCGGACCTGTCTAGGCAGTGCGAGTTCATAGACGGTGATTCTCCCGAAGCAAAGGGTCAAAATCTGGCGGCAATTCTGAAGAGAGAATTTGGTTAATCCATGGCCATGAAAAAATGCGAAAAGCCAATACACAGTTTCATGTCAACTAGGGAAACTGTCGATCTGTATTTACCTACACAATAGGAGAGGAGGCAGAACATGTACCAAAAGACTTATGATGCGGTGATTATTGGAGGCGGTCACCATGGCACAATCCTGGCTGCATATTTGGGTAAAGCGGGGATGAGCGTCGGTGTCTTTGAGAGGACGGATCGTTTAGGCGGGGGAGCGGTGACTGAGGTTGGTCCGGTCCCCGGCTTCAAACAGGATTTTTGCGCCCACTTTACCCGGTTTTATGGGCACCCTGCCTTTCACGATTTCAATCTCTACGATGAAGGGCTCCATTATGTCATCCCTGAAACGGGCACCGGCGTCCTGTTTGACGATGGCAGTCACTTTCTCGGGTATCCTGCATGGGTACTAACAGATCCTAAGAAAGGGACGGTCGAGTTTTCTGAGGGAAACGTCCAGAAAACCTACAACCAAATCGCCCAATTCTCCAAAACCGACGCTGAAACTTACCTTGACCTCACAAGAAAAGCAAAAGAAAAATGGGGACCCGCGTTTGCTCAGCAGCGTTACTCAGCACCCCTGGCTTGGGGAGCCCCTGGTCCTTTGGAAAAACTCTGCGACGACCCTGATAGCGGCCTGGAACACGTAATGAAATATATGACCGTGAAACAACTCGCGAGATATTTCTTTGAAAGCCCCGAGCTAAGGATTCTCTTCATGCGCAATGCCATTACGAGCTGCTGCTGTCAGATGGACGATGTGATGGGACTCCAAGGCATGTTTGGCACATTGACGATCTGCCTTTCTTGGTCTCCCCCCTCTATTGCTGTGGGAGGAACCCGGGCGATTACTGACGCCCTCGTGTCAGCAGGCAAAAAGCTAGGGGTCGAATACTATACGGATGTGCCGGTGAGCAAAATCAATGTTCAAAACGGAACCGCCCGGGGAGTCACTCTGAAGAATGGTGACAAAATTACAGCAAAACGGTTGGTAGTAGCCGACGTGGGAATACCACAGCTCATGCTCAACTTGTTGGGCGGAGACTACGTGACTGACAGAACAAAGCGTCTGATGAATGCGACTCTGTTCGACCGATCTCAGATTCTATGGGGACATTTGGCTGTACATGAGCTTCCTAAGTATAGAGGATCTGAAGCGGAGCCTGATCTCAATCGCACGTATCGACTGTATCTGGCCCCGAAAGATCTCGGCTACTTCGAGGACAAATATTGGCATGAGACGTGCCTCATGGGGTTTCCCTCCCGCCTCAATTTGCTGGTGACTCCCGACAGCATTTGGGATCCGTCGCGGGCAGCGGAAGGGAAGCACAATCTGTGGATAGAGGAAGCGTCCTGCCCCTTGAGGTACTTCAGTTACAAAGAATGGCGTGATCTGAGAGAAGAATTTGTTAACAACCATATGCTGCCCACTTGGGAGCAATTTGCTCCCAACATGACAAAAGACAACGTCATCGGGACACGCATATATACTCCTATGGATCTTTTCGAAACGCATCCGGACATGATTGAGGGCAGTTTCACCCGACAAGCCCACATCGCTTCGCAAAATGAATCGTTTCGTGGTCTGCCGGAGTTGGCGGACTATCGGACCCCTGTCAAGAACCTCTACGCCTGTGAATCATCCCTCCAGGGAGGTCAGGGTATCGCTCGAGGTTCCAGTTATCAGGCTTATAGATCGATAGCACACGATCATAAGCTACCCCGGGTTTGGGAAAAGCGGGGCCATTGACCTGCGACTGGGGGCCGAGGCTCCACCGCCTGAACGGCGGTCACCTCTTTGCTCGACTTTTGCCCGATTTCACCCGTAGTCCAACTGAGGAATGGTCATCATGGGCTCGCTCAATCTTGCGGTGCACGCTAATGCGGTAGTCAATCACCTAGTCCGTGGCGGTTCCTTGCCCGCAATCAAGTACCCACGGGCCCAGAGATACCTCCCTAGAAAGGCACCAGGCGAGCCTTCCATATTCACTCAGAACTTCCCGAACAACGTGCCATCGAACTGCAGACCCAGTTTAGGCACAGAGACATCCGACTGCAAGGGAGTTGGATGATGCAAGTTATTCTTGGAAAGGTGACATTAGATTGTGTCTGTGTCCGTGGATCTGCAAATCTCCTGCATCAGATGCCTGACATGGATTGCCACTTCGCAATCGAGAATGGGCTTGCGACGACACGTGATTTACACGAGGCAGAATGCAACGTAAACCGCGCGCGAGGTCTTGCGGCAGTTTTCGGGAATACCATTCTCCTACTCTCATCTTTATCGAAGCGCGACGGCTTTTCCCTTATTTCCGGGAGGCGACAGCGAGCGGAGGCTCCAGTAGTTTATAGACACAACTCAAAGGAGGAAAAAAATGGCAGAGGACAGAACCGCAAGGGTGAAGCTATGGGATGAGTTGCCAGGGTATGACCTCATTGAAGAGGTTGATCTGCCGGCGATGCATTCCTGGTTTCTTGACGGAACGCACAGTGTACCTGCTTGGACGCCGCTTTTTGGGTACTATTGGATCAGGTACTGCGCTCATGGTTTGAAGGCGTGCGCCTCCGAGTTTAGCATCCCCACCTGCAAAGGTTGGGAGATGAGATACAGGGACGGCGGCTCATATAATGCTTTCCACATCGTTCGAAATGAGAAAGAAATCGAGGAGCGACAAGCCAAGTTCCGCCTGGCACTTCGCCCGTGGGTCGAGGATTTCGATGGACTGTGGGGAGCTGGTAAGCGCGAGTTACTGCAGATGTATGATAAACTCAAGGATCTGGATGTAGACAATGCCTCAAACCTCCAGCTCTATTGGCACAACTATGATCTGATGACAACTTATAGGAGGATGTGGGAGATACATTTTCAGGGACTGTATGCATCGACATTTGCATGGTTGCTACTCGAGGGATTGTGTAAAGAGCGGTTCGGGATGAAAGATCAGGATTCCGAATTCCAGGACATGCTGCGAGGCTTCGACAACAAAGCATATGAAATGGACCGGAAGCTCTGGGAGTTCGCCCAGATTGCGGAGGACATGGGCTTGCAAGAGAAGTTTGCGGCTGATGTTTCCCGAAGCGTGGTGCCGGAATTGCAGCAGTCGGAAAAAGGGAAACAATGGCTCAAGGAGTTCATGACTTATTTGGAGACTGATGAGGTCGGTGGCTGGAGGATGAGGAGGATGAATGACCTCACGGAGCCTTACTGGTTGGAAGATCCGGACATCCCGATAGGGGTCATAAGAAATCACCTCAGGAAGGGTACCGGCGACGTCCATGGAAAGGTCATTGGTGAGTTGGCCCAAAAAAGGGAAGAAGCCACAACGGCATTTCTCCAGAAGGTTCCCCCGGCGGAAAGGGCGACTTTCCAGGGCCTGATCAATTTGGCCAGCAAGGCGGGCTCGTATAGCGAGGAACATGATCTCTACTGTGAGCTTATATCTCACTCACTCATGCGGCGGGGCTATTTAGCCATGGGCCGGAGGCTTGCCACTGCTGGGACTATTGATCAGCCTGGAGATATTTTTATGCTCAACCCTGACGAGATTGATAGGGTCATGATGGTTCCGGACAGGCACGATCTCCGTTTCATCACGAGGAGGCGACGTGCAGCTTGGGAAGAGTGGCAGACGAGACCGAATCCACCACTTATTACGGATCGGGCCAGTCTGGAGGAGGCCGTCGCTGAGGATCTTCTGCCCTCAGGGGATCCCATCGCCATAAAGATTGTCGTCGGTGAGTTGCCGGAGGCCAAGCCGGAGCTTGGAGCCGATTTGTTTGGGATTTGCGGATGTCCTGGAGAGGCGGAAGGAACGGCCCGTCTGGTCATGACGTATGAGGATCTGAAAGAAGTTCAGCCGGGGGAGATTATGATCTGTCCCGGGACAAATCCGGCCTGGACGCCGGTGTATGGGATAGTGGGTGCCGTCATAACGGACCGGGGCGGCACTCTCTCTCACGCCGCCATCGTTGGTCGGGAATACGCCGTGCCAACCATCGTGAATACGTTTGACGCCACAGCGAAGATTAAAACTGGTCAGCGGCTGAGAGTGAGCGCAAAAGAGGGCGCCATCTATTTTCTGGACAAGTGAGCTCAAACATCGAAAACGCGGTGGAATCTCTCCATTCGTCTTCCCGAACCAGGAAGGGACAAGCGCAGGATTTTGAGGGGGGGAAATTCTTGGCAGGACTAGACAGCAATACCTTGCCCCTTCCTAGGCATATGGAGGCGAGGCTATCCGAGGATGGCCTCGAATAGAGTCGGACGTCGTGGATCAACAGTCACCTGAGAGCGGAGCCGGACTCCTCCTCTACGTGACTAGAGATTCACGTGTGAGGCCGAGCAAAGATTGAAAGCAGTGATGCGGAGGCACTATAGAGATGGGCAAGGAGAGTTCTTTGACTGGTAAGGTTGTTTTGGTGGTCGACGACGAACCTGATGTTCTTGAAACGGTTGAGGAAACCCTAGACATGTGCGTGGTGCATAAGGCCGGCGATTTCAACACAGCGCTCGATCACCTTCTAAAGCACAACTATGACCTGGTTATCCTAGATATTATGGGTGTTAAGGGATTCGAACTCCTAGAGCATTCGGTCGCCAGGGGTTTTTTGACTGTGATGCTAACAGCTCATGCGGCAACTTTGGAGGCATTGAAGAAGTCCATTACCCTGGGAGCTGCATCCTTTCTTCCCAAGGAATATATGGGGGAACTCAGAGAGGTGCTCGAAGACGTGATTAGCGGTAGAGGAAAACGTTTTTGGTGGCGTAAGTCCTTTGATCGGACAAGTGCTTATTTTACGAGAGAATTCGGTTCCGACTGGAAAGAAAAAGATGCATTTTTCCACGAGTTTGAGGAATCATTCAAGAAAAAGGAATAAAACAATACATCTCTCAAAAAGAGTGACGGTAATGTTAATGAAAACAGGTCGCCGATTCACTGACGCTCCAGCTTATCAGTTCGTTGGTCAGGAATTCTGTTTTTCCTAGCCGAAAACTCCTAAGCCGAAAGGATGACCAGAGTGAGCAATGTGCAGACTTTTGATGTCATTGTAGTGGGGGGCGGACCAGGCGGCTCAGTGGCTGCTAAACTCTGTGCAGAGACGGGCTATACTACTCTACTCATCGAGAAGAAAAAACTGCCACGGGACAAAGTCTGCACAGGGATGGTGATGGGCGACTGGGCTCATGACGTCATACGGCAGGAATTCGGTGAGATCCCGCGGGCTGTTCTGGTTGATCCACCAGTTCTTGCGGGTCACAAGCTTCATGTCTCAGGAGCGGAAACCCAGATTCTGGAATGGCCGACGCCTCTCACGTGGAGAAAGGATTTGGATTACTGGATGGTACAACATGCCAAGGAGGCGGGAGCGACCATACGGGAAGGTTCGCATGTTGTCCGTGTGACCTCGGAGCGGGGCATTTTACGTGTCACCACCCGACAGGACGGCATCACCGAAGAGCTCCAGACACGTTTTGTCATCGGAGCCGACGGCGGTACTTCGGCCGTCAGGAGATCGCTGTTTCCTGAACTCAAAATTCGTTATTCTGCACCGATCCGGGAATGTTACCGAGGAGCATTAAAACTAGAAAAAAACTTCATACACTGGTTTTTCCCCAAAGGGCGTTCGAGGCCGCGGTTCAACATTAATCACAAGGATGACGTGTTTCTTATCGAGGGCAGCGGAATCAAGGAATTGAGGCGGGAAATCAATGAGACGCTCGGAGTGTACGGCTTTCGTCCCGACACCAAACCGGAATGGAAGGACGGGTGCGCCATCGCCTTGCTGCACGAGCAACTCCGGTCAAAGGAGTTTATTCCCGCCAAAGGAAATGTCCTTCTCATCGGGGACGCAGGCGGATTGATTTTTCCAATCACTTTTGAGGGGATTGGCTCAGCCCTGAAGAGCGGCATCCTGGCCGCGGAATCTGTTTCGAAGAGCGCCAAGACACGGAAGCCTGCGTCAGATTTTTATCTCCCGGGACTCGAGCCCATCGTGGCGAAAATCAGTCACCTTTGCGACATTCAAGATGAGCTGGGGTCTTCGTCTGTCAGCGATCCTCACCGCATGGCCGTTTCCTTGTTGTCGGCGTACCGGGAGACTCTCATCATCCAAACCAAATAACTTAGTGAATCCGGACTGGTGGCATAGAATCCAAAACCAGATCCGGGAAGGGCGGTTGTTTCACTAGAAGAATCACATGATTCTATGCCATTGTGATTCCGATCAGACAGCTCTCCTTTTTCCGAAAAATGAGCGCCACATGTGAGCCATCAGGACAGCCACGACGCTGAAGCCTTTCTCGGAGCAAACGATGAAAATTACTCCTGATTGTATTGTGTGTAACCTGAAAGCCGGGCTTATGGCGATTCGTGAACTCACCACTGAAGAAAGCCTAATGAGAGAACTCACTGCCGAGATCATGCAGCTTCCTGCCATGCGAGCGCTCGACTGGAGCATGACGGGCTCGCAACTAGTCGAACAGATATTCAAAAGGATCACGGCAGCGTCGGGCAACTCCGATCCATTCCGACGATGGAAAGAGCAACAGAACGAGAAGTGCCTCCAATTGTACCCACGACTGAAAGGCCTGGTGACGGAGTCCGAAGATCCGTTGTTCACAGCAGTAAATATCGCAATAAATGGAAATTCGATTGATCCGATGGGACATCAAAATCCTGATGACGTTGATCGGGCGATTAGGGAAAGTCTTGCGAATCCGGTGCCCAGAGACCGCTTCAATGACCTGAAAGACCGGCTCGAACAAAGCAGTCTGGTTATCTATCTGGGGGACAATTGCGGCGAGATTGTCTTCGACAAGCTGCTGATAGAAACGATCAAGGGCCATTATGATATTGAAATTGTATTTGTAGTCCGCAGTATCCCCACCCTCAACGACGCTACCCTTAGAGAGGCGAAGCTCATCGGAATGGATGATACGGCCATCGTCATGGAAAACGGTGTAGATGGTCCTTTGCCTGGAACAATCCTGTCAAGATGTTCGGAACAACTGCAGAGACTGTGGTCTTCTGCTGACCTGGTCATTTCGAAAGGAGGGGGAAACTTTGACAGTCTGGATGAAGAAGAGAGTGTCACAGTCCCGCTATATTACATGCTCATGTGCAAATGTATTCCGTACCAGGACTATTTCAATATTCCCTTAAATTATCCGATACTGTCCAGGGCTTCTTCGGCTGAAGAAGGCGGTAGAACCTCGGGGGCTGCGCCTTGAGAGTCCCGTCATCATTCTTGTTTGTCCAACCACGACGGAAGAAACTTTCAAACACCCGGGCGTGGAAAGACAAAATGCTTTCTGTTGGGAAATTGACAAATAGGAAACCCTTGAGCTGTCTTGGAAATTGAAGGTACGAGCAGAAGTATCGTATCGTTCATGAGTGAGGAGATTAACAGCTCATTTTGGCGCGTGGCGTTCTCAAGAGAGAATGCTCCTGGACAGTTTAGCCGCTTCATCCTAGGAACCAGTCACAAATTGAGCGGCAGGCTGTGACCCAAGTCCCCTCTTCCGGACAGGATCATAACCAGAAAACAGGTAAGCCCCCGGCTTTTGCGGGGGGTGACTCCCCAGGGTTGACCGTTTGAAGCAGTAGAGGGAAACCTCCGAGAACACACCAAGTTTCAATTTGTGGGAGGTTATGATGAAAGACTATCAGAGGCTAAACCACACGAAGTGGGATTGCAAGTATCATGTGGTTTTCATTCCCAAGCGGCGCAGAAAGCAGATTTACGGCGCCCTCCGGAAATACCTGGTGGAGATATTTCATGAGTTGGCTCGGCAAGAAGAGTCGCAGATAGTCGAGGGGCACCTGTGCTCGGATCATGTCCACATGTGCGTGAGTATTCCACGCTAGTTTGCAGTGTCGAGCGTAATCGGCTATCTCAAAGGGAAGAGTGCGATCTCAATCGCAAGGAATTTCACAGCTAGAAGACGGAATTTTGCAGGAGCAAGCCTTTGGGCCAGCGGATACTACGTGTCAACGGTGGGGTTGGATGAAGAGGCTGTCAAGAAGTACATCCGTGAAGAGGCCGCCGAAGACGCACGCCTCGAACAACTTAACTTGGTTCATGGTGGGAAGTCCCCTTCAGGGGGCTCACGATCAAGTCCCCTTGGGGGGCTAATAGGAATATGCCCCCGGTTTTGCCGGGGGGCATTTAACTCTGTTTCAGCAGTGTCACACCACCGTAGAGCAAGATTGACGGCAATTGGGGAGTAGTGTACATCCTATTTTAGATCATACGTTAGCCAGGGAGTGCATCATAATGAGCGAAGAGCTGATCGCACAGAATATCAGGAGACTAAGAACTAAAAGGAAATTAACATTACAACAACTCTCCAATCTGACAGGTCTGACAAGGAGTTACATCTCGAAACTTGAGCGGTCCAAAAAAGCACCGCCCTACTCAACCCTTAACAGAGTAGCCAGAGCGCTGGGAGTCGATGTAAGTTATCTCCTAAACCAAAACGGAGAAGCCTTGGAGGACGTGCGCATAGCGTTTGTGAAGAATAATCAGGGCAAGAACGTTGAAAGCACTAGCTCGGGGTACACGTACCAAACACTAGCCTCCGGCAAGCCGGGTAAGAACATGGAGCCATACATAATAGAGGCCGCTTTCGAGGAGAAGGCCATCTTTCAGCACGAAGGAGAGGAATTTCTTTACGTCTTGGAGGGGACGCATGAGTTCATCTATGACGGGAAAAAGTACCTGATGGAAAAGGGAGACAGCGTCTATTTCGACTCGGGCGTTCCTCACACGGGCTGGAGTGTAGGGAAGAAAAAGGCTAAGTTATTGGCGGTGATGTTCTCCTATAAACGGATCTGATTGTCGGGCAGTTTCAACATCGGTCCTCTAAAAATCGGCGATCGGTTTCTTACCTCTACGTGATCAGGAAAGATCGGCATGGTTCGCTTGCCGTCCGGCTCGTTTTGCAAGCTCACACCGTCTGTAATCGGCCATTGCTTCGGTGGTAATCGCTTAGCTTAACGTGGGCCTCGGCATCGGGAGCATGGACGCAAACTTAGAGGACCTCGAAACAGCGCGGGGCCTGGTCGATAGTCTGGAGCGATTCACTGAGGACAAATCATGAGACCGAGAGAGTATTTCAATGAACTAATGGAGACCATCCGTCCCGACGGGCTGTCCAAACTGCAACAGGACAAAATGGCGCGGCAATTGGATTACGTATGTGAAAAGTCTGCATTCTATCAACGAAAGTTTGGAGAGCACAGGATTCAACGTCGGGACATAAAAGGATTGGATGACCTCGCCAAGCTGCCGTTCACCGAAAGGGATGAGCTGCGGCAGAGTCAGGAGGAACATCCGCCCTTGGGTCTTCATGGTGTCGCCTCGATGGAGAACGCCATCCGCATACATGCTTCATGGGGACCAACTGGAATGCCCGTGTTCACAGGCATAACTGGGCACGATCACGAGGTGTGGAACGAGATCACCGCCCGATCCCTATTTACCGAAGGGGTGGGCAAACACGACATCGTCATTCAGGCCACCGGCTTGAGTTGTTTTGTGGGAGGATTGCCGGTGAAGGATGCCATAGAATACATAGGCGCCTCCTTAGTGCAGATGGAAAGTGGTGCATACGATCAAGTGATCGCCGCTACCAACCGATTGAATGCCACCGTGTTGCATTGTACGCCCACCTACGCACTTCACCTAGCCGAGCATTGCAGGAAGAAACATGGCCTGGAGCCCTCCGAGATGGGGTTTAAGAAGCTGGCCGTGGGGGCCGAACCGGGCGGTGGCCTTCCTTCGATTCGAACAAAGCTGGAGGAGGATTATCAAGCCAGGGTCACTGAAGGCCTTGGGAACTCTGACGCAGCCCCTATCATCTTCGGGGAATGTCTGGAGCAAAACGGAATGCACTTCTGTGCCCAAGAGTACATCTATTGCGAGCTCATAGATCCAGATAACGGAAAAATCCTGGAAATGAAGGACGGCGCCGAAGGCGAACTTGTCTACTCTCTGATCGACCGGGAGTGCTGTCCGCTGATCCGCTTTCGCACTAGAGACCGTGTGACAGTTTTTACTGAGCCGTGTGCGTGTGGGCGGACTAGTTTTCGGGTCAGGTGCATGGGACGTACTGACGACATGTTGATTGTTTCGGGTGTGAACGTGTTCCCTGCTGCTATCAAAGACGTGGTTGCCTCGTTCAGACCGAAAACCACGGGGGAAATGCTTGTCTTGCTAGATCGCCCATCACATACGGTCGAGTCCCCTGTGCACATATTGGCGGAATATGTAGAAGGTATGACCGATCTGGCGAGCTTGAAGAAAACGTTGGGAAAAGAATTACACCACAAGCTTCTCTTTCAAGCCGACGTAGAGCTGGTGAGAGAAGGCACTTTGCCGAGACATGGGGTCAAGGCAAGGCTGGTGAAAATAATGTATGGATAGAGGTTAGTGATGGAGACCCTGGCGGTGACGCCATCCCCTTTTAGAGCCCATACTTACAGTAAATGAACGAAACACTTCTCAAAATATTCGACTTGGCATGTCCCTTTCTCGACACACGTGAAAATATGGAACACACTCGGATTGCATGCGAGTTCACTTGCCCATTGCTGCACGAAGAAGGGGGCAACCCGGACGTGGTCATTCCTGCCGTAATCCTTCACGATGTAGGCTGGAAGAGTGTCCCGGAAGACCTCCAACTGACTGCTTTCGGTCCCGGCGAGAAGGACAAGAAGCTAAACCGGGTCCACGAACGGGAAGGTGCAAAAATAGCTAGAAAGATACTCGAGACAGTGAACTACCCATCGCATCTCATCGGAGAGATTGCGGCGATCGTTTTGGGGCATGACTCACGGCAGGAAGCGATGTCTCTCAATGACGCTATCGTCAAAGACGCGGATAAATTGTGGCGATATTCGGACCACGGATTCGGTGTCAATGTCAAGCGCTTCGGCATGACCGGTCCACAGTACCTGGATCGCCTCCGATCCAAGTTAGATGAGTGGTTTTTGACCCCCACCGCCAAACTCATGGCCACCAAAGAATTGCGGCGGCGTGAACGAGGTCTGGAGTCGAAGGATTGAAAAAGAATTGTAAGCCCGCTGCGCGGCGCCTCATGTAATACTGAGGAATTGCCGCTGAGCACGGCATCTGGAACCGATTCGCCTTCTGCGACGAGCGGAAAGTGGGCTACGCCGCAGAATTCGGACTCGAGAAAACAGTGTAGCCAAGGGATGTTGCGTTGAGATTCTATGCTATCGAATCCGATTTCGGCATCGAGTACTTGAAGGTGTTGGAGCATGACGTACCAAAGCCCGGCCATGGACAAGTTCTGGTCAAGATTAGGGCGGCTTCGGTGAACTACCGTGATCTTTTGGTGATCAGCGGCAAGTACTCTCGCAACCTGCCTCTTCCCTTGATCCCATTCTCCGACGGAGCAGGCGAAATTGTCGAGATCGGCGAGGGGGTCTCGCGTTGGAAAGCCGGCGATAGAGTTGCCGGGATCTTCTTCCAACAGTGGCTGGGGGGAAAGATTACCGAAGCCGCCGCAAGATCCGCCCTCGGAGGAGCCATTGACGGTGTCCTGGCTGAATTCGTGATATTCCACGAGGACGGAGTGGTGGCGGTCCCGCAACACCTGTCTTATGAAGAAGGGGCCACGCTGCCCTGTGCCGCAGTCACGGCCTGGAATGCGCTCACGAGCGGAGGACTAACGTGTGGCCAAAGCGTTCTGACGCTGGGTACAGGAGGCGTGTCGACTTTTGCCCTCCAGTTTGCTAAAGCAGCCGGTGCTCAGATTATTGCCACCTCCAGCAGCGACCAAAAGCTTGGGCGGGTGATGAAGATGGGGGCGAGCGAGGGGATCAAATATAAGACCACACCCGACTGGGAAAAACGCGTAATCGAACTTACCGAAGGAATCGGTGTCGACCTTGTGGTTGAGGTTGGGGGCGCAGGAACGCTAGGAAAGTCCCTGAGAGCCGTCCGCGTGGGTGGGCATATCAGCCTGATCGGAGTCCTTTCGGGTCAGTCCGGCGAGGTAAACCCACTCCCGGCTACCATGAAGAGCGTGCGTATACAGGGTATTTTCGTGGGCTCTCGAGAGATGTTCGAAGCGATGAATCGGGTGGTGACACTTCACCAAATTCGGCCGGTAATCGACAGGATGTTCCCATTCGAAGCGGTCAAGGAAGCCCTACGTTACATGAAAAGCGGCGCTCATTTCGGTAAAGTTGTTGTCGTTTTCTGAGCCTATCGCTTGTTTAACATCAGCGAAAATGGGAATCGAGATGGGATGTTTTTAGTGGAGAGTTTGAGACGTTGAGATTGGATTACTAATGATCCTGACGTGCCTGTCGGCTCCGGATAGTTGGCTCTGGCTAGGAAGAGAAAAGATCTGATATGGCTCGAGAGGCTGTGGCGGAGATCCGGGGGATTACTCGGGGGAAGCCCGCCTGAACACTTCTTTCTGTGCCACGGGAGGATTCCAGGTCATGAACCAGCCAAATTCCCATTGACATCTGTCAGGAATCCGGCAAAATCCAGGCTAATTCGGCATGTAATGGGGGCGGACGATTGCTGGGGATGTACATCGTGAAATTGTAAAGGAAATTTAGGGGCTGTGGCTGTGGCAAAATACTCCGGAGGGCCAAAACCTGGCGGTTGAGTCAGTTATGAGTCTACGATTCATGGCTGGAGTACAATGCGACTATGGGCTGCTTGAGGGGAACACCGAAGTGGGAAGCTAAGGGGGTACATTTGCTCATAAGGAGGAACGCTGTCCTTCTGAGAAGATGCCTCTCTTCATGAAGAGAATCGAAGTTGCCTCCGCCCTTAGAGATCACTAGATCTGCTTTACCGAGGAGGTTCCGAACCCTATCCGAACATCTTGCGATGGACGTTCCCGGAAAAGGACCGTTGATCCCGTTTTCTAGAACTACAGCTACTTGCTGCATCCCGACCATGTGCGCTTCTCTCAGGGTAGCATCGTTCAATGTGGGACAACTGCGAACGACAAAGAATGTGTCTATGTGGTGGAGGTCCCTCATCGTTTCGATCAGAAGTTTGTCAAATACGATTTCACCCGAATTATCTCCCAGATAGACTAAAACCTCACTCGAAGCAATTTCATTCGCAAGTTGGTCTAAAGCCTCTGAGCAGAAAGCCTTCTTTTCCAATTCCGAGATTAGGAACTCGACGTCCTCGGAGCCGAATGACCACATCAAGTCAATCCAGTTTCCCATTACGGCGATTCTGATTGCAGTGTCCAGGGGGTCTTGAGAACCATCAATGAGCTTTTTCAGACGGGGATAAAGTTCCATGGCTCGCAGCGTCTGACGCTCCTTGAGCTGCCTATAGGGGTCCACTTCTCCCAGGGTTTCCCCAATTAACAGCCAGGCGGACTCGATCACCTGCGGGCTCGTTACTGACCAGTCAAGCCCTCGTAGAGCAGGAATTTGCAGAATCCGCTGTGCTAAGCGTTTCGTAATCTCCTCGTCACTGGTCAAGCTGCGGATTGCATTGAGCGAGGCTCTAAAAACACAATGAATACAGTCAGGTGTGAGTAACATGGGCCGGCCAACCTTGGTGGGAAACCCGGGATTGAAACCTAAATCTACGCTTGGCCTGTGCAAAGGTCAAGGTGCCGGTCGGAATGGTTCAACCAGAGGTATGCAATTGAGCGTTCGGCAAGGCTCACAGACGATATGCCACCGTTGCTTCTCCTGAGCCGGACTTCAAAGCTGGGTCCCCTTTGGTAACTTAGGACCCAATCGCTTTCATGAGTTCGTCGAGTTGCGACACCGTGACTCTAGCGAACTCCTCTGAGTTGATATGGGCTTCCTCTTCTACAACTTGGATGCGTGTATCCAGGAGGCTTTTCAGTTCGGACAAAAACACTTCGTTGGTCTCGGGATCGAAGAGAGGGCCGTGCTTACAGTCTGCCTCTGACCAACCCCCGAGTGGAACTACGAACCTCACCGGTCCCTTGGACCGGTTGAGTTTCCCCGAAATCGTACGTGCCAAGCGAATTACATCCTCACGGTCCGTTCGTACTCCAGATCGAAAATCGTACCAGAATACACTCCGGCCCTTCATGTTCTTAGGCATGGTCTCAATCGAGTCAAATTCCAACACAATGCAGTCGAGTCCTCCCGGCACTACGACCTGAGGAAGGCCCCTGTTCCCTGCCGATTCCAAACGGCCTGGGCCTATGGCGCCGCAATAACCGCCGTAGAGAGCGTCTGCAAACTCGTGTAGCGCGAAATCCAGGACACCATCTATAAGTCCTTGATCGATGAGGTCCTCCATTGCCATGCCCCCAGTGCCGTTGGCATGGAACGGCGCGACGTCATATCCTTGATCCTCAAGCATCTTCTTTACCAGCATGGCCCCCTCGGTTATGAACCCGAAGGATGTTAAACCTATGACCGGCCTTTCCCGATCTATTCGAACAGGGCTTCCGACCATCCCCGCCACAGCGGCCGCTGCGTTTGCAAGTATTTTTCTGCTCAGCGGGTTGAGACCAAGGATGTCCATGACCGAGTGCATCATCGTGATGTCTTTGGTTCCTATCAGATCTCTCATATCGCGACTTGCAACCGTTGAGAGCATCACTTTTGGCAGTCCCAACGGCAATGAGCGCATGATTCCGGTTCCAATGTGGGTGCCCGTCCCTCCTCCCAAGGCGAGAATGCCTGACACAAGCCCCTGCCGGTGCAGGTCGCTGACTATCTTCGCTGCACCCTGGGTCATGATTTGAACGGCCAATCTTCGATCACCCCGTCTCAGCAGTTCTCCCAGATGAACTCCGCCCGCGGCTGCAACCTTCTCTCGTGAAATGTCCGATTGAATCCCCGGATGGTGGAGAATGCCAACGTCCACGACCAACGTGGAACAGCCAGTGTCCTCGATGAGCTGTTTCACGTACCCGATCTCTTCGCCCTTGGTGTCGAGTGTTCCGGCAATAACTACCGTTGGCTGCATAACCACCTCTTATTCTGGGTTGCGGTTAGTAACAGGCTTTGTATGTCTATTGAGGGAGGGTCTCTTTACCGTGTTTCTTCAAGATGCCCAGGAAATAGGCCATGGGTACGGACAGGCGCTCGTTCCGCCGGGTCACAATATCGGCATAAAATTTGATGTTTCCTTCGACCAGATCTATCTGCTTGAGGACCCCGCGCGAGAGTTCGTCCTCGATCTCGTGAGACAATATAAACGAGACTCCCATTTTTCTCTCTATATAGGCAAGTATAAAGCTGAGGCTTTCAGATTCCACCAGCATTGAAGGCGTAACCCCGAACCGGCGCAATAGCTGAAGGATCGCATTTCGTGCCCCAGACCCTTGCTCCCTGAGGATCATCACCTCTCCGTCAAGGGATTTTATGGAGACGGGTCCTGCCGAGGTCAAGGGATGGTTCGGTCGGGCAACCAAGACAAACTCCGCCCGTGCAAACGGAATGGCCTTCAAGTCGGAGCCATACTCCGAACGGGCCACCACTACCAGGTCTTCTCTTCTCGTGCGGACCCTGTTTATGAGATCCGCGGAATTCCCTTCACTCAGATGAACGTGTATTCGAGGGTATTTCTCATAAAAACGCGCAATGAGATCGGGCATGACGATGCCGGCATAGGACTTTGTAATCCCTATTTTCAATACGTCCGAGGTGGCCTTTCTGGCTTTCTCAAGCAGCCCCTCTGCCTGCCCGACACGCGAGACGATACTTTTGCTCAGCAGAAAGAGCTGTTCCCCGGCATCGGTCAGTCTGTATTCGTGAGCCTGTCTGTAAAAGAGCGGAACACCGCACTCGGTTTGAAAACTTCCTAGTTGCTGCGAGACTGCGGGCTGGGTGATGTGGAGATGATCCGCGGCCCGGCTCATACTCATGAACTTGCAGAAATAGTGAAATGTTTCCAGATGCTTGAGGTTCATAGTTTCCCAGAATAGAGGAAGTGCACTTCCATCATACTATAAGGCAGCCTTATTAATCTATAAGTTTTTATGACTTGACTGACCATCGGAAATCCTTCAGAATTTCTATAATCGGGGTGTTTGTGGAAAGAAGACCCCTTCCCGGACAACTTCAAGCTTCACAATCGCATGGATTCTTTTCACAGCCTCAGCTTTCCGGAAGGTACATCCATGAATTGCGAGAAAATCCAAAACGGGTGCCACACAGAAGTACAGGGGGTCAATTGAAGAGAATTGTTGTTGCCATCAGCGGTGCCAGCGGTATCATTTACGGGGTCCGGCTCCTTGAGGTCCTTAAACAGGTTGATGAGATTGAGACTCACCTGATCTTGAGTCATGGTGCCTGCGTCACCATGAAATTGGAAACGCCTTTGGATCCTGACCAGGTGCGGGCTTTGGCAGATCGATCATATGCCCCCGAGGACCTTGCAGCCCCTCTCTCCAGCGGATCTTTTCACACCGATGGGATGGTGGTCGCTCCGTGCTCCATGAAGAGCCTCTCGATGATCGCCTTTTCCCTCAACGATAATCTTCTCATCAGGGCAGCAGATGTAACGCTCAAGGAGCGCAGGAAGCTGGTTCTCGTACCACGTGAGACTCCTCTTCATCTGGGCCATTTGAGGGCTATGACTGCGGTTACAGAGATGGGTGGAATAATACTCCCCCCTTGTCCCTCGTTTTACCACCACCCCAACACCATTGAGGACCTGGTAGATCAAACCGTCGGCAAGGTGCTGGACCAATTTGGGATAACAAACCACCTTTTCAATCGTTGGGGCGGAGGATGACGCGGGAAGATCTGGAAGACATTGTGACCCGTTATATGGACTCGTGTAACGCCATGACTCTGGCGTGCAGTACCGACGATAAGCCCTGGGCAGCCACTGTGTACTATGCCCGACAAGGTTTGGATCTGATCTTCTTCTCCTCTCCCACTTCTCGGCACTCAGTGATCTTTTCTCAGAATACCCGGGCCGCGGCCACCATACATGGAGGCTCCCAGGGATGGAAAGACATCAAAGGGTTACAGATGGAGGGCCACATACATGCTGTGACCACCGCGAAAGGCAAGGCTCGTGCCATTTCCACGTATCTGAAACGGCATCCGTTTGTAAGTGAATTCCTGTCTGACCCGCTATCTATAGGTGCGCAAGTAGCCAAGAAAATGTCCAAAGTGG
>JBKQMK010000128.1:0-51679 GCA_052146735.1 Desulfomonilaceae bacterium | reverse complement strand
TGCTCGTAATCCGCCCTGATCTGTTTGCCCATGGTGATCTCACCGCCCTCGAATTTCTCTCCTTGTAGTACATTTTCTGGCAAATCGCGACCCCAAAATCGAGTTTTGAGACAGTTTCCGGAGTCCGAGGTGACCAATGACCGGCAAGATGCCGACCCCACCGATGAGATTGTTTCGTCGTTTCACTCGACGCAATGGCAAGGCAGGTCTCGCCCGTAACTTACCTGTTTGAAAGCACTTTCCGACGAAGGCTATTGCTTCAGCCTCTAGCCCGAGGCCTCTTTCTGCTCTGTAAACTGGGATTCTTCCATCGCCACGAGGTGATCGTGGACGCTAGTCCTGATCTCCTCCAAGCGTTCGAAGTCGATGATTTTGTTTCCGTCCTCATCCTGAACATAGAAGATGTCCGCGGCCTGATCCACTTCGGTCGTGATCTTTGTCAGTATGATATCGAGCCCCAGCGCGGTGAGCCGGCGGGTGATGTCGTAAAGAAGACCGGGCCGGTCGTGCGCATAGACCTCTATTATGGTGGCCCGGTCCGACGCGGCATTGTCGACTTCCACCTTCAACGGGAATCGGGGCCGGGACATTGCTGGAAAGAACCGCCTCGTGGGCCTCCGAGCGTCCATCAGCTCATCCACATCGGCGGCTCCGCTGATAACGCGACCGAAATCCTCACAGAACCGGTCCCAGCGTTCAGGATCATCCAGCGGGCCTTCCGGAATGTCGTTGACGTGAAAGGTTCCCACAGCGATGTCTCCTATGCTGTGACTCCAGGCCCCCAGTATGTTGATTCGGTTCACAGAAAGACTTCCCGCGATCCTGAAAAACAGGCCGCGCCTGTCACGCGTAATTAAAGTGATAGAGCTGTAGGCCGGCCTGTGGTGATCCACCTTCCTGGCTATCATATCGCCCAGCCCAAGGGTATTAAGTTCGTGGCTAGCAAGATAATTTCTGAGATCCAGATAGTGTTCTGCGATAAGCCCCGGGTAAAAATCCAAGAAGTAGCGAGACCCGGCCGAACCCAAGAAGTTTTCCAATTCAGGCCCTCTGTGCTGCGCAGGCACGAGGTCGCGGACAACGGCTTTGATCTGCTTGATCCATTCTCCGAGATCTTCTCCGCCCAGGCCTTCACCTTCGATGATGTCTAAAGTTCTGTAATATAACTCTTCCAGGAGCATTTTCCTCCAGGAGCTAAGCGCTGTAGGACCTACCGCTCTCAAGTCGGCATGTGTAAGCAGCATGAGCATATCGAGTCGCCGTTTATGCATGACGGTTTCAGCAAAACGACTCACAAGCGCTTCATCATGAAGATCTTTCTTGAACGCCAGGTGCGTCATAGCCAGATGATTACGTATGAGAAAACCGACCTCGTCTATCTGCTCTTCAGGCAGGCCGAGCCGTTCAAGGATGGAACGCGCTGCCTCTTCCCCCCTCACTTCGTGACCCGGTCCTCTCCCCTTGGCGATGTCATGAAAAAGGCCGGCCAGATAAAGTACTTCTCTGCCTTCCAGTCTGGAAAAAATCGTCTGTAGCAACGTATCGTCCGGGTCTTCACGGGTTCGGCTGAATGAGTCCATATTCTCGAGAACTGCGATAGTGTGGAGGTCCACCGTATATTGGTGATACACGTCATGCTGCGGAAGGAAACGCACCCTTGCAAACTCAGGGATGAAGCGCTCCAGAAAACCTATTTTCATCATCGCATTCAGGGCCTTAGCAATCGAGCCGGTTTGCCGAAACATGTCGAGGAAAAGCCGGTTTGCTTCGGCATCGGCCGTCACGCCGCTATCCAAAGATCGAAGACGCTTGCGAATCAGGTCCACAAGCCTGATATCCATGTCGCATCCCGTTTCGGCGATCTTCTGAAACGCATGGATTATTCCTTTTGGGTCGGCGCTAAAATCCTGGGGGTGGAAATGATTTATACCGCCAGAGCCAATATAGAACGAATCGTCCAGCTTCAGACGTTTCAGACCAGTAGCGATTTTCGGCCTTAGGAACAACCGTGCTCGTGCCAGCACACGACGGCCGAAAAAATCGAGAGTGGCCGCATGCCGGTAGTACTCACGCATAAAACCTTCGACGCCGCGGCGCTCGGCAGTATCTTCGAATCCCATTTGTGCGGCCACGATATCCTGGGCATCGAATTTGAGCCGATCGTCCCGCCTATCCGCAATAAAATGGAGTCTCGTCCGGACTTCGGCCAAGAAATTCATACCTGATTTGGCATCCTCGACCGCTCTGCGCCCACAGAGCCCTGCTACAGGTAGATCGTCCAGGCCCTTGCAGCCGAAGACCATGCGAACAAGCCACGCGATCAACTGGATATACCGTAAGGAACCGGGGCCTTCCTTCAGATGAGGTTCCAAAAGGTAGATCGTATGCCCGAATTTCTCGGAGGACTTGTGGATCTCTCCTTCTATCTTGAGGTACAGGTCCAGCGGGTCGGTGTCTAGGATGAGCCGCTCCCGAGCTATCACAAGCTGTCGGTAGATGCCCTCATCTCCCCAGACATGGCGAGTATCCATGAGTGATGTCAGTACCGCCAGGTCCTTGTCTGCCTCGTGCTTGCACTCCTCAACCGTCCGTACTGAGTGCCCCAGCTCGACTCGGGCGTCCCACAACAGGTACAGCATGCTTCGAATGCCTCGATAAATACCCTCCGGCGCATTTTCAGGGCGCAAAAAGAGAATATCGATATCCGAATACGGGCTCATCTCTTTGCGGCCATAGCCTCCAAGGCCCAGCAGCGCGATTAGATCCTTCCAGTGCCCCAGAAAGTGGTCTGCCAGTTGCCTCAGCAGCTCGTCGTAAGCCTGATGCATCTGGAAATGTCCAGGATCAGAGGCCCCTTCCGTGCGATAATTTCCAATTTCGTCGCGAATCTTCGCAATTTGACTTGATCGATCATGATTGGCAAATATGAATCTCATAAAATATAGCTCCGGCGTGAGAGCGCCTCTGATTGAACGTCCCGAGCAATGAGGCAGGGCCTCGTGGGGACGCATACTAATTCTTGGGCGACAGCGGGTCAACCTGCCGCAGTCTAATCCACCTGGAAAGTCACTTGCGCGGCCTCCCGACCGGGGGTAACCGCATGAAGCGTGTGCTTGCCCCGCACAAGCTCCCAAACCAATTCATAGGGTGCGGGTGTCCTGGCAATTTCAGCGCCGTCCAAAAACCAAACCACGTGATCTACAACGGGTTGGGGGACAGCCCGAAAAAGGACTTGGCCTGGAGCATGCGGGGAGAGAATAAATCGGTCAGAGTCGTGTGGGGAGACGATCTCAATTTGCGAAGTCTTTGCCGCATTATCTGGTCGCGTTGAGCAAGGGTTTATGTATGTTGGTGTTGAGCCCGAAAGCGGCGCTTCAGGGCTCATCAGTCGGAACCGACCCCGACCTTGCTGCATTTCTCGGTGATGGATCCACTGGGCATATTGTGACCCCAAATAGTAATTCTGGTCCCGCTCGTGAGAAAGGTGGCAGGGAGCCGGCACATTAGACGCGGGTAACACCAACTCCTTTGTCACGTGGGGACAGTGCGCGGAGGCTGCCTTGCCGGATAGCCAGCAAATGGATACTTCACGTATCCCGGCAGGCTTCACAAATGGTTCCGGTTCTCCTGTCCCATACAGGTACTCCATAATTTCCTTTAGAATGGGACCCAAAGCCGTGGCGCCGGCTCCTCCGCCGGTCGGATGTCCATCGAAGTTGCCGGCCCACATGCCGACCACGTGCCTCGACGTATAGGCAATTATCCAACAATCCCGATAGTTGCTGCTCGTCCCGGTCTTGACGGCCATGGGGAAGCCAAAATCAAAGAACGCCGGGTTCCCGAAAGTCAACAACCGCGCGGATGCGTCTGCGAGAATATGGTGGACAGCATATGCGGTCTCACGGGAAAAGATCCTTACTTCTCTGTCCTTTTTGCCCGGGCTGAGTCTTAAAGGGCTGTACAACCCCTCTCGAGCCAATGTGGTGTAAGCCTGCACCAGACGGTACAAACTCACGTCCAGGTTGCCAATGGCCAAACCCAAGCCATAGTGCTGTGGAGACCTCGAAGTTTCATTAACTATGCCGAGATCTCCCAGCAGCGCGTAGAACTCGTTCACGCCGAGGGATCTCAACGTCTTTACGGCAGGCATGTTGAGCGAATTCCCGAGGGCCAAACGTATGGTGACCGGCCCGTACCAGCGACGGTCCGCGTTGGACGGGAGATAATCTCCATGAGGCGTCGGATAGCTTCTGAACGTGTCCGCTATCTCCGCAAAGGTGCTGCTGCCTTTCTCCAGGGCCAACGCATATAGAAATGGCTTGAGTGTGGAACCTGCACTGCGCGACGCAAGAACGGCATTGTTGTACCCTTGATTTTTCTCCGAGTAACTAAGCGAGCCGACCATGCCGAGCACGTCGCAGCTTCGGGCAGCGACCACCATTGCCCCAGCCTGGTGAATCCCGATTGCAGCGAGGCGATTTTTGTGGGAGCGAAGTATGTACTCGAGGGAGTGCTGAATTTCCAGGTCCACTGTGGTCTTGACAGGATTTGGCAGGTCCGTTTCTTGCCTTAGCGCAAGGTCCACCATATGTGGGGCTTCAAGAGGGATGGCTCGTCTTTGCAGATCAACGGTCGGCCCGATCATCAGTGTCAGTCGCTCGGGAGATATACAGCCCAGGTCGGCCATGTGCCTGAGGATGCGGTCTTTTTCGGCCAGTAAGCGTTGCCTGCCGGCAGAATTACGAAAGTCGTACCGTGACGGAGAACGTGGTATTGCCGCAAGAACCGCCGCTTCGGCAGTACTGATCCGTTCCACATCCTTACCGAAGTAGAGTCTCGCCGCGAGGCCTACTCCCCGAACATTTCCCCCCATGGGTGAAAGATTAAAATAAAGCTCGAGGATTCCTTCCTTGGAAAGCTGACATTCCATTTTGAGGCTTTCCAGGAGTTCCAAAAGCTTGGCCTTGTAAGTCCTGGGCCTAGGCCGAATCAAGCGCACCACCTGTTGAGTTATGGTGGAAGCCCCAGATACTGTTCTCCCTCTTTGGAGGTTGGTGAAAGCAGCCCGGAGTATAGATATGGGATCAAAGCCTGGATGGTAATAGAACCGCCGGTCCTCAGCCGCGATGACCGCTAGCTTGAGCGACCGCGGGATTTTTCCGATATCGCACCATAAGCCGAAGCGGTCCCTTTCATCCGGTACAAGCCGGAGGAGGCGATCGTTGCGGTCCACCACAGCCAGCGCCGCTCTACTCCGTTGCTCCTTCAGTGCGTCCCGATAATCGGGTAGCAGATAATAAAGGGTTGTAGCGGAAGCCAGGAAAAGAATCCCCCCGGCACCGAGGAATCTGAGCAGATGTGAAAACCGTTTCCGCAAGCTCATGATACTGTCCGAATCAAGACTCACCCATCCATTTTTTGCAAGCCTGCACCAACTTCCCGGCGGCGTCCATGCCTCGTTCGGCCTCTTCTTTTCGATACGCCTGTCCGGGGGTCAAGTCGGGCAGCCCGTTGGGGTAACGTGTTGGAATGTAGAATTTGTCCAGTAATGCCCCCCATTCGATCCAAGTGTCGGCGTCGGAAATATCCGACCGCCGCGGGAAATCCAGGATCAGACGTTGGACAGAGTGTCCCCACGGATCCGCGTCCAACAAATACCAGAGGGCTTTCATTCCCTTTTCGCCGGCTTGCTGGGCGTAGAAACATGCCTGGGCATACATTTCGCCTCTGAAGAGAACTTCCGCCGCCTTTAGGTCTTCCTCAGCGGTGAGTAGCCACCTTTCAGCTTCGCTCCGGTTCTTTGTCCGACTCATAGATCACCTTTCCCTCCGTTAGAGCGGTCTTTATCAGCGGCCTACCAGAAATTAGTGCTAGTTCTTGAGGCGTGTAGATGAGCACGTCAACGTCCATTCCCGGCACTGCTCGCACAATCTCGGAAAGGAAGCCATCATACCTGTCAAGAAACCGCTTTTCCGTGTTTTGAACAATTATGAGATCCAGGTCGCTCCTTCGGGAGGCTTCGCCGCGCGCCACCGAACCGAAGACAATGGCCCGCAGCACGTGGCGCCTCTCGAAAATCGGCCGCAAGCGAAACACCAAGTCGTTCAACAGGTCCTGTTCCATGTCGGCCACCTCCCGCGAGCTCGTGCAGATCTCACCGGTACAGGTACAAATAAAGGCCGGCCGCAACAATTACCAACCCTATGACTACTATCTTAACGATGACATCGGTTTCCATGGTTTGATCATACCCGAGGCAGACGGGTTTCCGAAGCGGAAAAAATTTGTACGCTCGTGGATCTGAAGTGGCATGCCGCGGAACACGAGACCTTCCCTTTACTATCTAAATAACGGCCGCTTAGGTCATGCTACGATTGGCCAGACGCCTGTCGGCAAACTGACCCAAAGGTTTTGCGGGGACATTCCATGAAAAACAATATTTAATCTCAAGCTATTATATAGTAAAGCTAATCTACAAGCTGTCCTTTTTCTAATCTATTACTTTAATTAAATTATCTATCGCTCTGTTTTTAGTATTTTTTTATTGACATATGAGGCACGCGTTTGCTATCATCCGTCTCAGCCTTAACATCCGGCAGAGGATTTGAACCCTCATGAAATGAATAGACCAGGCGTTCTTCACGTCGATCACCCAGGGCACCGTGGCTTCAGCATGGTCTGGATCGCCTCCACACGGTCTTCGGGAGAGGATAACAATGAGGTCACTCGTAAGAAAATACAAATCTCTTTGGCTTGGCTGCCTACTTCTTGCAATGGCGTGCTGTCCGGCTCTGGCCGCAAGTTCCGGGGAAATCACCCAGGTCAAATTTGAACCACAGGAGAGACGCGTCGTCATCGCATCCAAGGGCACTGTGGGTAAGCACCTGGCGCGTGTCATCGGCCGACCTAACAGACTAGTCATGGACTTTGAGAACATGACGGTCGGCAAGGTACCGCCCAAGATAACCGGCGACAAGGAAGAGATTCACGAAATCCGTGTGAGTAACCACAAATCCAATGTCCGGGTAGTAGTGGATTTTCAGAACCGCCCAGTTCCCGCGTTCCAGGTCAGACGCGGGGAAAATCAGGTATTTGTTATCTTCGGCAATTCGTTAGCGGCATCCGCGCCTGCGGCCCAGGCCGCGCCTGAAAATGCCGGCTCGAGGAAGTCTTCTCTTGTCGCTCCTCTTGCCCCGGATTTCGTTACCGCTGCGGCCAAAGCCCCGGGAAACGAGAAGAAAGCTCCAGGTTTGACTTCGGAAAAGGCCGCAGTCGAAGGAGCAAAAGGATCATGGAACAAGAGTGCCGGCGAGTCCAAAGCAAAACACCCCGCCCTCAAGGAAGTCAAGCTGGCTCAGAGCATCGATCTCAACAGACCCCAGTCTTCCGGTCCTCTTGGCAAGCCGTCCGAAGGTCCTTCCGATGCAAGCCGCCCGCCGGCTCGGGATGTACCCGCCCCTGAGAGGCCAGGTCGTGATCCACAGATGGTTCGCGAGGTGAGACCCCCTGTTACGCCCCCCACGCCTGACCCCAGGCTTGTGGTTCAGGAAATAACGGAACTCAAGTTCATACAGGTCGGTCACAATGCCCGGCTGATCGTCAGGGGAGGGGATAATCTGGATTATCGACTGAACAAAGTTTCTCCGACCAAGGCCCGCCTGGACCTGGTCAATGCGGAAATACCCAAAGCCTACCAGAACCCTTTGAAAACAGCTCTCTTTTCTACATCGGTGGAAATGATCGTGCCAGGTTCGCAGACGATTTTCATCCAGTTGAAAGATGCGGTACCCTACCAGGTGGAGAAACAGAAGGGCGTGCTAATGATCGACTTTCCCCCTCCGCGCTTTTCAGCTTCGCCGGACCGCAAATCAGTAGCGGGAGCACCCGGCACGGGCGACCTGGCAGGGCGCCAGACCGTCGAACAGAGCCGCGAGACTCGCATGCAAGCCTTCCGCATCATGAGAGAGGAAGAGGTTCGCAAGGAAAATGATACGCGTAGGCGAAACATAGAGTCCCTGCAAAAACAACAGGAAGAACTCCAAAAACAGCGTACAGAGATCCTCAAACGATACCAGGTAACGACCGACCCCGAGATATTCAACAAACCCGTGACGATGGACTTTCAGGGCATCTCTCTTAGAAACGCATTCAGGCTGCTTGCAGAGCAGGCCGGCATCAACATCATTGTTGGCAACGAAGTGACGGGAACCACGACAGTACGGCTATTTCAAGTACCCCTGGGGCAGGTTATCGACACCATTCTCAACACCCATAACCTCGATCGCGAGATGATGGGGAACGTAATGCGGGTCGGTAGCAAACTTGAAATGCAGAAGTATAAGGCAGAAAGGCTCAAGGAGTACGAAAGACGTATCAAAGAGGTCGATACGCGTCTGGCCAATATCGCGAAAGAGGTTCAGAAGGAACAGGATACCAGCGAAAAAGCGCTGAAAGAACTGGAAAAGAAAGAGGCAGGTCTGGACGAACGCGCCGATGACACGAAAACGGAAGAGTACGGAGAAGCAGGGTGCGTTTCATTTAAAGAGAGGGGAGAGCGAAGAGAGGTCTGTTTCTACTACGCGACCGTGAAATTGATCTACGCCAACCCTGTCAATATCCTGGATACCCTGGATTGCATGTTCAACCTGCAGTGCGCCGGAGCGCGGCGGGCTGCCCTGGTGCAGCAAGCCGCGAGTGGGGCTCTTGGGATAGCCACGGCCGCACCCGGGGCAGTTGCTGGATCGAGTGGGACAACCCTACCGTCATCAACCCCCGGACTTCCCTCAAGTGTTCTTGCTCAGGAACGACAGCAGCAGATTACCGCAACAGGCACGGCAAGACAGGGTCTCGCTCAACAGAGTTTGGCGATGAGACCGGTGGGCGGTCCAGGCCCGGCTAGGGCGCTCCCTCCAGGCACGAGCGAAGAGCTTATAACGATCACTAGCAACAACATGCTGGCGCCGGACGTCCCCAATCGGATGATCTTCATCAAGGACACCGCAGAGAGAATTGCCCAGATGAAGAAGGTCATCGCTACTCTGGACATACCGACCCCCCAGGTTCTCATAGAGGGTCGCATCGTAGAGGCCACCAGAAACTGGGCCCGCGGCCTGGGTGTCATGTGGGGCGGCAGAAACAACCAGAACGGCCCCATTGTGGATGGTAAAACCACCTTTTGGGGTATCACCGGAAACCAGGCCGGCCCCACAGCCAATACAGCGACTGGACAAACTACGGCAGGAGACAATATCCCCTCGACTTTCGCGGTCAACCTTCCCGCGTCGGTGACCGGACTTGGGAACCTTATGGGCCTGGGAATGCAATTCGGTCTCCTGGGAACCCAGTACATTACTGAACTGGACATGCGAATCAATCTCGGCGAGCACACAGACGATGCGAGGGTAATTGCCCGGCCCAAGGTCCAAGTCCTTGACAATCAGAAGGCCAGCATCAAGAAGGGAAACACAATCCCCTTTTCGACCGTGTCCGCGAACGGGACGCAGACTCAGTTGGTTGACGCGGACCTTCTCCTGGAAGTAACACCTAAGATATATGCCGATGGCCGTATCAATTTGAAGATAAAGATGACCGACAACTCGCCGACAGCCTTACCTACGGTCACGGGCACAGTCATCTCGACGCAAGAAGCTGAAACCAACATGATCGTCAAGGACGGAGAGACTGCGGTAATAGGTGGAATAATAAGGAATGCGAACACCAACTCTCGGGATGGGTGGCCGGGTCTGATGAACATTCCTGTCGTAAACCTCTTCTTCACCAACAAAGCAACGAGCAAGCAGCTCCAGGAACTCCTCGTTTTCGTAACTCCCATAATCATCAAACGGCCGCCCCCCGCCTCATAAACGTCGTCACCGGCCCAGCCTGAAAGCCCACCACATGCTTCCCCCGTATAGCGGGGGAAGCATCTTTTATGGTAACCGTTCAGCGAGCCATCAGTCCCGCGTTACGCGCGGGATTACCGCCGAGTGCGCCGAAAACGCAGAGAGGAAAAACGGCTAGCCCACACCGCATCAGCCAAGGGAGGCACCCGACCAGGCCAGTATCGTTTTCACTGTCACAGACGCGAATACGCTATGCCTCAGCTGAGGAAAATGCAGGGGAAACTGAATCTTCGGTGCTCTGCGCGATGAACGATCATCTTCTATCGTATTCCAACTGCGGTGCTGGTATCATGCAATGCCCTTGCTGTGCACATCCAACTCCGTCGCAGTGGGACGACTAACATAAAAAATCCATACCACGCAGGCCAAAAAGAGTGGGTAATAGTTCCAGGTGAACCAGACCACCACGTCCAGCCCTGGCAATGCGATCCGCTCGGCGGAAAGGGCGGATAAAATGAACAGAAAAACAAACGATCCAACGTAATTGGCGCTTAGCATAAGGCCGTAGGTCGGAACTAAAAGCAAGACAAAAGAATAATCCTTGAAACGCACCGCGATTAAGGCAAAAAATAGACACGCGAGGTACACGGCTATCTTCCTCTGTTCCTCGGAGGTCATGTCAAGTCTCTTGAACGACTTCCAGCTCAGGGCTGCTACCGTAGTTATCCAGATCACATAAATGAGTCGGAACGCTCCCAGGGGTACTTCAATTCGGAAAACCTGGGCAAGAGCCCTCCCTGCATCGACCAGGAACGAAAACACGGAAGGATTCACTATCCCGTGGTCCTGGGGTACGTCTACGATGTTTAGAGCGTGGGAAACAAACTGCTTTGTCAGTTCTGGGTCAACGAGCCACTCGATAATCACAATCAACGCTAGCACGGTGCAGGTGACGGCCGCAGCCCTGTACTTGTCCCGGCCCCCCGAGAGCAGGATCAGCGCGGCAAAAACCAATATGAGAGCCTTAAATACAGCCCCTACCACCAACAATATACCGAAAGAGGTTAACTTCCTCGAAATGAAACATGCAAAAGCGGACCACATGAAGGCCTGCTCAATAATAGAAACATTTCCTGCCCGGAAGTCGATGTACATAGCCGAGTTAAAAGCCAAGAGGCAAAACAGCACGAAGAGGCTGTCCATGCTCTTTCCGAGAAAGTCTCGGTGCCACAGAAACATGAGATAAATAACTAAGACAAACTTAATAAGGATAAAAAGACGTGCGGCTTCCTTGTAAGGTAGATACGTGAACAATTTGAAGAAATGGAGAGACAGAGGAAAATAATAAAACTCCAGGACCTTTTCCCCAGCCATGCCTTGCACGTCGGAGAGGCTGTACGGGTTGAGCCCGGCTGCATAAGCCTTGGCCGAAAAGTAGTACATCCTAAAATCCCACATGTAGCTCACAGAGTTTTCAACGTTCCTCGAAATGTCTGCAAGCGCGTAGCCGAAGTACAAGGTCACTCCCAACAGTAGCAGCGAATTTGCCCACGGACCGAGGGCAGGCCTTGATCCAGGGGAGGCCAATCCGATAGTCCTCTGTGGTGATAAATCGGCAGATTCTGCGATAGGAAGAACCATCTATGGAGTTGAATTCCCTTTCGCTGGTATAGCTAAAGCTCTTCTCCGTACCCCGATTGTCCGTTGCGAACAACGGTCACATCGACCTACAGAGATGAGTGGTCCTTTGTTCCGCAAATTTTCCAGAGGACAGTTTCTTGCATGAAAAACCTCTTTCCCCTGCAAGAAACTCTAAAAACGGGGGTAACCTACTGAGACCCTAGCAGAATGGGGCAGTTTTGACAATCTTCAGAGACGCCAAAATCGGTCGCCTGATTCTCGGCGAATAAATCCGTGAGAATTGGAACCCATTACTCACGGACCGACCTGCCAGGCTGTTGCGTAACGCAATCCTGCCCGGCCCCCTTATAAACAAGGGCCTTACAGATGGAATAGGCTTCGCTGAGCCGGATGGAATCACTTACGCCCTCTCGAATTATCATTCAGGAGTTCCCTTCTTAACTTTCCCCACTCCTCCTCAAAGCCCTGCTCCGCGCCCAATCCCTTCGGAATTTTGGGAATGACCGCGCTCCCGGAAATTCCGGCCGCGGCGAGTTTTTTCTTCTCTCGAGCGAGGACCTTCTTTCGGTCTTCGCCTCTGGCCTTTAACCGGGACTTGAATAAGGCGCGTAGTTCGTGCAATGTCGCGGCCTTAGCCTTACCGGCCGGAAGCAGTTCCATTACGTGCAAGCATTTTAGTATCTCCTCGTCCGCTGGCAGGGTTTCCACCATCGCGTTCCAGAGGAGAGAGTGGAGCACCTGCCGATCGCTTTCCAGCTGGTTGTCGAGCGTGGCAAGTATCTCATCCACCCTGGACGGATCATTCAGAAGCCTTATCTTAAATCCGTTGGCCCGTTTCCGGAGTTCCTGCAAGTGGAGGCTTTCCCTCTCCTCCTGGGATAGCGACATCCCCCGGGTCTTGTCCATAATCAGATCTAAGGTGCTGCGAATTTCACCCAATGGCTGTTTCCTCTTATATATTAAGAGTTTTTGCGGAGGGGCCCGGGGAGGAGCTTTTTGCAAAAAGCACCTCCCCGGTTACATTCTTACGGCTGCCTCTCCGACTAATTCCTTCCTACTCCCTGACCTGTCCGTCACCCAGGACGATGAACTTGGTCGTAGTGAGGTCTTCCACTCCCATAGGGCCGTAAGCATGGATTTTGGTCGTGCTGATCCCCACCTCAGCCCCTAGTCCGAACACGTACCCGTCACTCATGCGTGTGGAAGCATTCACAATTACAGAGGAGGAATTCACTTCCTTGAGGAATTTCTGTGAGGCCGCGTAGTCTTTGGTCACAATCGATTCGGTATGAAGCGAACCGAATTTGGCGATGTGCCGAATCGCTTCATCAATGTCGTCTACCACCTTCACCGCCAGGATCAGCTCAAGGTACTCCGCGTACCAGTCGTCCTCGGTTGCAGGAGTCATAGAAGGGACCAAAACTCGCGATCTTTCGCAACCCCTAAGTTCCACTCCGGCTTCGGTGAGTTTCTCGGCTACTTGCGGGAGGAACCGGTCGGCGACTGTCTTGTGGACGAGCAGGGTTTCCAGAGCATTGCAGACGCCAGGCCGCTGAACCTTGGAATTGACGGTGAGCTTGACCGCCATGTCCAGGTCTGCTGCGGCATCCACATATAGGTGGCAGACACCTTTATAATGCTTGATAACCGGGATTCGTGAGTTTTCAGCCACGAAACGTATAAGCTCCTCGCCGCCGCGCGGGATGATCAGGTCGATCAAGTCCTCGAGTTTGAGCATGTATAGTATGGCTTCCCGGTCTGTAGTTGGAAGCAGGTTGACGATTTGCTCGTTCACGTGATTTTCTTTCAACACATCCTTGAATAGGCCCACTATGGCTTTGCTAGAAGTGAAAGCCTCCGAGCCGCCACGCAGGATCACTGCATTCCCAGCCTTGAGACACAAGGCCGCTGCGTCTGCCGTCACATTAGGCCGGGATTCGTAAATGATGCCGATCACACCTAGCGGTATGCGCATACGTCCGACCCTCATTCCATTCGGTCGATTCCACATGCGCACGATCTCACCAACTGGGTCGGGAAATGCGGCAATTTCTTCAAGGCCGGCCGCGGTCTGCTCTATCACATTGTCGGAAAGGGTCAGCCTGTCCAGCATAGCTTTAGAAAGGCCTTTGGTCCGAGCGGCTTCCAGGTCCTTATTGTTCTCTTCTTGGAGATACGGCCGACTGTCCCTTAGCTTGCGCGCCATTTCCACCAGGATCTTTTCCTTGAGAGTCATGGAAAGGTTGGCTGCTTCCCGGGCTGCTTCGTGAGTTTGGGTCACGACTTGAAGAATTTTGTCCTGTAACGACATGAAGCTCTCCACAAAGACTTTTAAGGTCTAAGGACTTTTCGAACCCTGCGGATGGGGAAAATCTTTCGACAAAAGAAGTTTTCCCGGAAAGCTCTGCTCAAACAGTGCTCAGCCTTGGATTCACGTCAAAACCTACCATTGACGGTTCCTATCGTCAATGTTCCAGCCTCGCGGGAAAAATGCTACAAAGTTTGGAAAGCACTTAGCGGTGGGATTTATTTCGGCACTTGGCCACGACACCTTGCTCTGAAGGGACTTTGAATGATTCCTATCGTCTCCGTAGTAGGAAAATCGGACTCCGGGAAAACCACGCTGCTGGAAAAGCTCGTCAAGGAATTAAGGTCACGTGGATACCGGATCGGCACCATAAAACACGATGCTCACCGCTTTGAGATCGACCATCCTGGGAAGGATTCCTGGAGGCACAAGCAGGCAGGGGCAAGTGTGACGGTCATCTCGTCCCCGACCAAACTGGCGCTCGTGGTGGACACAGACCATGATCACACGTTGGCCCAAATCAGGGACAGGTTCATCCAAGGAGTGGACCTGATAATCACGGAAGGATACAAACGTGAGATTCACCCGAAGATAGAGGTCTTCAGGAGCGAACTGCACCGGGAATTACTGTGTAGGGCAGACGAGAACCTCATTGCAATTGCTGGTGATCCTACACATCCTCCGGCCACTATCCCGGTCTTCGATCTCAACAAGCCTGAACTTTTGTGCGACTTGATTGAAGAGCGGTTTCTCCGGAAAGGCTAGGATAAGGTCGCGTGGCAATGTGATGGCCACGCTCATTCCCCTTGTGTCTCACCATGATTGCTTATAAGCCGTGACAGAGCTTCGCCGGTCCGGCAACCAAGATTCTTCGCGGTCTGGATCCTCTGCGCGCTCAGTTCTGAATCGAGGCCTACCACCCAGAAGCCGGCCACCATGCGCTTCCTCTTCTTCTTACCGTAAAAAATCGGTACCGCTACGGCCCAGACATTGGGGAGGTACTGCCCCGTGTCCCATGCCACACCCTCGGCCCGCGCCTTGTCCAAATCTGCCATGTACCGATCAGGGTCTGTGATCGAATCGGGAGTGAATTTCGGCAGTGCCTGAGAGCGAATGCGCCGTGATACGGCCTCCGGATCGTCATTTGCTAGGAAGATCTTTCCCGCAGCGCCGGCAAAAATGGAAATTCGGGTTCCGGGTCGAGCCCTCATCTTGAGTTCTTTGGACGATTCGATCTGGTCCAAAATCAGTAGCTGATGGCCTGTGGAGATTCCGAGAAAGATGTCTTCGTCCAACTCCGCCCCCAGCTTCTCGAGGTAGGGTCGCGCCTGGTCCACGAGAGGTACCCGCACCGTCGCGTTCCCCGCGAGATCCTTGACCGCATGGCCGCAGGTGTATTTCCTGGTAATAGGGTCACGAAGCACCCATCCTGATTCCTCAAGAGCAGCGAGAATCCCGTGAGTGGTGGACTTGGCCAACGATAGTTTAGCCGCGATCTCACTGATTCCTGGATTGCGCGATGCTGTGAGGATCATTTTCAAAACCCGCATGGCTTTGAATACGATCGGAGCCGAGTATTTAGTGTAACTTGAATGAAGTGCGCTGCTCACCGCGGTTCACCTTGTGCCAAGTTCAAGCCAAACACGGCGCAACTTACGCCCGTTTCAGTCTGATCCCTCGAGCTGACGTGGGGTCGTACCGTTCCCAGCAGAGGAGAGCCTGCGAGATCATCAACGCGCGCAAGTTCGATTCGACAGGCCGACTTGGTTTTGATTTACTTGAGAGAGTAACTGCGTTCTCCCTGTAGTACGGAATTGTTCATGATGATGAACTGACATGAGTTGTAACCATTCGAAGAGTGATTGTCAAATGGTTTTCATCCCTGGCTACATTATCGCTTGACACTATTTTCCTTGGCAGCTATGCTAAAAACAAGTTCCTAATACAGAAAAGTGATCCAGGCCGTCCCATGCTGCGCATAAAGGTCCAGGATGTTGGCCGTGCAACTCTGCCCGTTCGGTCCGGCAACGAAGGATGGATAGGGGTGTCTCCCAAGGAGGACGATTATCATGTGGTTGTTCCTGTTGACGTCCAAATCGCTCGCGGCATAATGGCGTGCAATAGGCCCACAGATGGAACGCCTTTTGGTGGCTATGTGGACTGGTTGTATTTCCGGTGTCCGCCGTACGCGGATGAGGGTGGAGACGAGAGTTTGCTTCGGGACGATCAGATACGAAAAACCAGCGAACAACTGATCCGGTGGCTGGCTTCTTACGGTATAGAGGCCGTCATGGAAGCCAGCGCCCCATAGGTAAAAGAATGCTGCCAGCAGGCGTCGGCGGCTTCTTGGGCAGCGAATCAAGACGAGCGCTTATGTCTGTGTTTTCCAACCTGAAAACCTTCAACTTTTCTTTCACATTCACAGGAGGAAAAAGATATGCTCCTGCCAAAATTTGACTATCACGAACCTTCCACGCTTGAAGAGGCCTTGCACCTACTCTCTGAGTTCGGCGGCAACGCCAAGGTGCTGGCGGGCGGGACAGACCTCCTGGTCAAGATGAAGCTCAAGATCGACAAGCCCGCCCACATTATCTCCATCGCTCGTGTGCCGGGCATGGATGCCATCATTCCTCGGAATGGCCATGCGGTAACGGTTGGGGCGGCAGTGACCGCGGCGGACCTGTCACGCCATGAGCTGCTAAGGGAAAGATTCACACCGCTGGCTCTAGCTGCAGGAAAACTGGGGGCCCCCATGATCCGAAATAGGGCCACCATAGGTGGCAACCTTGTAAACGGGCGACCTGCCGCGGATCTTCCCCCTGCTTGCATGGTTTTGAACGCGACCGTAAAGCTCAAGAGCAGCGCTGCTGAGCGCGAAGTGCCGGTCAGCGATTTTTTCCGCGGACCGGGGGACACACTGATCGAGCCCAATGAACTGATGGTATCAATCAGCGTAGAGACACCCCCACCCTGGAGCGGCGGCCACTACATAAAGCTCGGCGCACGGAAGACCCTTGAGATTTCAATGGTAAACGTGGCCACCATGATCACCCTTAAGTCCCCCGATGGTCCCATTCTGAACGCGCGAATCGCCCTGGGAGCGGTCGCTCCAACGCCGGTCCGTGCATTCGCTGCCGAAGAACTCTTGATTGGTCAGCAACCATCGGAAGAGTTGTTCCGGAGAGCGGGCGAAGTGGGTGTGGGCATGTGCAGTCCGATCACGGATCATCGAGGCACCATGGAATATAGGTGCATGATGATCGAAGTCCTTACAAGAAAGTCACTGCAAGCGTCGTTGGAGCAGGCGCGCTCCTGGAAGCCGTAAACCGTCAGGCGCTTGGAACTTTGATTCCGGGGAGATAAACACGATGAAGACCATAATCCAATTGACCGTTAACGGGGAGCCGGTTGAAGCCGCGGTGGAGTCTAACCAGACCCTCTTACAGTTCTTGCGCGATGATCTGGGACTGACAGGGACAAAGCACGGCTGCGGTCTTGGAGATTGCGGAGCCTGCACGGTTATCGTCGACGGCATGCCCGTAAATTCGTGTCTGGTGCTTGCGGTCCAGGCGGCAGGGCGGGAGGTCCTCACCATCGAGGGGTTGGCTGAAAACGGTAAACTGCATCCAATTCAGCAGGCGTTTGTGGATAAGGGAGCCATTCAATGCGGATTCTGCTCACCAGGCATGATCCTGTCAGCCAAGGCCCTCTTGGACACGAATCCAAAGCCGACGGAACTTGAGATTCGTACAGCGATCTCGGGGAACCTCTGCCGCTGCACTGGTTATCAGAAGATTGTTGAAGCCGTACAAGAAGCCGTGAAGACGATTGAGGGAATGGAGGTATCCTGAAATGACAAAATTCCAGGTTCTCAATACGAGGGCCCCAAGGCTGGATGCTCCTGCGAAAGCAACCGGTCGTGCGAAATACGCGGACGACCTGAGCATGCCCGGGATGCTTTACGCCGCGATACTCCAGAGCCCTGTCGCACACGCAAAGATTCTTCATATCGACACTTCCAAGGCCCTCAAGCTGCCTGGCGTCAAGGCCGTGATTACGGCCAAAGAGGCGGGACTGGTAAAATACGGGGTCTCACCAGCTCGGTACGACGAGACTTTATTCGCTCATGACAAGGTCCGTTATGTTGGGGATGAGATAGCTGCTTTAGCAGCCGTTGATCAGGCCACCGCGCAGGAGGCGCTCAGTCTAATTAAGGTGGATTACGAAGAGCTTCCGGCCGTCTTCGACATGTTCGAGGCCATGAAAGAGGGTGCGCCCCAGATACACAATGAATTCCCGGGCAATCTGACTGCCGAAGTGCATCAAGAGTTTGGGGACACGAACGCGGCCCTTGCTGCGTGCGATCTGGTGGTGGATCACACTTTTCTTAACAAACGCCAGGATGCGGCTTTTATTGAGCCTCACTCTTGTCTGGCGGTCTTTGACCTGGACGGCAAGCTCACCCTGCACACGTCAACGCAAGTCCCACATTACGTAATGCGAACCGTGGCTATGGTCCTTCAAATCCCCGTGGGGAATGTCAGAGTGGTCAAGCCGTATGTGGGGGGCGGATTCGGTCCCAAGTGTGAGGCGACCCCACTGGAGATGAGTTCAGCTTTGCTCGCGCGACTCACAGGGAAGCCGGTGAAGATGACGTATTCCAGAGAGCAGGTCTTCCTGCACAGCCGGGCTCGCCACCAGTTTTACGCGGAGATGAGCTTGGGAGTGAAGAAGGACGGCACTATGGTGGCGCTCAAGAACAAGGCCGTCCTGGACGGCGGAGCATACACGAGTTTCGGCATTGCGACAGTGTACTACTCGGGGTCGCTCCTTGGAGGGCCTTACAAACTGCAAGCGATGAAATACGACGGGTATCGGGTCTATACCAACAGGCCGGCTTGCGGGGCACAGAGAGGCCATGGCGGAGTGGCTCACAGGGCCGCGTTCGAGCAGCTTGTGGATATGACCGCGGAAAAGCTTGGTATCGACCCTGTAGAAATGCGCCTCAAGAATATCATGACTACAGGGGACATGACGATCAACCAGTTGGATATGTCAAGCCTCGGCATGAAAGAGTGCGTTGAGGCCGTGCGCGATAATTCGGACTGGAAGAACAAGAAAGGGAAGCTTCCAAAAGGCAAGGGAATCGGAATGGCCTGCGGTTTCTTTGTCTCCGGAGCCGGTTATCCCATCTATCGGTCGGACACGTACCATTCAACGGTCGTGATCAAGGTCAGCGAAGATGGCGGGATCGTGAACGTTCTGACCGGGTCGGCAGAGATAGGCCAAGGGTCAGACACAGCCATGGCAATGATCGCGGCCGAGACTCTTGGCATTCCCCTCGACAATGTGAGGGTGGTATCAGGGGATACGGACCTGAGCGTAGACCTTGGGGCATACTCCAGCCGTCAAACCCTGATGACCGGTCATGCGACGAAAGAAGCCGCGGAGCACGTGCGCACACAGATTGTCGATTACCTGGCTGAAGCAATGGGGTGCGACCCGGCGTCCATCAGCTTCCGAAACGGAACAGTGCGCATCAATGAGGGTCCTGGGGACTTCGAGAAGATACGCACGCTATATATAAAAGAGCACCGCGGCTGGACGGACCCGCCTTCCGGCGAGTATCTTACGTTCAGGGAAGCCGCTCGTCTGGCCTATTTAAAGGGTGGAACTCTAGTGGGCACTGGAAAGTACAAACCTCACAGACTTGGCGGAGACTACAAAGGAGCAGCGGTGGGCACTTCACCTGCCTATGGGTGTTCAGCCCAGGTAGTGGAGGTCACCGTGGATCTCGAGACTGGACAAGTCACCGTTGACGACATGACCGATGCCCATGATTGTGGCCTCGCCATAAATCGCACCTCTGTTGAGGGACAGATGCAGGGATCACTATCCATGGGGTTAGGCGAGTGTCTCTTTGAAGAGGTGAAATTCGACTCTCACGGCCGAATCGTGAATGCGTCTCTAGGCGAGTACCGCATCGCCACGGCCCTGGACATGCCAAATGTAAAGAGTATCATTGTCGAATCCAATGAACCCAACGGCCCGTACGGTGCAAAAGAAGTCGGCGAAGGCGCAATCATGCCTACAATCCCCGCGATACTGAATGCCATCTATGATGCCACGGGCGTGAGGGTAACCGAATTGCCCTGTAACTCGGAGAGGCTCTACATGGCCATCAGGGCCAAAAAGGAGAAAGAATAGACGGAAAGAAAAAAACCGGACACTGGCCAGCAAGCACTTATTTAGCAATTGCCAAAGGTTCGGTCCGATTGCGAAGAACAATCTTTCTAGACAGGAAGCCCGGCGTCCCGCAGGGCTTCCGCGCCTGCGCACTATCCTCAGAGAAATTAACCAATTCAGCCGGGCAGATTCGCCTGGCCCTACTAAATATTTGGAAAGCGGCTACTGAATATGTTCAAAACTTTTGGCAAACTCACGCAAAAGAAGGCGTTCCCGCGCTCGCCTGGCACGGTAGGTAGGTTTACTACAATAGACCGCCATGGGGAGCTCCCGCCGAGGCTCGTGAATTGAGATTCATATTCAACGGTTTTGCCGAGGACTTTGTCGGTCCCGAACTCACAGTCCAAGAACTGCTGGACAGTAGCAAAGAGGACGATCCGGCGGTTATAGTTGAGATCAACGGCCGTTTCATCTACCGAAAGGATTTCAAAACCATCACGATAAAAGAAGGGGATAGGGTGGAGTTCATACACCCGTCATTCGGCGGCTAGGAGGCCAATAGACGACAACTCACAGCCTTTTGTAAGGGCTGTGAGTACTTCAGGTGACTGATAGGGCGTCAATGCCACCTCCAAAAGAATGAGTGACGACGGGCTTATTTTAATACCCACCGGTTGGCGGCTTCCGGATCAGAATGGTGACTTGCGTAGTATGCTCTGCTCCCTTGCAGGGCCAACTGAAACCAGTGTAACGGGAACCCCCGTCAAGTGCTCGATGGTCTCAACGTAATCCCTGGCTTTCTTGGGCAGGTCTTCAAAGGAGCGGCAAAAATCAAGCGGCTTGTCCCAACCCTTCACTTCCCTATAGATAGGCGCTAGCCTTTCCAGATCCTTAATATCCGCGGGAACTCTGTCTATGGCTTGACCGTCCAGCTCGTACCCGGTGCAGATTTTCAGGGGAGATATGCCGGTGAGCACATCCATTTTCGTCAAAGCAATTCCCGTCAAACCGTTGAGTCGTACGCTGTGATTCACCACAACCAAATCTAACCATCCGCAGCGCCTGGGCCTTCCTGTTGTGGCCCCGAATTCGGCACCGATCTCGCGGATCTTCTCCCCTAACTCGTCGTTCAGTTCGGTAGGAAATCCGCCCTGCCCCACCCGTGTAGAGTAGGCTTTCACAACTCCCCATATTCTTTCCACAGAAGTGGGGCTGATGCCTGCACCGCAGCAAACGTTTCCAGCCACCACATTTGAGGATGTCACAAATGGATAAGTCCCGTGATCGATGTCCAGAAGCGTCCCTTGCGCACCTTCAAAGAGGATGCGGCTCCCTTCCATGATCTTGTTGTGAAGCACATGCGCGGTGTCTGTTATGTGAGGAGCGAGTCTCTTACCGTAGCCAACGTACTGCTCCACCACCTGATTGGGATCCAGCCTCGGGCGTTTGAACCGATGCTCTATCAGGAAATTCTTTTCTTCCAGGGCTGCCACAACCCGCTCCTGCAACCTGTCGGGTCTCAAAAGGTCGCCCATCCGTATTCCCATTCTGGAAGCCTTATCTTCATAAGCCGGACCGATTCCTCTGCCGGTGGTTCCTATTTTGGCATTACCGAGGATCTCTTCTCGGCCCTGGTCGATAAGCTTGTGATACGGCATAATAACGTGCGCCCGTTCGGAAATCAGCAACTGCCGATCATTCAGAAAGTGACCCGTCTTTCGCAACGTTTCCTTTTCCTCCAGGAGCACGCCGGGATCCACAACTAATCCGTTGGCAATGATGTTGATAGTATCGGGATAAAGTATTCCCGACGGTATCAGATGAACGATGATCTGTTCGCCGGCAACCTTTAAAGTGTGTCCGGCATTGTTACCACCTTGGAAGCGGACTACCACTTCTGCGCGGCTGGTAAGCAGGTCCACGACTTTGCCTTTGCCTTCGTCACCCCATTGGGTCCCCACTATTACTAAAGTGCTCAAACCGTCATGCCTTTCTTATTACTGATCGAGCCGGTTCTGTTTACGATAGCTTTCAAGCGGAAACGTTGTCACACTATGAAGCTGCCTCCGGCTCGGCAACTGGTCCCGAATCCAGAATTACTTGCTTCACGCTGATAATGCCCTCAATATTCCGTATGTTGTCGAGAGTGAACTCATCTGCAGGGGTGTCAATGTTGATTATTGACATGGCCATGCCGCCGGCACGATCTCGGGACAGGTTCATCTGTGCGATGTTGATTCCCCTGCCGGCCAAGGCTCCGGACATACCGGCAATCATCCCGGGAACATCTCTATTGGTAACTATGAGCATAGGACCTGCCGGTACCGCTTCGGTCACGAATCCATCGATTCCGATGATGCGTGGTTCGTAGCCGATACGCCGGATGAGGGCCCCTTGTACCATGTGGGAAGTCCCTTCCGATGTTTTGGTCCTCATCACCAAGGAAGACCCGTGTAACTCGCTTTCTTTAAGCGTTGTTTCCAGGACCCGGATGCCCCTCGCCTGCGCGATCATTGACGCATTGACCTGGTTAACATCCGTACCCTCAAAGCCGGAAAGCAGCCCCACGAGCGCAGAATAAGTCAAGGGTCTCAAGTCCCATGCCGCAATTTCACCTTGGTACTCCACTTCCAGTTCCACGATGCCGCCTGCAGTAAGCCTGCCCAGGAATTGCGCCAGCCGTTGGGCCAGATTGAGGTACGGGACCATCTTGGCGCCTTGGGCCGGGTCTATGCTCGGGAGGTTCACCGCATTTCTGACAAGCCCCTTCTCCAAATAGTCAATTATCTGTTTTACCACCGCGACGGCGACATTGATCTGGGCCTCTCCTGTTGAGGCCCCAAGATGAGGTGTGCTGACAACCCGGGGATGCATTACCAGGGGATGCTCCCCCGGTGGGCTGATTGAATAAACATCCAGAGCCGCTGAAGCCACCTTGCCCGATTCCAGGGCATCCAAAAGTGCGTTTTCGTCGATTATCCCGCCTCGCGCGCAATTGACGACGATGACCCCGTCTCTCATCTTTTCGAACGCTGCAGCATTAATCATTCCACGAGTTTCGTCGTTAAGAGGCGTGTGTACGGTAATCACGTCCGACCGGCTGAAAATGTCCCTCAGCGAGACAAGTTTGACTCCGGCCTGTGAGGCGGCTTCCACAGTCGTGACCGGATCATACCCGAGTACATTCATTTTAAGCCCGCGAGAGGCCAGTTTACACACTATGCTCCCAACTTTTCCCAGGCCTATTACCCCGAGGGTTCTGCCGGCCATTTCCCGACCCTGGAATTTCTTCTTCTCCCATTTACCGTCTTTCATGGACGCCACGGCTTGGGCAACGTGACGATGGGCACACATAATGAGGCTTATGGTGTGCTCCGCGGTTGCCTCAGCGTTTCCCCCCGGTGTGTTCATGACGACTATGCCCTGACGCGTGGCCGCGAAAACGTCCACATTGTCCAGTCCCGTTCCGGCACGGCCGATCACCTTGAGTAGCGAGACATGACGCAGGAGGTCTGCCGTCACTGCAGTGGCGCTGCGAATGACGAGGCCATGGTAAGCCCCTATAATTTCTTTCAGTTCTTCTGTAGACAGGCCGGTCTTAACGTCCACATGGAAGCCTTCGCGTTGCCGCAGAAGGTCAATCCCCTGCTGGTGCAGATTGTCCGACACTAAGATATTGTAAACCATTTCTCCGGTCCCGGCCTTATGCTTCAGGAGTCGTCCGATGATGTACGCGAATGACAGTCGGCTCTCCGACTATTTCTCTGAACCGACCGCCCATGCGCGAGACAGATACATCACGCCGAGTTTCTTTCAAAGGCGAACTTGCACCATTTGACGTTTCTGTTGTGCCGCCTCTGCCGGTAGCGGCAATCCCGCCGCGGGACCGGCTTGGCCACGGAAGCCGTTGGGAAAAGGACATGCAGACGCACTCTATGCTAAGCGACCTGCTATCAGCCGTTCTTTTCGACGAACACCTTCATGAAATCTACAAGGCTACGGACCGCGTCGATACCCACAGCGTTGTAAATGGACGCTCGGCATCCTCCCACGGAGCGGTGCCCTTTCAAGCCGCCCAATCCCTCTCTCAGAGCATCTGCAACGAATTTCTTTTCCAGAGCTTCGTCCGGCAGCCGAAACGTTACATTCATAGTGGAACGGCTGTCGGCATCGGCAGTGCCTTTATAGAAATCACTACTATCGATGAAATTGTATATCAGATCAGCTTTTTCCCGGTTGAGACGTTCCATCACTCCGAGTCCGCCGATCGTCTCCTCGATCCACTTCAAGACGAGCTGAACCACATAAACAGCTACGGACGGTGGAGTGTTGTAGAGCGAGTTCTTCTCTGCAAAAGTACTGTAACGCAACATTGTCGGAATGTCCAAGGACGCTCGATCCAGCATGTCTTCACGTATTATGACAACAGTAACACCGGCCGGTCCGAGGTTCTTCTGTGCGCCTGCATATATGAGTCCGAAAGGAGCGGCGTCGAACGGTCGAGACATGATGTCGGAGGACATGTCCGAAACGAGAGGAACGTTCCCGGTTTGGGGAAATGACGACCACTGAGTCCCTTCTATGGTATTGTTGGAGGTAATATGAAGGTACGCGGCATCATGATTGACCGAGAAACCCTTTGGTATGTAGCTGAAGTTTCGGTCCTCGCTGGAAGCGATCACCTTGTGAGCCTTCTTGAGAATCTGTGCTTCCTTGATAGCCTTTTTCGCCCATGATCCGGTATTTATGTAATCCGCGGCAGATCCGTCGGGGATGAGGTTCATCGGTATCATAAAGAATTGCGAGCTTGCTCCACCTTGGAGAAAAAGGACTTTAAAGTTGTCTTGCAGTTTCAGCAGCCGCTTCAGGCGCTTTACCGCATCATTGAGAACTCCCTCGAAGAGGGCCGATCTGTGACTGATCTCGGCTACGGACATTCCTGAACCTTTGAAGTCAAGGAACTCTTCCTTGACCTCTTCCAGGACCGGGAGCGGCAGCGCTGCAGGACCAGGATTAAAGTTGTGGATTCGAGCGGCCATTTCTCTCTACCTCCTACCCTAGATGAGACGTGGAAGTGGTTCAAACAAGCGTTGTAATGTAACGCAGCGAGCCGATCAATTCAACACAAATCGCCACAAAAAGGACTTGCTCTTCCGCTGCGTATGAGTGAATGGTTGGCCAGCGGAGGCACTATTCCAAGAGAGGGATTGCCTTCCGATGTCCGCAGCGGATAATTTACATGATATGATTGTCAAACAAAATGAGTCCAGAATAGAAGGGTCGTCCCCATAAAGGAGATCAGATAATGAAATCTTTGCAAACCCGAGTTCTCGCCTCGTTGATCACACTATTGTTCATCGTGGCTGCCACAGCCTCATTTGCCCCAGTGGTTGATGCACAGAGGGGTGGCGGTTTCAGGATGGGCGGCTCCGGCTTCAGGAGTTCATCGAGTTGGTCGTCGGGACCGAGCAGGAGCGTTTGGGGCAGCCGCAGCGGGGGCGGAATTTACACCAAGCCTTCATCAGTCAAACCATCCGACGCCTATGGTAAGCCTTCACTTCAGCCCGGAGCATCCTCACCTTACTCAAAGCCATCTTTAGGCGCTGGCGCGCCCGGAACCTACTCCAAGCCATCTGCTGTGGCCGGAAAGCAGTCTTCCGACAGCTACACCAAACCTAAAGGCGGGACGCCCGGTTCAGCGACTTCATCCACTTTCAAGGGCGGATCGCAGTTCGACCGAAAAATGGTGCAGCAGGTGAAGCAGGAAAAGGCGAAGGCATCCCTGGATAGCTATCGAACGGAGACGGGCAAATTCCAGAAAGCTGCAGGCAGTACGCCCTGGGAATCTTACAAATCGAGTCCAGTTTACCAAAAAGTTCACAATTACGGAGGGTTCGACTATGGAGCCCATTATGACCGTCGCGATTCATTTTATCGTGGCATGGGATGGAGAGCACCGGGATTTGCCTACGGGATGGCGCCGTCCTACGGCATTTGGGACACGCTGTTCTGGTTCATGATTCTTGACCATTTCAGAGATCGAAATTATGCGGCGATGGCTTATAATCATTCCAACGATCCGGGATACCAGGCTTGGCGGAAAGACGCGGACAATCTGGCCAAGGATAATTCGGAACTCAAGGGCAAGCTTGACGCGTTGGACAAGCAGGTTGCCACCATGAAGGGCACTCAGGTTGATCCCAATTATCTGCCCAAGGGCGTGCCCCCGGAGGTGGCGGTGGCTGCCAACGCTATAGCGGACAAATCTGCCGAGAAGCCGATCATAAGGTTTGCCACCGGGCCTAAGAACGGCAATTACCTGTACTTCGGCGAACTTCTCAAAAAGAAGGCCGACAAAGTCGACATACAGCTCCGCACTACCGCCGGTTCCATGGAGAACCTGCGGTTGATCTCATCCGGCGACATTGACATGGCGATTGTTCAGAGCGATGTATTGGCCATGCTGGGCACAAAATTCCCGGGTCGGAAGTTGATCTCAGAGCAATCGACACTATATGAGGAAGTGGTGCAACTGATTGTGAACGCAAATAGCGGCATCAAATCCATAGAAGATATAGATCCTCGCAAAACGGCGGTCTATATAGGCCCCGAGGGCTCCGGCACATCCATGACGTGGGAAGGGCTGCGCCAACAACAAGGGCGCTACAGGAAGATCCCGGTAAAATTCGCTGGTTACGACGCCAGTGAGAAAGACGTGGAGCGAAGCCCCAAGCTGGCCATGCTGTTCGTCGGCGGACTTCACAGTGATATCCTAAAACAGGCTGAGGAGACTTCGGAACGGACAGGGAAACTTAAGCTGGCCGCTGTGGATGACCGGAGCTTGGTCAGCAAAAAAGATGAAAACGGGAATAACATCTATCAGTTCGTGAACATTCCAAGTAATGCCTATCCGGCTCTTCAAAAAGGCTGGTTTTGGGGCCATGACGTAAAGACCCTGGCAATCCAGGCTGTACTGGTCCTGCGCACAGACTGGGCGAAGAAGTACGGACAAGAAGCCCTCGATGCTCTCTCGCTCGGTGTGATGGATGCAAAGGTTGACATGCGCAAGAGGTTAGAGGGGCGATAAGTAGCTTGCAGATTAAGGAGAGAGGAATGGGAAGCACGCTTCAACTGTTGAAAAAGATGGCCGCAAAAAAGGCTGAGGATCTGAGAGGCGCATTCTCGGGAGGCAAGAAGGGAGAGGGCATTGGCAAAGATCTCCCTCTCCACTTGAGGATCAGTGCCTTTGTTGAAATATCGGAAGTTGACTTTCTTTTGGGGAGTGATGATATCAAAGTTCGACGTCCCGAAGGAAGAGGCGTGGTGGCGGCCTATGGTGTCGCCAAGGTCTTCAGATCGACAGTTCACAGGTTCTACCTGGACTTCCAGGACGATCAGGATTATCTGCTTCAGATAGTTGTGGGTGAAAATCAGGACATCGAGGAATGCAAATTTTTCTGGTCCGCTGACACTGTGTACCCTGATGATTGGGATTTCTGGCTGAATGAGAATACCGGGTACATCGGTTACAGTGTATTCGACACGCCGGACAAAACCAGGTACTCTCGCGTGTGGGAGAATCCGGGAGCTGAAAAAGTTGTGGAGGAAGGAGAAGGAAGGGAGCGAATAACCCGTGTGCCCCCAGTGGACTTCTCAGAGACACTCTATTTTGATTCGGATGGAGAGAAGACCGAGATGGTCAAGCACTCGGCTATGCTTTACGGACGCCACGCAAATGACAAAGTGGATGAATACCTGCTGGTCGGTCTCGATGAATATGCGGACACAGCCTTCGTCCATTTGCTGATCGGTTTGGAGCTCAATCCGAGCTCCCTAGACGTCATCTGACGAAGGTAAGCGGGGTCGAAGGCGCCCTTGGTTAAGCCGTTCGGCCCTGTCGCGGTAGAATTCGGGATGGCAAAGATGAGCTGTGGCGTCTCGAGAAAGCGAATCCGGTTGTCCCGAACGGTTTTTTAGCTTGGTTCGTTTGCGAATCGGGCGGTCTTTATTTTCGAAAGAGAAAAAAAGTTTCTTTTGCCCCAAAGGAGGACCACGAGATGGGAACAATTTTCGGCTTCATGAAAAACCTAGGCAAGCAAAAATTGGGTGACGCGGGTCGAAGCCTGACAGAGGCAATAGTATCCTGGGATCCGGAAGCGGCTTCTCAAGCAGAAATTGAGACCATGATCGAAGATCTGGACAAGATCACCCGGGAAGCCGCCAATGCGCGGCAAACATTTCAGAAGGATAAGCAACAGGCAGATGCGGCAAAGGCGAACTACGACCGGCATCTTCAGGCGGCGGAAATCCTGAACCAAAAAATGGAAACAGCCAAGGCCGCCGGTAATCAAGCTGATGAGCAAAGCGTGGGCGCAAGCCTGGACAAGCTGCTCAAGGAGTTAGAGACGCTGCGGCCTGAGGTGGAGCGAGAGGCTCAGGATGCGGAAGAAGCTAAGTCCGTGATGGAAGAACTCGAGGAATTTGCCAGGATGGCTGCTGAAAAACTCAAGACCGCGAGGTCGCAGCTCGAGGCCGGCAAACGAGATATGCAGCGGGCCGAAATGGAAAAGAAAAGGGCCGAAGATCGCGCAGGGCAAGCCGAACGGCTCGCCGGCCTTCGGCAAGAGACCTCGAACCTCGGAGTGGCCTTGTCGGCCATGAACCGGCAGGCTGACAAGGCGAGAGCTGAATCGGCAGCCGCCAGCTTGAAGGCCACCCTCCTCTCTCCTGAAAAATCCTCGGAAGACAAGAACATAGATGAGGCCCTAAAGGCTGTCTCCGGAGACAAGACGGAAACTCAGGGGAGCTTTGCGGATCGGCTGGCTGCCCTCAAGAAATAGTGGGAACAAGCTCATTGAACCGCTCCTTTGTGTCTGAAGGAGCGGTTATTCACTTTTCATAAAGCACCGGTCGGCCGGAACTAGAGGGCCTGCGCGTCATGACCTGCAGCGCTGTTGACCTGCACGATAGTCCACGCAATCCAAAGACAGACAAATCAGTCGAGCCTCGCGCGCGGGCAACCGGACGGACAGACGAAGCAGGGACAGAGTCGAGCGAACCCGGCGCACAGCAAGGGGGGGCGTCAACGGGATTATGGGCTAGAAGCCGCGCGATAATTCGCAAAAACGTCGTTGACCCTCTGGTCTTCTCGCGGCATCCTCCATGGTTCGATGCAGCGGGCGTATCTTTGGGACTCGTAATCGGATTCGGTGTCCCAATGGGCGGGCACGTCGTCAGCCTCGGGTTGCTGAGACTGCTGTTCCGGTTCAATTTCATACTGGCCTTCACTGTCTCAAGCATAGTCAACCCATTTACAATTATACCGCTCTATTATGGATACTATTGGTTAGGGTCTCTTGTGCTGGGGCGACCGGTCGCGATGAACTTCGATGTCTTCCAAAGGATCATGAATCCGGTCCTTGACAAGGCATATTTTTGGGACGTCCATGCGGCATTCATCCAGCTTGGATGGGAAATCCTCGTCAGGTGGCTCGTGACGGCGGCAATCCTGGCTAGCGTTTCAGGGGCTCTCGGATACGTGATCACTTTGCGGCTTCAAAAGAAGCGGTGCATGAGAAAGGCCCAAATGTTGGGAATACAATATGAGAATTACGTGGAGGAACTGGAGAAAAACGCTCAGACAGATGAAGGTTAATTGATTTCGTGTTCCCCGCACCGTTGAGTCTCGTTCGACTCGACCTCATAGAGAGTCGAACATGCATCAGCCACAACCACCACGCTGAGGTCCCGGTCCGAGAGAATGTGTGACCTCATCAGAGCACTACAATTACAGCGGTTCCTATCTTTGCAGAAGCAGATCCTTCCCTTGAGGCAGTCTGCTAATTCATTCGGATTACACCTTGGACTTGTCCGTCTCTACCGGCTTGGCCTCAATGGGCGCAGCAGGCTGGGCCGGTTGGGCCGGAGTGGGCGGAGTGTCGTCCGTATCAAGGGCTTTTTTGAAAGTCTTGATTCCTTGGGCCACGCCCCCCATGATTTCAGGAATCTTCTTGCCCCCAAACACAAGGACTACGATCAGAAGGATCAAAATCAGTTCGGTTGGCGCTGGAATTCCCATTCTTTCTCCTTAAAACCGCACATATTGTGCGGATCTTTTTTGTTAGGCTAAGTCCATCGGCTTTATTGTAATCACAAGAAGATCCTGAGTCAAATGGGGTGACATACCTATCGTAACCATTAACTTGCACGGAAGAAGCTTCACCAAGGAAAGCAAGGGATATCTCACCGCAGAGTTCGCAGAGAGCGAAGAGAAGAATTCATATAATCGATCTCCGCGGTCTCTGCGGTAAAATGATATTTGACAAGGTGCGCGACCGGACCCTCTAACCCGTCGCTATTTCTCTACCGGGAGTATTGTGACTTTCTTACCTAAAGTTTTCCCGAAGCGATCCGGGTCATACATGAGCGAAACGCGCGAGCCCCTCATCCAGAATTCCCCTTCTGCAACAGCTCTGGCGAGGTAGGAGTATCGGTATGCTCCTGACCATGCGCGATTCTTGAACACTCGAACGCCGTCATCTCGAAATTCAAAGTACGTTGGAGTGAAATCGTAAAACCCGTCGCGCCAGGAATCTCGTTCCTTTGTCGAGCTTTGTCTTTCGACTCCTTCTGTTTTCAGCTCTGAATTGATAGGAACCAAGCCCGCGGGGACCGGATCCTCAAGCGCCAGATATTCAAAACTTTCATATCGGCCCTCCTTTTCCGGACGGGTAATTCCTATCTCTAGGGTGACCCGTACCACGTCTCCCAAGCGAATTTCCTCCTTGCCATTCAGGTTCTCCATCTTCTTTCGGAGTGTGAACCCTGCGATGAGTTGCGAGGGGTCTGTGACCACATCCGGATAGGTTATGGAAAGGGCGTAGTTCAGCAAGTGTTTTGAATCAGTCTCGACGCGAACGGTTCCTTTTTCTAGCAGCTTGCGTGGGTCCAATTCCAGATAAGCGGCAGCGTCAGAGACTGCCAACTCTTCAGGTTTTTCACCGCCATAATCTATCCGGAGCCGGACCGGCCCAACCTTTCTCGTTTCCTTGCCTTGGTAATATTTGCTGAGGGCCAACAAACACCAGCCGGTGTCGGCGGTGGAGGACCAGCGGCCATCCGGTTTCAGACCCCTCAAGAGGTAACCCGCCCAGGAATCAGCCTCTTTGGATGCTGCCCCTGTCTCCAGAGCCGCCATAAGGCAGACTGCCAGTTCCCGGAAACTGGAATTATTATAATCGGTACGGCTTGGGTCAAATCGGGGATTGAGCTGTGTGACCATCTTTCTAAGCTTGTCTTGCTGCAAATATCCGACTTCCTTGGCCGAGAGAATAAGCAATGCTTTGCCCTCGTCCTTCAATGAATCGTATTCCTGGAAGAAAGGCTCGAGTTCTTGCGCAGTGAGCATTTTGCCCGCAGCAAGGTTGAAGAGCGCCAGCTCCCTTGTCCACGTCGCTCCGTGGAATTGGTCGGATTCCTTTTTCTTGAAAAGATTCTCATGGAGGAAAGTTAGAGCACGCTTCAGACTACCCTCGGGAACCTCGTACCCCGCCTGGTGTGCCGTGATCAGCGCAAACGAGGCATACATAGTCCCCCACCATGAAGAGTTGAGTTCACCGGGCCAGTAAGAAAAACCGCCTCCGGCCAGTTGCATGGACAATAGCCGCTCGACGCCCCGTTTCAGGAACCGATCCACATCTTCCACAGATACGCCCGGGATGACCTTCGAGCGTGTGAGATCCCGTATGCCTGCAAGAGGAATTATCCCCGAGCTGGTCTGTTCAATGCACCCGTAGGGGTATCGGAGGAGGTATTTCAGGCCGGGCGCTATCCTCGTCCAATTGGTGGTGCTGAAGCTCAGATTCGCCTTGAAATCTCCGGGATTTATGTCCTCCGGCTTCAAGGCTTTCAAAGCATCCGGGAACGCGGCCGATATGTCGGTCCGCCGTGTAAAACTACCCATTATGTTACGATTTACCGGCATGTACCTGGAGTGAATGGTTAACGGTTGCTCTACAGCATCTCCATATTTGCCCGACGCGCCGGTGAAGGCGCCCTGGAAGCGGAAGATGCCTTTTTCGGCTCCTCCGGTTACCTCGGCCAAGGCGTTGACAGATGATGTGGAAAAAGGCTCCAGCGTGAGAGAAGATTGCGGGAGTTGCACACTCAGGTCTGGGGAGCCCTCTGCCTTCAGCAGGACATCACCCTTGTCGGGAGTCTTGTTGTAGAGCACCACCGGAAAAGTTACCCGGTCGCCGGGGATAAGAAAACGTGGGATTGACGGCTCTACGAAGAACTCTTTCGTCACTACCATGTTCCGCTGTCCGGACACAAAGCCTGCTCCCTTGTCTGAGGCCACCACGTAGACGCGGTACGCTGTCGTGGAATCCGGGAGTTGAAACTCAACTGAAGCATGGCCGGACCCATCAGTGACGACCGCGGGATTGAAGTATGCCACCGGTCGAAAATCTTTCCGGAGTTTGAGGGTGCTCGCAATTTCTCCAGTACCCACGTCTCCTCCGGTGAGAGGTCTTGTGGCGAAGAGGCGAAGCAAATCCTGACTGACCAAAGCCTGTCGCAAATCTCCTGAAAATACTGCAAGCGGGATGTTGAATTTAGTAAGGGAGGATAAGTCCGGCGTCTGAAAACGAGTAAGCGCCAGGACCGCCTCATCGACCACACAGACCGCCAGTTCGGACAAAACCCCCTTGCCGTTTTGATCGGCCACCTTGAAAGTCAGGGATTTCTTTTCGCCGGGTCTCCCTTTCAGTTCGGTCGTTTCGGGATCGATATCAAGGCGGAGCTTTTGAATGTCGCCTCTGACGGTCACGTCAGCATATCCGTAATAGATAGTGGGGATGTCCGTATCTACCTGGCTTGAATAAACGGGGAATCCGTCCCTTCCTGCCGCGGCCATTACCGAGACGTACACATTGGGCTGGAACTTTTCCGTGGCCTCAAACTGGTAACTTCCGTCATTCCCCTTCACATCAATCACGCGGTAGTCAAGAATCTCGCCACCCCTCTCCGTTGTAACCAGACATTTTTTGACCGGCCGAGGCGCGTGGAATTGAATCCGGACCGATTCACCAGTTCGGTATTCTTTCTTGGTCATGGACAGAAGGACCTCATTGCTCGTACGGACGTCCTTTTCCGTCTCTCTCCTAGCCCACTGATCGTAATCCTCCCAACCGACGCTGAAGAGCGTCTGGCTGGTGTATCGTCCGTTCTTGTCCTCATAGGTAAAGCCAATCAAGTAATCACCGGAGTCGTTCAGCTCCAATTGAAAGTCCGCTTCTCCGTTTACAATGGCCTGCTGGGAAGTCAGGGTCTTCATCCAGCCTTCTTCCCAATTGGGATTGAGATTGCCTGCCTCATCCCTCTTCTGCGAGTAAAAGTATTTCTTCTGCATTATTTGGGCTTCGATTTTGCCCGAGGGTATCTTCTTGCCGTTTTGATCCACCACTATAAGCTTTAGCGGCGCTGAATAGCCGGATTGGACTCGGCGCGGGTGATTGGAAATGCCCACAAGCACGCGAGGCCGCGGGTTAAAAGTCTCCACTTCGGTAGCGGGCTCGCCGTCGATATCCAATACCGTGGCCGAAACATTTATGCCGTAGATTCCGGTGAGCAAACGTGGGTCCAAGGGTATTGTCAAGCGGATACTGCCATCCCGATCCAACATTGATTCGCCGGATTCCAGGAATAGCGTCTTGTCGTCTTCATTTCCAAAAAAATAGCCATCCAGACCCTCAACTTTGTTGACTACGGGCACCAGCGTCGCCTTCCAGCGCATCCGCCCATTCTTGACGGGCCCACCAGTGTAATACTGCCCCTTTACGTCAACCGTAAGAAACGCGTCCTCACGCTTGAGAGCTATATACTCGGTACCGACCCGCTCCCCCTGCTTGATCGACAGAGAAACATAGTGGCGTGGCCGTTTGAACTCTTGGACCATGAAGGTCCTCGTAAAGAGGCTTTGTTTGCTCTTCGCCGTAGCGGACGCCTTTATGGTGTAAGTGCCAACCGGAAAGAAACTCTTGACTTGGAAAGTGTCGTAACAACTTCCAAACTCACTTAACTTCAGCTCTTTGGTGTAGAGAATATCTCCTCTGGGCCCCTCTATATCCACCTTTGCCAATTCTCCAGCCGGGGAAACAATGCGATTGTCCTTGTAATCTCTCGATACAAACTTGAAATTCACTGTGTCACCCGGGCGATACACCCCCCGTTCAGTGAATATGTATCCGGTTCGGGACTCTGGCTTGTCCTGCAAACTTTTTGTCTGTGTGATAGAGAACGGTTTCAGAGCGAGAGTTTCCAATTCTATGCCGCAAGCATCCGACGGGGTAGCCGCGACAGCCCATTTCAATCGGGCAAGGGCCAGAGGTCTCTTAGCAGTTCCCGTGGCGTTCAGGCCTGACAACGAAGTGAACTCTTGCCCGTCTTTGACGAACAACAGACCGTTGTCACCCGTCTTACCCACGATGTACTTGTGACCGTCAGCGTCGGACAGACAAATCTCAACTCCTGACAAAGGCTGTCCTGTATGGATGGAGGTCACCCACAGTAGCAGACTCTTGGAAGACATCTTGTAACTGACCGAGAGGTCCGTAATCTGAATAAGTCTTTTCGCTCTTCCACGGAAATGTCCGTCCGGATCGGTAAACACTGCAACCCAAAGCCCACCCTTTTCAGAGTTCTTTCTAAAAGAAAGGGGAAGAGAATAGTTGTAGACGTGGTCCAGCGCCTCCGGAGCAAAGAACGCATCGGCATCCTCGGTGTATTCGCCTGAGAACACGTTGCTGATCTTGGCGGTGCGAACGAGGCTATTGAGGGTCGCTGTTTTGTCCTTCAATTTCAGTTGTTTGAGAGCCACCTTATTGTTAAGGGCTTCGGCTGTTTCCGGCGCCAGGAATGGCGGGACCTTGATCAACTGACAGCGAACTTTGCCGACATTGGAAAGGTTTACCGGGAACAGTTGCCGGCCACGAAGTTCCACCACAGACCGTTCCGTCTTCAGGTAAACCTCCGGCTTGATTCCCGGGCCCTTGAACCGGAATTCTCCTGCCGTAAGCATCGCACGGCCGTTGTTGACTCTGGCGGAAGAGATTTCCAGGAGGTAGTCAAGGTCGTACTCAAAGTCCCCCGTGATGCGGTAACCCCAGCCACCGGTTTTAATAACACTCAGCCCAGCTACGTTGGGGGTGATTTTCAGAGCGGCCACGAGGTCGCTTTCCGGGATGTTTCCACTTAAAGACAGATTTAGGCCCTTATCGGTCTTGGACCGATAAAACGTACCCACGTTTGTCACGGACATGGTTTCAATGGACAAGAACTGGTACGTAAAATCCTGAGCAAGAAGCCGCCTGCCGGAGACGTCGGAGAGCCCCTTGTTGATAACAATTTTGACCGATGTCGGCCGTTCGGAAATTAGGGTCGGCACGAGCCTGAACTCCCGTGCAGGAGCTGTTGCCTTCTCCTGGTCCCTGGAGCTTTGAATCTCGAATGTCTCTGCGGCCTCGTCAGTTGTCACTTTAATTGCTGCGGCAAGGTTCGAAGGGAAAACCGGATTGTTGAACCTCAGATTAACGCTCCACCTGCCGGCAGGTTCTCCGGGTGAATAAGCTTCACGCCGCGCGTGGACAGTCAAGTCGTCGGCCAGAGCCAAAACCGATATGGCCGGAACGATTAGAAATGAGATGAAAATTAATAGCATCCAGCCCTGACATCGATTCTTCATTGGCGTAACTCCTTATCCATACGAGGGGACCTCAGTCCGTCAAAAGTAAAGGAAGCACCGAAAGCTCAAACACGGTACCAAATAGTAGGAGCGTCCCACGAAAGCGAGACCGTGCCCCTACGCAACTACTTGACAACGTAAGGCAATTCCAACGCCCCATTTTCAATACGTATTAACATAACGCTATTCAAAAGACTCTTTCGGATTTGTCCCAATTGGTGCGCGCGAACCCCCAACATTTTGCCCACCCCGACTCACAGGCCGACATGGTGGCTGAAAGCAAATTCCTGGACTTCAAATCTCCCAGGAGCGAAGGCAAATTTGCAGGGACCTCTTGCCGCAAAGTCCCGCCGTTTTCTTTTGTCTGATAAGTATAGGCATAAATTGCAAGAAAGCGTACCAAGAAAATTTTGCATGTGTCAAGAATTTCCCTCCATGCACTTCTTTTTATTCCCTTCGTGCTATAGTTTCGGTGTACGTACGAATGAATGGGCAGAAGCTCATTCATAAACTCGGCTGGCAAATGGACACAAAGAACAAGAAGACCGGAAAATCGACCGGGGTATCCAGCGGCCCTCTAAGGATTTACAACGATGACGGAAAATTGTTTGTGACCGGGTTCGGATTGTGGATCCCGGTTGATTCGGAAAAAGAAGGTCTCGAACTCATTTATGAGCTGGAAGAGCAGGGTTACCGTATATGCCACTGAATCTGGGCAGTTACCGGAGGAGTTCAGAACAATGGTGTCGCAAGCCGAGAAAAGATTCCTGCAGTAAAAGCAGCAAACCTGCACTGTGAATAAAGAAATGCAGGGCCTCATATGAGGCCCTTTGCCAGCTACTTGCGTTCTTAATGGTGAAAGGGGCTTCGGAATCGCCGGGTCTGGCGGCAGGGTGATTATCCAAATGCGGTACCTAGGAGCGACGGCCGCGTATCGCGAGACTTAGTCTTCAAAGGACTTTACATAACCAGCGTCGGTACTTTCTTCTCTCCAGGTCCCGCCTCGGATACCCTGGGTATCCTTCATCTTTTCATAGTAATCAGCCTCTTCCTGGCACCGTACGCACAGTCTGGCCGACGGGAACAGGCGAAGCCGCTGTTCAGGAATCGATTCGCCGCATTCCTCGCATGTACCGTACTCGCCATGCTTGATTCGCTCCAGAGCTTCCTCTATTTCTTTCAATTGCTTGTGCTGCCGCATTGAGATCTTCGCATCAAGCTCTCTGGAGATTTCGCCCGTAGCCAGATCAATTTCATCACCTTTCTCGATGGCATCGATGCCTCGCCCCACTTTAATAGATACCAGTTGATCCAGGAGGACCTGTTTGGGATTGAACGCCCCCGGTGCCTCCGGTCTGGACTTTTTAACCTCTTGAATGGGTCTCGTCGTAGGAGGAGGCTCAGGAAGGGCGGTTCGAGCTACTTTCTCTTGTGACGGGCCTGAGTCCGCCATTCGATAATAATTCTTTCCCCCCTCAACCTTCCTCAATATTTGGCCCTTCTGGACCTTTCCCCTCACACTGTTAGGGACAATGCCCATTGCAGCCGCTATTTCTTCACGGGTCATCCACATTATCGCGACTCCTTGGTAGTTTCTTTCGTCCACGTTAAATAATCACTGGAATGCATATAGGCAAGAGCATCCCCCGCGTTATTCCTTAATTGCCAAAAAAAACCTGAGCCTAGCGCCCTGTGCTGTGTCACCACGGTACCCCCGTGCGACAGTGGAAAAGGGGCCTTGGCGCGGACGGGAAGACATATACCTTCTCCGGCGGACTGTCAACCTTTTTTTTTCACAGAAATTCGCGGCGTTGAGAAGATTTTGATGTGCAAGGAGTTTTTTGACAGGCGTAGGATACTCTGTTTATTTGAGGCAAGCCGGCACAGGTAAATTCTTGGAGCAAAGCCTTCATTGGAAAGGCCACGGCAAAGCATGAAATCAATCTTGTGCGTTTGTGGGGCAGTGATTGAGCTTAACACGATAAGCATCTAATTTAACCAGGTTAAAAATCATAAGCGACTGTAAGAATCTTCGTTTTCTTTCACGATCAAGACTTTTCGCTTCCGAATCTCGTTTTTCGCAGAAAAAGATTGAAATCCTTACCGCTTCGGTTTAAGTGTCTCTGCCATAAAGACCGTTGGGGAGAAAAATCATGGCTATCAACCGCGTCCTGGGTGTCTCGATAGTGGTCCTGATGACGGCATCTATAGCGCAGGGCCAGAGTTGGCAAGGTCAACCTCAAAGTTTGCAGCCGGGAGTATCGCCTGTACCACAAGGGGCTCCCCCCGTGGACCAGTCTTACGTCCCAACGCCGCCAGGTTACGGAAGCCTGCCTCAGCCTCCGAGCAGGTATCAGGCCCAACCGATTCCTGCGGATCAAGGAACCGTCAGCGACGCTCCGCCCCCATATCAGTACCCCCCTTATCACAACCCCTATTATAATGGGGCTTCCGCAGGAGAGTTTCTTTCGGGAACCGTCGACTGGCTTTTTAGCCTACCTTCGGGCCTCATAGATCGCGTCGCCAACTTTATGGATGGCAATTTTTTCCCGCAATCGCCTGCAACCCATGGAGGTCCGGCACAGTCTGAAGTACAGGGAGGGCCTTCTTTCCGGGACAGCCCGGCTCCTGTGCAGTCGCTTCCGCCGGCAGCGGTTTACCAACCTGATTCCCGATGAGCGTGACGGGCGGCAAGCACCATACGGGCCGAATGTTGTTGAGAGAGCACGTGTTCTGCTTACCAATGGAGCTAGAATGAAATCGGACGCCTCATGAAGGACTATCTGACGGCCAGAAAAATAATGGTTGAGCGGCAACTTGTCGGTCGAGGAGTCCGAGATCGCCGTGTGCTGGCTGCAATGGAAGAAGTTCCCCGCCATTTCTTTTTAGATGAAGCCCTGTGGCATGAGGCGTATGACGATAGCCCCTTGCCGATCGGGGAGGGCCAGACCATTAGTCAACCTTATATGGTTGCGGTCATGACAGAGCTTCTGAAGCTCAGCGGAGATGAGAGAGTACTGGAGATCGGCACAGGTTCAGGATACCAGGCCGCAGTGCTCACCAGGTTATGCCGATGGGTGTACACCATGGAGAGGCTTGAAAGCTTATCGGAAAGGGCCAGAAAGGCTGTTGAAACCAGCGGTTATACGAACATCAGTTTCATCGTCGGGGACGGGACTCAAGGTTGGCCGGACCACGCCCCATATGACGGAATTATCGTCACTGCGGGAGCCCCTAATATTCCACATACCCTGGTTGATCAGCTCGTAGAAGGAGGCAGATTGGTCATTCCGGTCGGTGACCGTTTTTCTCAGGTGCTCAAGCTCGTCATCAAGACAGAGGAAGGCACGATTGTCGAGAGCCATACAGGCTGCCGTTTCGTCGATCTTGTAGGCAAATTCGGATGGTCCAGGTTTTGAAACCTGAAAGCGTGCATGGGCAATCCCTTTCTTTGTGATTCACAGCGGAGTGCGCGGAGATCGCAGAGATGACAACAAACTCGAACAATGCCACGGGAACTTTACTGTTGAGCTTCAATGTCACAGATCTGCGACGCGGAATACGTCGTCTTGTAAACAGTTTGAAAGAGAAATTGCCTCCGCGTTGTCTGCGCCCTCCGCGGTGAACCATTGTTGAAAACTTTAAGATGGGGACTAAAATACCAAAGTGTTTGATATCCGAGAATGCGCGGCGCGTAGCATTGGCTTCACGACAATCCTCGTTTTTGTGACTTTTGCGCTGGGCTGTCCCCATTACAACTCCGGTGTTTTAACAGCCCTGAAACTCCCGCAACTCAAGCCGAACAATCCTGTTGCAGGCGTCTATCATACCGTGGAACGCAATGAAGGCCTGTCCGATATTGCGAAGGTCTACAACGTTGACCTCCAACACCTCGCTGAGGTAAATAATTTAAGACCGCCTTATTCTATTAAGGCAGACACCAAGATTTTCGTTCCCGGTGCGTCCCAACAAAGACCCGTAGCCGCAAGTCAAAAACCACCGACCGAGGAATTGCGCGTGCAAGACTTCGGAGGAAGCCTGGCATGGCCCGTAGAAGGAAAGATCATTTCCGAATACGGGGTGAGAGGCGGTGTTCAATACAACGGCATAGGCATTCAGGCCAAAGAGGGGACGGCGGTAACCGCTGCGTCTGACGGGCGGGTCGGTCACGTGGGAACGATTCCAGGCTATGGCAAAGTGGTCTTGATAGAGCATGCTAACCGGCTTGTCACTGTTTATGCCCATCTGAAGGAGATCCTAGTGGCCAAGAACCGAACGGTTAAACGGGGCGAGATCATAGGAACCGTAGGCGTTTCAGGTAGAGTTGAGACGCCGAGTCTGTACTTTGAAGTCCGCTCTCGTTCCAAGCCTCGAAATCCACTGTTTTTTCTCGGCAGGAGAGCGTGAAATAATTAAGCCATGAGTTCATCACTGGAATCCATAACAAAAGGCATATCAAAAACGAGGTTGGCCGGTTTAGGGGTGAAGTCGCCATTCACCATACCCTCCGGTCTTGTTAACACTGCTCCTTCTGTCATAGCGCGAATCGCTCGAGACGTCCCCGCCATCGGATTCTTGACGACAAAAACCCTCAGTGTGGAGGCCAGATCGGGATACAGGGAGCCGGTGATCCACGAGTATTATCCAGGTTGTTTCGTCAACGCGGTGGGTCTGGCCAACCCCGGAGCGCGGAAGTTCCTGGAAGCTATGCAGCCCCTTCTGCCTCTTCATGACAATAAGCCGTTGATTGTTTCCATAATGGGCAAAGACGCTGAAGAGTTTCTGGAATGCGCTCTTATTTTGGACCCCATCGCGGATGCTTTCGAGTTGAACCTTTCTTGCCCTCATGTGAAGGGCGCCGGCCAGAGCGTAGGCGCGGATCCGGATACGGTGCGTACGATTATAATGCTTCTGAAACACCACATCAAAAAGCCCATTATCCCTAAGCTTTCTCCGAATCTTGGAGACATCCCCGGCATGGCCCGCTTGTGCGAGGAGGAGGGGGCCGACGCCCTGTGTCTAATCAACACAGTCGGTCCCGGAGTAGCTACCGATACAGAAGGCAATCCTGTTCTTACCAATGTCGCAGGGGGGGTGTCCGGCTCGGGCATATTGCCCATCGGCCTGAAAGCAGTGCGAGAGGCTGCGTTGGCCGTGAACATTCCGATTATTGCCGCGGGGGGTATAGCGTCCTCTGAAGACGTGAGAGCCTATAGGGAGGTAGGAGCCTCTCTTTTTTCAATAGGATCAGCCTTGGCCGGAATGGGCACCACTCAAATAGCGGACTTCTTTCGAGACCTGGTCGATTCTCTGGAACGGCAGCCGCCAGCGGCTTCCGCGGCCCGTTGCCTTGCGGCAAGCACGCGCACCGCTTACTTCAAAACATATGTCGCTGAGAACACTCCTTTCGGGGCCGGACTCTTCAAGCTGCGCTTCGAGAAGGGACCCGAGTGCCCTCCCGGCTGCTTTTTCTTCCTGCGGTTGCCTGGGGTCGGCGAAAAGCCGTTTTCACCTGCCCAGGATGTGGAACCGGTCTATCTGGTCCGCAGCGTCGGCCCGTTCACCCATGCACTGGCACAGCTCAAACCTGGAGACTCGATCTACATGAGAGGGCCTTACGGCAAGGGCTTTCCGGAGCCTCAACCAGGCAGGCCACTAGTTCTGGTTTCAGGAGGAACGGGCGCTGCGCCGATCATGCTGGCCGCGGCTCGTTGGCCCGCTGCGGTATCGAGGGCCTTTTTCGGTTTTTCAGACAACGTGACAGACAGTTTTCAGGATGAAATACTTACCGAGATTCCTTCGGCCTGCATAGCGATCGATCCGCCAGGCCAAATTGGTGAAGTGGTGAGACTCTTGTCCGACGACATTGCCACGCAATCGGATCTTTATGAAGAGTGTCAGGCATTCATTTGCGGTCCCGATCCAATGATGAACGCTGTGATAGCGCTGATGGCGGAGAAGACCCCAAAGGAGCGACTCTTTGTGGCGCGTGAAGACATAATGAGGTGCGGAATTGGGCTTTGCGGCAGTTGCGGCACAAAGAGCGGTCTGAGATCCTGTATCGACGGACCGGTGATGCCTCCCGAATGAGAAAAGGCATTTGCATAGGGCGAAATACGCAGCTACCGGGCCGCACGGAAATCAGAAACTATTCTTATAGGACCCTTGTCTGAGACCAGGATGACGTCGGGACCAAGCGCCAGGTATTGGCCCAAAGTCGGATCACCTCCAAGAAGAGAGAAGTAATCGTCACTGAGAAACTCGACTTTTCGAGCCTGTGTCGAAGAACGATACTCCGTATCTACCCATAACCCTTTATCCAGCCGAAATACCTTACCCCCAACTCTTCGGTATTCGTCGGATTCAACATCCTCGGCCACGGCGGACATCTTGTAACTCCACAACAGCCCGCCTGTATCCTTGTGGGATGGGGAGAATTGCTCAGCAGGCGTTGCTAAGGTTGCAGGCAGTCTGAACCCGAATTCCCTTGCCAGCATGACTATCTGGTGCCGCAGGTTGGGCTCAGATCCTTTGAGCGATTCTTTATCGAGAAGTCTCGCGACGCGTCGCATTGCCCACAAACGGGGTATATATGGATGACTCTCATCGACTCGGGGAAACCTGAAACTCTTCGTCACTGTCTTGACTCTGCCCCGGACCATGGCGCGGAGACGAACCCTTGACGATATGTCTTGCGTGCTGTCGTAACGCCCAAACACGACGGCACTCTCCTGCCCAAAGAGGTCCGGTATCGACTCGGGTTCAACATCCTGAACAACAACATCCTGGAAAGCGACGGAGAGTTCGGAAGCCTCGGGACGAGAAACTCCGGCAAGAAAACGATCCATGGCGGAAGGAAATTCGTCCGTGCCTCTCAACCGGAAGGAAGCGCCTCGGTTGGATACGGCCACGTTGTCCATCATCGCCACGTCCGCATCCCCCATATTCAGTACGAAAATCCTTGCTCTCGTCTTGTTGTTCCGCCGGACATCTTCATTGATAGTTTCGCGATTTGTTATTCCAACCGTCGCACGGCCATCTCCGACGAAGACGACTATCCCCGGCCTCTTTCGGGAAGTGAATTGCTCCAAGGCATTGATTAGGCCGTTGTACATGTCTGTTCCGCCGCTTCCATGGGACGCGTTCACGAACTGGGCCGCCTTCAAAAGATTTTCAGCGTTTGCAGGAACAAGGCTGTCGGCCATCCTCCCCGTCCAGGTTCCCACAGTTAGGACGTTGAACCGGTCTGCAGGACGAAGTTTTTCCAGGCCGAATACGACTGCTTTTTTGGCTGAGTCAAGGTCTGCCTTCCCCATGCTGCCGGAAACGTCCATCAAAAAAACGATGTCTTTATCAAGCTCCTTGTCCTTGCCAGGCATAATTGGAGGCGAAACAATAGCCATGAATGCCCCATTTTTACCTGGGGAGCGGTTGGTGAACAGCCTCAAATCCAGATCTTCGCCAGAAAATGTCGTCAGCAGTCGGAAATCGTGCCGGACCCTCTTTCCCACAGTCTTTGCGGTCACCAGACATCGATGGGGGGCTTCCCTCGTTATTGTTAAGTGATGCGAAGGCGACAATACAGTTCTCACTGGCCGCGACATCTTCAGCTTGACCCGAATATCCAATTCGCCAACAGGGCCTCGGGAGTATCGCTCACCGTCCATCGGCAGCAGAATTTCCAGTGCGTCGTTCTCCAGCGTCAACGGTTTTCTATACTGTACCCGGAATGACTTTTGTTGACGCACCCCTATATGGACCGGCTGGACGACGACCACTGAAGCTCCGGCCAATCCTAGGAGTGAGGGATCCTTCATCGAAACGGTCAGCTTGCGCAAGGTGGGGAGGAATTCCTCTGCGGTTAGCAGAGTGAACGGAGTAGGCGAGCCATCGACCCGCACGTCAGGTTTTATTGAAGCTCGATCATGTTCAACGGGGAGCAGGAAAAAACCATCCAGAGGGTAATCGTTGTCGTTGAAAAAAGTCTGGTCGATTCTATATTCGATGTAAGATTCCGAAACCGTGATGAGAGCCTTCGAAACAAGGACAGAAAGTCGGGCCACAGCAAACGCTTCATCTTTCAAGGTCGGCGCGTAAACATGAAAGATGCCTCCGCCAAGGCATTGAACGGGGATCATAATAAGGAATAAAGCTAAAATGAGGGAATGAATAAGCGCTGCGGTAAGAAACTTCGTTTTACAAGACTTTTCTCTATGATCCACCTTTGCTTCCTCGAATCGGACCCGGTGCATTTCATGCAGGTTCGTCAGCAGGCCCACCGAGCTCGCGATCCCAGTACGCGTTGGCGGTCGCCATCACCTCTTCCGGGGTGCAAATGTCCTCAGCCACGGCCTGGAGAGTGCTAGCGGTCACGCTTCCGAGCTTTACCAGTTCTTCGCCGGCCATCCTGGCGAAATCGAGAACTTGGCGGACCCGATCGGGATACTTCCTGGTGAGCAAGACAGAAAAGACGGCCGGTCGCAGGAGTGCCCCGCAGAATTCAGTATGGAGGTTTCGGGCAAGTCGTTCCATGTGGAGAACCAGCGGATCAAAGTTGTGCAGGCCCGAATAGCCGCAGATGGAAACCAGGAACATTTTCTGTGGAAACCTCCACCTCAATGGATGCAGCAATCCTCTCTCGTCCATGATGAAATGGGGATCCAGGAAGACGACCAATCTGTCGATGAAAGTCTTTGCCAAGGCAGTCATGCCATCCAGATAGACGGGGGTGGCCAGTATCATCATATCGGCATTGCGAATTCTCTCGATGAGGCCGGGCATGTCATCATCATGGATACACACACCAGGGGTCTGGGCATAACACGAGAAACACCCCATACACTGTTTTATTTTCTTCCTGGCCAGGAGGGCTACGTCCACCTTGGCGCCCTCGTGTCGTACGCCGACCAGAAATGGGTTAAGAATCATTTGAGTATTGCCCGCTTCCATGCGCGGGGCTGCGTTTATGACTATGATACGCATTTGTTCCTACCTGGGATGCGCCGTCGCGACGGTGAATTACGAACGTCACGGCCAAAAAACCAGACTTGTGTGATTCACAATTTCAAAGTGAATTTTCCCCGGCCAAGCAGTATATTGAGAATGTTCTCCAACTTCTCCGGGTTCTTGACTTGCACCACTTTTTCATCGGCCTGAAGAACATTAAGGGCTTGCAACTTGGCCAAATACTTCTCCACCTCGTGGCTGTTTTCCAGGCGGAATAAGTCGGTCAACTCCAGCAAATTTATCGCCTTGCCGTTTTGAAGAGGGGCCCTACGCAGAAAAAAGAGGAGAGCAAAAATCAGCTTTGACAAAGTGTCCTGGAACATGGCGCTTTCAAGGAAGGAGTTCGCGTCTCTGCTGCGCTCCACCAGGCGAAGAATAATCATGCGTGCCATGTCATTCCCGACAAGCCTTAGAAAAGCTTCCTTGCCCACCGGAATAAGCTGACAATCCTCTTCTGCTCGGGCCGACACGGAACGGCCTTGTCCCTCCAAGAGGGCGCTCTCGCCAAAGAAATCGCCTTCCCCAACAACAGCCACGGTCTGCCGTGTCGGCCCTACTTTAACGAAGAGCTTTACCTTCCCCTTTCGGATTAGAAAAATGTCTGTTCCCGCGTGCCCCTGCTTGAAGATCGTCTTGCCGGCTCGGAAACGTATGGTTTTCGGGATGAACTGAGTCTGCTCCTCCCATTCTTTACTGTGACCCTTAAAGGTCCCGAGAATAGGGTTTAGGATTGCCTCTATCAAATCCGTGCCGGCGGTGCCGTTCAGGCCCTTGGATTCGGAATTGTCGCCGAAGGCTGCCTCACCGGGAGGAAACTCTTGCGACAACAGCTTCCGCATCCTACGTCTGTCTAGAACTATTTCCTGGCGAAACTGATCTTTCAAATAAGATGTGAAGGACCCCAGGTTAAAGTCCAGGGAGAGATTCTTTGTCACGGACCGGATATCATCGACCATTTCTTCTATCCAAGGGTACCTTGCCTCCGGATCCAAAGCCATGGCCTTGATCAGAACCGGTTTCAGTTCCTTGGGAATATTATCATCATCTTGAACCTTCTCTTGGACGTCGGTCTTCAAGATCATTTTCACAGTTTCTTCGATGGTTGGTCTGTGCTCTACAAGTCGCTTGCCGGTGAGAAGTTCATAGAGGAGCACTCCTGTCCCGTAAATATCGACTCGACGGTCTAAAGGTTTCTTCTGAAGCTGCTCAGGGGAGAAATACAGGAGTTTACCCGCGACAGGAAGCCCGTCTCTGTTCGTCTTGTCGAGAAAAATCCTCGCAATGCCGAAGTCTATGATCTTGACCTCGGCCTCGTAAGATACCATCACGTTAAAGGAATTCACGTCCTGGTGAACCAGCATCAAATTCTCGCCGCCCGCTCCCTGTTTCCGATGGGCGTAGGCCAGCCCTTTTGCCAGTTCTGAAATCACATATACAATAAATTCCAGTGGGGGCCGGCGTCGGCTGTGTGCTGCCTTTGAGAGAATATGGGCCACATTTCGCCCTTCGATATACTCCATGGCAATGTAGTATTCGCCGTTAATCATGCCCATGTCCAGAACCTGGACAATGTTCGAGTGGTTTAGCCGCGCCAACATGTTAGCTTCATTTATGAACCTTTTCACATAGCGCGACTTGGTAGAGTATTGAGGTAGAAGTTTCTTGATGACTAAAGGCTTCTGGAACCCACCGACACCCATCGTCTTCGCTAGGTAGATGTCGGACATACCTCCTTTGGATATTTGGTCTATAAGGCAGTAACGGCCAAACATAATCGGTTTAAAGATCGATTGCTTGACCATCGAAGTTGATCGCCTTTTAGCTGGTGATTCCATCATTCCTTAGCGGCATCAGATGTTTAACGGAAAATCGTTTGGTTTATCAGCGTATAGCCGTTGGGTCCGATCTTGATCCTCGTCTGACCTGCTATGTCGACTCCCTTGGGAGTCTTGCGATAACCGAGCAGCCTTTCCGCGAGGAGAAAGTAATCCTTTTGATCCGAGGAAAGATGCACCAACCAAGCGGGTAGCGCTGTTCCCTCTGTCCGTGCCCCCTGTGGCTTCTTTAGCGGGAGCCGCCGAACTGGACGGCCGCTTATAGCTATAGAAGGTTTGTCTTGAAATTGCTGGGCTTGAGCTTTCGTCAGAGGATAGAAGGCCGCTACAACCGAAGAGGGTATGGCCAAGGAAGCTCCTCCCCACATCATCATGAACAGGCCGTCGGGACCTCCCTTGGTCCCTTGAGACAAGGAGTCAGGACCCGTCGGAACGCCGTCTGTGGTTGGGCTGATGTGAGCAAGTTCCGTGTGAAAAGAAGAAAGATGTTCAACTCGTTCGGCCATGAGGTGCTCGAGTGTACCAAGCCGCCGGCTGATTTCTTCCCCAGACATGCCCCCACCCTGGCGAAGAACCCCAAGAATCTTTCCTAGGCGTCGATTTACCTCGTCGATGGAACGAATGGACTCGCCCAAATTCGCCACCAAAGAGACATATCGCTGCCGACTATTTTGCTCCACTGCTTCAGCGACCCGCCCAGGAGCTGCAACCTGGAGAGGAGGCGAAGAGGCGATTTCCTTATAACTCCTAGTGATGGCCGCCATCAGTTCTTCTGGAGGTCGCTTTCTGCCCTGAGACAAGTATATGGATCTCAAAGCCGTGACGCTACCTTGAAGCAATCTAAGAAGTGACCTATGCGGCACCGCGCCAGGGTCCTTGAAGCGTGGCAGCACTCGGCGGTTCATGATCAATATGTTTCGGGCCGACTGGTCTTGCGAGAAGAATCGCTCCAACTGCGTGCATCTTTGAAAAATCTCTCGAACGGATTCGGGACTCGCTTCCCACTCAAGGTTTAGCACGAGAACTTCAATACGCTCCAGCAGCTCTTCGCAAGAGTTCCCAACGTTCCCTTGCGCGTTCGAAGCGGATGGAGACGGGGAGGTAACTCTCGGCTGGGACTTTTCAAGTGGTCTTGCCTGTTGGGGCTTGTACTCAGCAGGCGGCCTTTGTTCTCGCGCAGCATCCCGCGGAGGGGCAGGCGGCATCACGGGAGCTACAGGAACACTTTTCATTGGTTCCTGGGCTCTCGACTGAGGTTCCGGCTCCTCCGGTGGAAGATCGGCGACTATTGTGCCGAACAGCTCCTCGATCTTCAATCCAACAGCGTTGCCCAGTTCTTCAGGTGTCTTGTATTTTTCTGCCACAGGGATTCTCCGGAATGGTTCGATCAGGGACCCGACCCGACCAGGCTCATCCCCTTGTCCTTCAAGAGTCTGGTACTCACGTCAATGACAGTCATCATGCAAATTTTCTTGAAAGTTTCACGGACGCCGTCCCCTCTCAAAGCGCTCGCAGGAAACGATGCAAACCGCGAGGAGGGGTTAAGATCTTTTTCCATTTCCTCGGTGGGGAGCACGGCAACTCGACTGCCGGCTAGATCCCGCTTATTGAACTGCAGTACAACAGGAAGCGACGAGGTGCTCTTGCCCTGGTCTCGCAGATTATCGTCGAGATTCAAGAAGCTTTCGATGTTGTTGTTCCTCCGGGCCTCCAGAGAATCGGCCACGAACACGATTCCGTCTACCCCTTTTAAAACCAACTTTCGTGTATCGTTATAACGCACCTGACCGGGAACCGTATAAAGGGAGATCTTGATGCGAAACTTCCCGATGGTTCCAAGGTCCATAGGAAGGAAGTCGAAAAAGAGGGTACGATCTCCCGATGTATCTATGGAGAGCAGTTCGCCGCGAACCTGATGTCCCAAAGCTTTGTGGATCGTTATCAGGTTCGTCGTCTTCCCGCCACGTCCAGGACCATAATAGACAATCTTGCAATGAATTTCGTCGGATCGGAAACTTATTATGGCCATGAAATCATCTCGTTGGGATTGCTGCATTCCGGATTAGGCATTGAACCACTGGCGAAGATTCTCAGCGAACATGGCCTCAATCTGTTCCAGGCTTTTACGCACCTCCAGACGTACGAGGCCCAAGTGTGTATTGTTGTTGAAGATCGTTATCATGAGGTACTCTTCTCCAACATTGGAAAAATGAATGTTTTCGTCCTTTCCCTTGTGGAAGAGAAGCGTAAATTCCTCTTCTCCGAACAGACGAGCAATCGCCGTGGTGGCTCCGTAGTTAGCCGCGGTTAATGCTGCCAAAGAAGAAACTTTTTCCTGATCCATTGACCCCTGGAAGCTGATGAGCTGTCCCGCCTTGTCTATTAGCAGGACTGTGTGTGCTCCACTGCGTGCCAGAAGAGTCGCCAGAATCGCGTCGATACGATCAAGGGATTGCTTAGTCAAAACGAGATCTGCCATTGGTCTCACCCAACCGACTTGTCAATCAAATCCCTGGCGCGAATATAAAGAATCCTACCGACCAGACTGAAACCAGATATTCAAGCCGGTCTCTGCTCTCTCCTGAAGGATGAATCCGACGTTGTCGAATCAGAGATCATGATCATAACCATTTCTGGTCCCTATTCTCTCTTTCACGAGTCGAAGGGTCCAGCTTTCGATCCCGAAAACGGCACCTCGGCGGAGGCAGAGTTTTCAGGGCCAGCTCATAGGACTTGCAGGGTTGAATCGCCTACGAGACGCTGCGGACAGAGTCGAGTCGGCGCACACTCTCCATCAGCAGAAAGTCCCAACTCTCTTGAATCGTTTCGGCTTTAGCCCGTCGCTCGTCACACTCGAACACACCGAGTTCCCAGGACAGAATCGTGTAAAATGCCTCTTCACCCTCCATCGCATCAGCCTGAGCGTGAACGATTTCGCCCTTCCGAAAATATATCAGCCCATTATTTGTTCCACTTCGTACTTGCATGCGGCAGGTATTGCGACCGATGCAGATAAGTTGAATGATATCCGGGAGGCTCGTGTTTGTTATAGTGCCTCTGAAGCCTGCGGATTTCAACTGCTTCTTCCTTTTCTTGGCATTAGCCTTTGCAACGGCGATGTCCAATCTAGCTTACGCCCGCATACTATAGCAATATTCCAGCATGAAATCAATAAATTCCGCACAGGCCAAAGAAATCGAGAAGTTCCTCTTGCTAGCGACGCCCAGGGGCAATATGTATGGCTTTGAAATTACTCATGGACACCAAGGCAAAGGGCTTAAGAGCCTGATATCACTGGGCCAGGTATTGTTCCAGAATATGGCTGAGGTTCTACGAATTTCCCCAACCTCCGCTTCTAATGGACACCATTTGGGCATCAAAACAGACCGGCAGACCCTGACACGCTCTTTCCATTCACCGGCAATGCATCTACCTAGGTAGTTTGATGTTAGCGAACGGAAGCTTCTTTGCATTGTCCTCGCAAGACATGATGATCTCTTCACCGGGAATTTCAGCAATCATGTCGGCTATATCCCAGCCTGTGGCCCTTTGGCCTTTTCCTCTCACCAGGAGATAGCTCTGGACTCTCTGATGATCACAACCACGAATGTACTCAGGGCCCTTGGTTAGCTTGAATTTGAGCCCTTCCATGGCCTTCATGATTTTATCCTTGTCTGTCACTGTTCCAGCCTTTTCAATGGCCATAAAAAGGGCATTCGTGGCGACGTACCCGGATTCACCGTCTTGTTCAACGGGATCTCCATATTTGTTCATGTAGTTTTCATTGAATTTCCTGCTGGTCGGGTACTTGTCCTGCAACTTCCAAAAAAAGGTCATTCCGCCCATGACGTTTTCGTCATAAACTGGACCAAGTTCCTTAATGGTATGCATAGCTGTCTTGGTGCAAACTATCTTCATTTTCTTGGTAAGCCCCAGTTCGCTTGCTTGCTTTATCGCGGCGGTTTGATCCGCCGCCATGTTGTTCATGACGATGAAATCAGGATTTGCTGCCTCGATTTTCGCGTAATAGAGGGAAAAGTCTGTGGTTCCCAGGGGCGCTTAGATGTTTCCGAGGAACTCCCCGCCCATCTGCTGGCTCTGCCACATCCAGCCCTTGAGCAAGCTCTGTCCCCACTCGTAGGCGACGGTAATGGAGAACCACCTCTTGCCGACATTTTGAAAAGCATATTTGGACACCGCCAAAGCTGCAGAATAGGGGATCACCTGAAAAGCAGCGCCATACTTGCATGGAGAGGATCCAAGCACCATGTCCGTTTGACAGAAGGCCACATAAGGCACCTTGTTCTTGCAGGCGAAGTCATTTATGCCCAAAGATATAGCACCGGAAAGAGTACCTCCGATAAAATCACATTTTTCCTCTTCCACAAGTTCCTTGGCTTTTCGGAGGGCTACAGCTCCGTTCAGTTGGTCGTCTCTGGAGACCCAAACGATCTTATGGCCCAATACCCCGCCTTTGGCATTCCATTCGTTCACCGCCAACTCCGTAGCCCGTTGCTGGTCTCGACCCAGAAATGAATAAGGGCCGGTCAGTGGATGCATGGTTCCGTACTTGATTATCTTCGGCTCTTCTTGTGCAGTGCACGGTGCAACCGCAAAGAGATTCAGGCTCAGCAGGCTGAGCACGATCAACACCAGGTCGACAAACCTCGACGATTTCATTGATCTCATGATGCTTCCTCCTCTGTTTGATTTGCAAAAGGCATTTTCATCTTTTTCCGGTTACTCTTGCTTGATGGTCTATCCCCCGCCCACAGTGGAGATATCCTCCGTAATCACGTTGGAAGGGTCGAAGGCGAAAAGGACGGCCGACTCTGGGCAATCTCTTAGGATTCCACCGTACGATTAGGAAGAATGCTGTCCAGGACGGTGTCATTTTGGACTCTGTGCACTTTTGCAGCCGTCCCATAGGACCTAAATGGGCCGCTTCGAACCTTTCTCACCAAATCTCCACCTATTCTGTCGAGGGCGGCTTCTTGCAGGGGTTTTCAGAAGCTGGAGGTGTGATTTGCTTGCCGGTGAATCTCTTGATAGGATCCAGTCCGCGGATTCTCCTATAATACTTGCTGGGGTGAGCGGAGGTCTGTCCGAAGGCTACATC
>JBKQMK010000127.1:0-9830 GCA_052146735.1 Desulfomonilaceae bacterium | reverse complement strand
CAGTGCGGATTCTCCAAAACCCGAGTTGCTTCGTTCCATCGTAAATCCCGATGACTGTGTTCGTATTTCCCACGTCAATGGCTAGGAGCATGGCCTTCTCCTCCTCTTGCTGAAATCCCGCGGCTGTGCGGTCCGACCCAGTAAGGGCTCGCGTGCCATGCCCTTACCCTGAGATTTACCGAAACCCTGGGATCGCTCTCTCGACCCGAAAGGGGTCTGACGGGCAGTCCATAGTGCCGAGCATACGTCACCTTCGGCGACAAGAAAAGAATATTTGGATTCTGATTCGGAGGATTCAGTCTCGCGGAGGCAAGCGTTCTCTCCCAATATGTCGTTGCGAGTCTCGCACCACGCGGGACGAAGCAATCTCCAGTGGGATGGCACCCAGCACGACGAAATTCCCGCGTACGCGGTCCCGCGAGGCGCGGGACAGACTGGACTCCTGATCAGAGTCCGGGGTGACGAATCACCGGCAATCCCGCGTTCTGCGCGGGACGGCCCCACCAATGAGGTTGCTTTGTCGTTTCACACCTCGAAATGACAGACACTACGCCGTGCCCCGGAATGGTTATACGGTTGAAAGGCATTGACTGGCCCGTGCCGGAATGCTAATTTTCATGATGGTGAGCTTGGCAAAACACGATTGTGAATTGTGTGCTTGACGTAATCCACCGGGAAGACGGCACCGAATATGAGACCCACCGGAATAGTCAGAGACCCGTGTTATTTGCTGCATGATATGGGGGCCTACCACCCTGAGAGCCCGGAGCGACTCGAGGTCATTTATCAGATGATCGACGAATTAGGTCCGGGATTCAATCTGGTCGAGGTTCCCATCAGAATGGCAGCGCCAGAGGAAATCGCCACAACCCATGATCCACGTTATGTTGACAACATAGCGGCTACGGCCGGTAGAGAGAATACGTTTCTCGACCCCGACACTTCAGCGTGCGCCTATTCCTGGGACGCCGCGTCAAGTGCTGTGGGCGGGATCTTCAATCTGATCGATGCCGTAGTGGAAGGGGAGGTCCGCAATGGTTTTGCTCTGGTGAGGCCTCCCGGCCATCACGCGGAGAGGCGCCGGGCCATGGGGTTCTGTCTTTTTAATAATATTGCGCTGGCAGCTCGCTACGCCATAAACCGACACGGGATGGAGAGAGTCGCCATAGTGGATTGGGACCTTCATCATGGTAATGGGACGCAGAATACTTTCTACGAAGAACCCAAAGTGCTGTTCATATCAACCCATCAGTTCCCGCACTATCCGGGAACGGGAGGAATGAGAGAAGTGGGGCACGGGCCAGGTGAAGGGTATACCGTGAACGTGCCCATGGCCGCGGGGGCCAACGATGCTGAGTACTTGACGGTATTCCATATGGTAGTGGCGCCGATCCTCGAAGCTTACCATCCTGAACTGATTCTGGTGTCCGCAGGTTTCGACGCTCACGAGAGCGACCCGCTGGGCGGTATGAACGTCACGGAGCAAGGATACCAACGGATGGTAAAGATACTAATGCACCTGGCGCAAAAATACTCGTCGGAGCGCGTGGTTCTCACCTTGGAAGGCGGCTACAATCTCACTGCTCTGCGCAATTCCGTCGAGATGATTCTGGATGCTCTGTCGACCTACAATCCTTGTGAGGAACGTATACCGACGCAACCTTCCATGGATAATCTGAGTCCAACCTTCAAGGCCAGGTTGAAAGATGTATTGACGATTCAACACAGGTACTGGCCTAGTCTCCCATCGCTCTGAGAATGTGCCGGCTGTATGCACGGAATACTATTAGTAGATAAACCTGAAGGGATTACCTCCAACGAGGTCGTCCGCATTGTCAGGAGCCGTATAAGGCCCGCCAAAGTGGGGCACACGGGAACCTTGGACCCGGCTGCCACAGGTCTGATGGTTCTTTTAATCGGGGCCGGAACCCGAGTTCTGGATTATCTGGACGAAAGTCGGAAGAGATACAAACTGACGGTCCAGTTAGGGGAAGAGACTGATACGGGTGACAGGGATGGAACCGTCATTCGAAAGGAAGATCCCTCCGGAATAAGCCTGGCCGGGATCGAAGAAGTGCTATTAAGCTACCGGGGAGTGCTCGATCAGGTGCCGCCACACTATTCGGCCATCAAGAAAGAGGGGGTACCGCTTTACAAACTAGCCCGCAAAGGGATTTTTCCGGATCTTGCCCCTCGTGTCGTCGAAGTTTTTTCCCTCGTTGTGACCGGCTGGGACTCGCCTTTGCTCGAACTGGACCTGATCTGCTCAAAGGGGACGTATGCCCGAGCTCTGGCTCGTGACATCGGCAATGATCTTGGTGTAGGAGGCAGGCTGGAAGGCCTCCGAAGAACAGCGAGCGGTCCTTTCGAGGTCTCAGATGCTATGACGCTTGATGAGACCACCACTGTAAGGGCTGAGGCGATATCCAAACGTATTATCAGCCTGCCTGATGCACTATCGCACATTCCGGATTTGCCCGTATTGCCGACTGAAGTAAGGAAGCTCATGCAAGGAGCTCCTGTGGCAGTGCCCCGAACCCGCCTCTCTTTGGCCGGTGCATCGACAGACAAACCTGCGCGTCTTTTCAAAATCGTCTCGGGTAATGGCGGCATCCTGATCCTGGTTCGTCCGGAACCAAAAGGAACCGATGTCTCCATACGGCCAGTCAAAGTCTTCCACACCTGGAAAGAGGAATAGGAGGCTGTTGCGTAATTTGGCGTTCCGCGTGTCTTTCCCGAAGACGTGGAACGTTTATTCCAATTGTAGAGGCGTTTCAAGTGGGCCGCGAGGAAAAGGCTCAGTGTGTCAGACTCAATGGGGCCTGCCGGGAGACACCAAGATGACACCAGTGATCGCGACGCATCACGATTCTTCGAAAGCATGAGGTTAAGCGACCGGCTCCTAGGGGCTTTCAATCCAGCGACTTCGTCACCGGAGTGACGGTCCGCAGGTCGGGGAAACCAAAGGGGCGAGGCTCAACTAGGTGGTACTGTTGCTTTTTCAGTGGCCTCATTAGAATAGCATCTAGATAATATTCATATTACAATGCGTTAACTACCTATCATCACATAATGTATTAATAACTGTGATAATAGCCGGATATTTTGTACTTTACTTTTGAGCTATTTTGTTGTCAACTACCAGGGGTGAGTGAGTGCTGTTGAATTACGAAAGGGTATCGGGAATGAGTTTGCGCGGATGGTTCTGTGCCTGTTTGGTCCTAGTCCTGTCACTGTGCATGATCGGCCAGACTATGGCCAAGAAAAAGAGTAACGACAGAAGCCCGGTCAGGGCAAAAGCTGTGGAAGAGCCTAGTCTGGATTCCTCCTCAGTATGGGTCGTGGTAAACCTGTTCACAGGCCGATCGTCCAAACAGGCGGTCAAGGTGCGGGATACGCTGGCCCGCCTGGGGGCCGAAGGGCAAGGGATTGTGTTGCCGTTCCGTGAGGTCACGGCGGAAAACATGGCAAAGCTGCGCCCTACCTTTCTCGCGCTGAGTCCCAATGGCGTGCCCTGGTGTCGGTACAAGGGTAATAATGGCCTGGATCTGGACAACTTCTTGCGTTCTTTGAAGATTATAGTGGAAGAGATGGACATCCCGGTCATCGGAATCTGCGGGGGACATCAAGCCCTTGCCCTTGCGTTCGGAGGGAAGGTCGGCCCGATCCGCGGCGGCGAAGATGACTGTCTGCCGTACGGGAAGAACCCTACTGAACGAGGTCGGCATAACGTATACGTGGTGGCGGATGATCCTCTATTTCAGGGAATGGGAAAAACTGTGAATCTGGTTCAGAATCACTATGACGAGGTCAAAAGAATGCCGCCGGGCTTCGTTCGTCTGGCCCAGAATGAACTTTGTGGCTACCAGATCATAAAACATCCGACAAAGCCAGCGTACGGGGTACAGGCTCATACCGAATACTTCCTCAAGACGCGGCCGGATGGAGGGCTGTTGCTGTCGAATTTTCTACGTATTGCCAAAACCCACAATGAGCTTGTGCGGAAGTTGCCTGGCGACAAGAAACAGCGCACTGCCGGGAGAGAAAACGAGCCCACTGGCCCTGAGAGTCCATCTCGCTGAGACTCAGACCAGTCGTCTGCCCCTCATTTAGTCCAATACAGGCTTGCACTATGGATAACTCACATCATACCGGCCATGTCCTCGTTATTGAGGATGACCGCTTCATTGGACCTGTTACTCAGCAACTCCTCCAACAACAGGGCTTCCGGGCGGATTTGGTGGTTTCCTCTGAAGAGGGGCTCTCCTTTTTGAAGGAAAATGACGACTGCCCTGATATGATCTTGCTGGATGTCAACCTGCCGGGCATGGACGGGTTGGAGCTCGTGAGCAAATTGAAGGCCCATCCGGAATACCAGTACATCCCTGTGATCATGCTTACAGGTCTCGACTCGCCGGAAGCCAAGATCGAAGGACTCAACAGGGGAGGGGACGACTATCTTACCAAGCCGTGCGAGCCCGATGAACTGATAGCTCGGGTCAATGCCATGCTTCGGATACGACGACTCTACCTGAGCTTGAGCCATGAGCGGCAGGTAAACCGCAGGCTCACCAGGACTCTTGATCAGATGGAGACACTCCGTAATTTACTTGGAAGATCTCCGCAGATGAGACGAATTTGCGAACTGATCCTGGATATATCGACGAGTGATTCGCACGTTTTGATACAAGGAGAATCGGGCACAGGAAAAGAAGTTGTTGCGAGAACGATTCACGGGGAAAGTCGGAGAGCCGGCGGGCCCTTTGTGGTGATAAACTGTGCCGCTTACCCCGAAACCCTTTTGCATTCAGAGCTTTTCGGCCACGAAAAGGGGGCGTTCACGGGGGCTATTCGGAGAAAACCCGGCCGTTTTGAGCAGGCCGATGGTGGGACCATATTTCTTGATGAAATCGGAGAGATAAGCCTTCCTACTCAGGTTGTTTTGCTGCGGGTGATCCAGGAAAGAAAGTTTGAGAGGGTTGGTGGCGAGCAAACTCTCTCGACTGACGCGCGAATCATTGCGGCAACAAATAGGGAATTGAAAAAGGCGATGACACAGGGGATTTTTCGTGAAGATCTCTACTGGCGGCTCAACGTCATCTCTATCTATGTACCGCCGCTCAGGGAAAGGAAGGAAGATATTCCTCAACTGGTAGGAAACTTCATCGATCACTATAATCAGCGCCTTGACAAGAGTGTGCGGTCATTTTCTTCGGAGGCCATGGACCTCCTGTTTAGCCATCACTGGCCGGGTAATGTGCGGGAACTGGAGAATGCTGTTGAACGTTCCATGGTTTTGGCAAAAGGCGACGTCATCGGACCGGAGGACCTCCCCGCTGAATTGAGCCTTGGAGAGCCTTCTTGTGATTCAAGCGACCAAACAGCGAATCTGGACAGGTTGGAAAAGGATCACGTACAGGCGGTGCTTGAAAGATGTGGTTGGAACAAGTTCAAGGCGGCTCAATTGATGGGAATAAGCAGGAGCACCCTTTACAGTAAAATAAGAAAGCACGCATTGTCACATATCGCGCAGCAGATATAAACTCGGTCGATCATCCTTCGATTCCTGCTACTACCACTCGCTAAATCCGCCGGTGTCAGAGTCAGCTTTTCTTCGACAAATGACTCATTTCTTTTGGGCAGTTGAAGCAGGTTCGCGAGTGCCCTGTTCGGGTCATCTCGGTTCCGTAGGGACCGATGGAAGCAGCCTGGCGATTCATCGCCAGTGAACCAGCGATTAAGGAAATCAAGTCCTGTAGGCAAAACCGAACATCGGGTTGAACGAGCTGAAATCATCAGTCGTCCCTAATGGGACGAAGAGATCTTGATCGTCGGGCGCCCGGCGATGAAACGCCTGGCTACTTTCTAACGCCCCTTTGGGGCTCGCAGCAGAGCAAGATAAACCGTCTTCGTCAAATGATGGTAATCTTCTACAAAGGGACCCTGATAACAGAAACCGGCGCCGAAGTCTGTGTTTCTTGGGCCGAAACGGATTTCGGGGTGACAGCGCTTGTCTCAGGATCAGATGAGTTGGTGCACGAGCTTAATGTGGAGCGAATAACCGTTGCGGATCCCATAACCGCGCTCGATCTGCCGGGCCTGGATCGAGAAGGAATCGAGGTCATTGTAGGCAACATTCTGACGGGGGGATATTTGGACATGCCGGGTGTAAAAGGGAAGGGCGAGGCGGTGCTGTTCATTCTCGTCAATGAGGCTCTCCACAGGTTGTCCGAAATTGCTAAAGATGAGAACGAAAATTAAGCGTCAATCAATATTTCACCGCAGAGACCGCAGAGATCGCTGAGGATGATCAGAGCAGAAGCCGAAATTCTTGTCCGATTTGCGGGAATGGCCGCGTATCACAGTCCGGGGCAGGCTGCGATCCGCGGTCCAGACTGGGAACACCGTCAACTCTGACTTGATCCGGCAGTAGCGCCGGCGTCCCTGCCGGCGACTCGTGAACAACCGGCACGGAGGCCGGTCCTACTGGATTCCAGCCTGTGCGGAAATGACGGAGAACAGCCCCGTCACGACGAGTCCTCTGGATTTCCCATCACGCATGGCCAAGTGCACACTACTTCCGGCAACCACTGCACATGAAATCTTCTCTGCGTTCTCTGCGATCTCTGCGGTGAAAAGTTCTTCCGCAACCTCCCCGCGTAACTGAACGGCTCTCACACGGATTCCTTGTTTTCTCTTGACAGTACAGCGCTCACTCGCTATTTTGTAACGATAGTGCTGCAAAGGATCCTGGCGAACCGTCATCGCATGATGGGGGCGGGTAGCTCAGCGGGAGAGCATCGGCCTTACAAGCCGAGGGTCACAGGTTCAAATCCTGTTCCGCCTACCAGCCAAAGCGGATCCTTTCTACGTCTGCGGGGGCGTAGTTCAGTTGGTTAGAACGCCGGCCTGTCACGCCGGAGGTCGCGAGTTCGAGTCTCGTCGCTCCCGCCACTAACTGGTTGATTTGCTGGGGTGTTTCAGCGGGGTCAAAATCCTAGGTTACGAGCCCAAAGTGATTTTGTCCCCATTTTGTCCCCAGATTTTATAAGTCCTGGTAAGAGCCCCTTACCAGGATTTCTGTTTTACCGTTATCAAAGCGAATCTTGTTCACGGCGCGCACGAGATCCTCGTCACTGATCCTGCCGTACCGCTCCGCCACGCTTTTTGATCTATTGCAATGTCCTAGAATTGCTTCACGAATCTCGAAGTCAACCCCAGACCGCATGGCATTGGTTTTCCAGGTGTGCCTCAAATCGTGAAAAGTCGGCGCCGGATCTAAGCCTACTGCCTGAACCGCTTTGACCCAAGGTTTGCGAACAGAGTCTCCGCGGGCAGGTCGACCATCCACCAGGAAAACTCTGTCAGTGTTGAAGGATCTCACCTTCATAGCCTCCCTCAAAATGTAGAGCAGTTCGCCGCGGATCGGTACCCGTTTCCATTTTTTCTCTTTTACGTCATCGGGCCTGAGCCGGATGATCCTGCTTTCCGAGTTCACATGCTTCCGCGTTAACCCAAGGATCTCTCCTCTTCGCATGCCACTGTAGTAAGCCGTTTGAGCTATGGGGCGAACCCAGTTAGGTAGCTGGTCCACGATTTCTTGGAAGTCTCCGCAACTCACGTAAACCTCGCGCTCACTTTCTTTTTGGGAAAGGTCCCTCACCATACGCGCCGGATTCGCTTCCAGATAACGGAGTTCGATCAAGACCTCAAACATTCTGGACAGAGCAGATTTCTCCTTGCTGATCGTGGATGGAGCCGCTCCCTCGTCGAGCCGTTTTAGCTGGTATTCCTTGATGTGAGGAATCCAAATGTCTTTTACTCGACAATCTTTTCCGAAATGGGCCGTCACGTGTCCGAACGCTTGGATTATCCTCTCTCGATTTTGGCTCGCCTTCACATCGGGATATTTCAAGGTTGTCTCAATGGCTCTCCACAGAGTCATCTCTTCGGTAATCAGATGCTTTGTGGTGCTGAACTCGTCCAGATCTTTCGGAATCGCCCAATTACGATTCTGGAAGAGTCGAGTGCACAATGATTTGGAATACTCGTCCAGCCCGGTGTAAAGGCCGGTTCGGATTGCGGTCAACACTGCCTGCTCAATCCGCTGGGCCTCAGACTTATTCCGTGCCCGAGTTGCGACGGCAATATCGGCGTTGTCAAAATGGAAGCGGACATACCACTTCTTGCCCCTCTTCTTCACAGCCATGAACGCATCTCCTTTCGGAGACTCGCCCGAGAAACATCAGTCTTTCGAGTGTCACCCCCTTTCTTGGGGCGGGATGATACTGCCGGGGCGCCTATCTTGTCAACGCGTATGCCACTAGAGTGGGATTCTATGTATTGCTGCACCTGTTCCGGGGCGAACCGTCTTTCACGGGTGGTAACCTGTACGCAAGGGAGCTTGCCCTCGCGCACAAGTTTATGAACGGTCTTAGCGCTTATGCCCAGGATCTGAGCCACACTTGAGACACACCAAAGTACAGGTGTCCCTGATTCAATGGATTTTTCTCTTTGTTGCAACTCTCTGGACATCGTTCACCTTCCAGCGCTCTTTATCCGCCCGCTGCGTTTCTCAATACCCTCTCCACCATTACGGTGGTCAGGCGTCCTTGATCTTTCAGGCACCGCAGGGATCTTTCATGTCTTGAAAGTGTGATCCCTGCGCATGCCTACACCTGTTTTCCGCTTAGGTTGAGTCATCAACCTAGCTCTTACTGCTTTTCTCGGGTAGTTTGCGTGTCTCTTCCAGGCACGGCCTGAAGAGTGAGCAATGCCAACATCTGGGTTGCGACTGGAGAGGGTTCATCCTGAAACAATTCGGCAAGTCCTCTTTATTCAGATTGCGCCGGGCGGTCTCTTCAGAGCAGAGACGCTGCACTTCGCAAAGCCTGCACTGAACCTCATAGCATCCAGGATGGTCGCCCCAACACTGGCGCCCTATCCGATCGTACTGCCCGTTGTAGTTCTGAAATATTTCAACGCTGTCACTGACTGTTTTGAGCAGTTGTTCCAATTTGTTCATGGCATCTGAGAAAGCCGACCTGCCTGAGCTATAGGCTTCCCAGAGACTTTTCCCATGGCGCGGAACCTCATCGATCTGCTCTATGATCCCTGCTAGTGCCGCTTCTATGTAATTGTTTTCGTCGATACTCATGATGTTTTCCTTTCACATCGTGTTTCGGCTAGTTGATTGTTCACATTTTCGGTCATTGGTGGAGGTGAGCACGTGGCCATGGCCTCTACACCTAACCCGCGCTCAGTCTTCTTCAGTTGAGGGGCAGAGAGCAGCTCCTCTCTGTACCAGTTCGTGATTCAATTCCGAGGCGCTGTGAGACGGCCACTTCTTTTGCCGTTTCTTGGCCTTTTTCCTGGACTTCGTCCGGCCTGGCTTTATAGTTTTCTGTGCGAGATGACTTATCAAATCCGCTATCGAGGACCTTCCCGCGGCTTTTGCCGTGTCTTCAAATAGCCTAGACATATGTTTTCTCCTTTGCAGGGTTGGGTAAGGACCTGCACAGGCCCTTACCCGGACGGAGTGGTCAATTGATCCCAGTGGCTACAGGTCTACGTCTGCAAGCCGGTGTTCAAGGAGATCCAAGAACCGGCTGCAATTTGAGATTTGGTCCCTCTTGGTATCGATTTCAGCTCGTAACAGGAGGCGCTCTTTTTTGCTGAGCTCATCCGAGATAAACTCGTCATCCTCGATCATCTTTTCATAATCCTCGGCTACCGGAAGGCTGCGAGGATCTTTGATCTTAAGCAGGAGTTGATCGACGAGTTTTTTGGGCACCTTCCGAGAATTGAGTTCCGAGATCTTTTTTCTCGTC
>JBKQMK010000126.1:0-3815 GCA_052146735.1 Desulfomonilaceae bacterium | reverse complement strand
CGTAACCGATGTACTGCCCTTTGCCGGTGACAGCACAGCATTTGAAGACGGCGTACTCACCATCCCAATTGATCATTTCCGTTTGCAGGCTTAGGCTGTCATTTTGCTCGTGTGCAAGCCTTAAACGGCCGCCGACCACCGGAAAGGTCCTGGTCTGCCACTCATTGCCTACTTTTACCTTGCGATGGATCAGCTCGCTTTCCAAAAACTGACCATTTCCATTTGTGCTCATTTTGAGCCTCCTTTCTTGTGTTTCTTCTGTTTCTCTCTAGATTTAACGCACCGGCGGGCGCACAGACATCATCTTTTCTTCAGGACATAGTATCCTCCAATGGCTATGGCGGCGAGATCGTTGATCGGACCTAAAATAGGATATAAGATGTTCTCTAGGATCACCAAAAGGATGATCCAGCCAATCCACATGCCCCGCCGTTGATGCTGACCATTCATGGCAAAGGCTCCTTTCATGGCGGCAGTAGTGTTCCGCCCACGACCCCCTTGCGGGGGCCGCTGGGTGGTTCACTTGCACGCCTTTTTTGATTGCTTCATTGCTTCTATAAATAACTCTGCCGCTATCACCAGCACGGCGAACAAGAAGTTGACCATTGCTCGTTTCATTGTTGGTCCCTCCTTTCCGCACACACGTTTTCTATCCCTTCATGATTTCCCCACGAACCCCTCAAATATAAGAAGGGGAAAGAAGAAATGGATAAAGAAGAAAGCGGAAAGAAGGTTTTGTCTGATTTTGCCGCCCCACTCCTGATAAGAGCCCGTCCTGGCATAACCCATGCGTAGGACGCATTTCTTTTGATCAGGTCAACCCCTCAGGAAAAACCCACAGAGCCATAGATCTATTCTGATGATTATGAGGGGATATATTGGAACTGGTACAAAGTGACAAACCTGCCCCTTCTCACAGGGGACCTTTAAGAGAGGCAAACGTCGCTCAGAATCGATCTGGCTAAGCCTGGCGGGGTCACCGTGGAACGTATTCGGATGGGGATCGGTGAGACACGTGGGTCTGGGAGCCAGACGATGTATCGGCTGGATGAGCGAATTTCCGGTGAGGTAGCCCCCTCAGTCAAGACAAAAAAGCGGGCGCATCGGGTATTTGCGTAGTAAACCGTTCCGGGAGGCTAACGGATGGCGATAAGCTGGAGGCACCGGAGACGACCGTCAGCTTCATCGGCTTGTTGGGCCGCGCCGGCGAGCCGTGCCCACCGGGCAGCGACTTCAGTTCAACACTTCGCTGCACGCCTCAACTATCACTCACGAGCTTCCGCCGCTATTGATCCAAGAGCACGCTCGGGGCCACGGCCGGCAACGCGCCGTGCCAAGAACCGCTACTGCTTTACCATCTCGACGTCCGGTAGCGTCCAGGTCTTTTCGAACAGCGCCTTCTCGGGTCCGTAGAGGCGGAAGCACAGGAAGAAGTCTTCACCTGTGGCGATCCAGTTCGACTCCAGGCCAGCGGGCGGCTTCGGCCCGAAGTAAAGGTCCACCGTGCCATCCGGGTTCAACTTCAGTTGCGCCTTCTCAGCGGACGAAATCGCGACCCGATCCGCGTTGGCGAAGAAGGCCTTTGTCTTCATGCTGTAAACGGTGGCGGACCAGAAGTGACGGGCCGGCACTTTCTTGGGAACCTGCAGACGGTAAAGTGATTGCCCATTGAGCATCGCCCCACTCTTGTCCCGCAGCTCCCACAGATAGAAGCTCGCCTTCCCGAGATGCTTGGGGAAGAATGTCAGCCAGAAGTATCCCCCACCCGCCCGCTCGTCCAGCAACAACTCGTCAGCAGTCTCAAACGGGAAGCCTTTCTCGAGCTGCTCTCGGGGAATGTTGACCGTTTGCCACTGGTTTCCGGACCAGTAAGGAACCAGCGCTTTCCCCGGAGTCACGAAGTAGAGTTGCATTTGCCCGTATCCGTCCTTGGCGGCCTGGTCCAGGGCCTTCGCCGTCTCGGTGTCCGGCTTGAACGGCTGCCCCTTCCTGATGCCGATACTGGACAGCATGCCCATCATCGCCAAGTCTCTCGTTTGAACCGGTTCTTCGTTGATCGCCGTTGTCAGGTCCTCGAAATAGCTCAGGTCGTAATTGGGCAAAGTGTTCCAGCTCTTGGGCGAGGCGTCGATGTAGCGGCCCGGTGGCGGCGTGCCTGCTTGCGATAGCGGGTAGGCCTTGAGCTGCTTGGAGTATGCGACGGCCTCTTGCAGCGTCCCGCCCTTGATCGAGACCGGGCGCAGCGCGACATAGAGGTGAAACGTCTTGGGCCGATACACCATGTAGCCCCTCGGCACAGGCTTGTTGTAGCCCGGAGGGAGGAACAGATACTTGCCGCCGCGGCCCGTATCTTCCCCCCCCGGCCCAACATCGACCAAGGGCAACTGCCAGGCATCAATGACGGTGCCGAAGAAGATCGTCTTCTCGCTCGCTCGCGGGACATCCAGGACCACGGGACCATCACCGGTGTTCAGCATCACGACCACGTATGGCGTCTGATTGTTGGGGGTGAGAAGTGCTTGCCGCGGAGCCGCCGGTTGGGACATGTATATGATGTCATTGAAGGTGGCACCGAGATCGCGTTGAGCGCCTCGCCGCAGGGCCGTGATGCTCACCGCGGGCATGCCCCAGATGACGGCCTGGGTCCCACGCTGAAGGGCTTGCTGGTAGGTCAGGGCGTCGCCAGACGTGCTGACCTGCGCCTTCTGCTGCGCCTCGCTCGGCACGGCCGACAGGAGGGACATAGCGGCGAATGTCAGTGCAGCCAATTTCAGCAACTTCGTGTTCATTAGTGGCTCCCTATTGTATCGATGATTCGCGTTTGCGGCGGAGGCCGTCACCCATCTGCACGCCGAAGTTTTCACAATCTACCATAGCGGTGGTCTTACCATCAAGCGCTCGTGGTCGCCCTTCGGTGTCCCCCTCCGGTTAAATGAAACGTAGGTCAAGGCCCTCCGATACGGCGGCCCAACAATAATTAGATTGATCCGCATAAGATGCGGAGTGTTGGTTTCCTGGCCGCATAACGGGCCATTTGAGCCCGTGCCGTCGCGCAGACAGCCTGTCCTGAACTGTTGTTGAGCGTACCTCAGTGCACGCCCTCCGGTCGAGCATGATGTTTTGGGTGGCCTTTACCCGAAGACTGCCTGGTAGTGCCGAGTCCAGCGGAAGGCTGAAGCCACATGGAAATGCCACCTCATAATGCGGGCTGACTTGTCGGTGCAAAGATTTCGTCGGTTTTTATGGTCAGGATACAGACAAATGCTGTTTCCGCCATAACGGTCGCCACGGTGGCATGTCAGTAAAATTAGGTGGTTGCAGTATAAAGTCCTATCCTTAGCGTTTGCGGGAGCCGGATTTTATTCTTCTCTGTTCCTCCGAGGTGAGGTCGGTAGGGTATTCGGGGAGATTCGGTGACGAGATGGGTACCGGCAGAGTAGGAATACATGAAGACCAATATTCAAGCCAGCAACACTGGTTCGAGGCCTCGAACTGTGGGGATCTTCTGAACTCATCATCCGGGCCGGGATTGGCGGGACATTCCCAAACATAAAACAAATGGATCATAAGGCACCTGACAAGAATTCTGCGCGACTTTCTGATCGGGGGTATCTGAGTAGCCGCAATTTCCGTTCGCTCTTCTACGGCGTTCTGGTTGCGCGAAATTGTGAGAAATCTGTACCTGCAGTCACTACTGTCCGGTTTACTTTGATGTGATATCGGTATGTTAGGGCATTGCATTTTCCACTGTGACCTATGACAGTTTGTGTGGTTAAATCATATCAGTCAGTTACGCACCTAAAGTTAACGAAAGT
>JBKQMK010000125.1:0-12701 GCA_052146735.1 Desulfomonilaceae bacterium | reverse complement strand
CGATGAAAACCCTATTGTCAACCAAGGAAGTAGCTCAACTTCTCGATATCAACGAGAAAATGGTCTACAGTCTCATTGCCGAAAAGAATCTTCCAGCTACCAAGGTGACAGGCAAGTGGCTTTTCCCTCGCGGCCTTGTGGAGCAATGGATTGCCGAGCACACCATAAATCACCCGGTTGTTCCCAGCCCTCTGCCCCCTTATCACGGATTGCTGATCATAGCCGGAAGCAACGACATACTTCTTGATAGAACCATTTCCCTTTTCAACAACTTGTATCCCGAGCACGTGGCGGTATTCGGCAATCTGGGCAGCCTCGGAGGACTTAAGGCGATGCGTCGCAGCTTGTGCCACATAGCCGCAAGTCATCTCCTGCAAGAAAACGAGGACGAATACAATTTCAAGTATGCCAAAGAAGAACTCACCGAGCTGCCTGCTGTAGTTAATTTTTGCCGCCGCGAACAATGCTTGCTTGTCCCCAAAGGGAATCCGCGAAATATTCGAAGCGTGGCTGATTTTGCCCAACCCGGCTTGAAAATTGTCAACAGGCAACCAGGAACGGGTACCCGCCTACTCTTGGATCTAGAGTTGAAAAAAGCTGGAGTGGATGGACTTAAGATTGAGGGCTATCAGAGAGAACTGCAGCGCCACCTGGATGTGGGAATTGAAATTCTGGCGGGTCGAGCGGATGTGGGACCCGCAATAACCGCGGTGGCGGGCCTTCTCGGACTCGACTTTGTGCCTCTGCGCTGCGAACGCTTTGATCTCCTGATCTACAAAAACCGATTCTTTGAACAGGGGGTGCAACTGTTCCTCGGATTGCTTCACGAAAAGGCATTCAGGGCTCTGTCTCAAGAGCTTCAGGGATATGACTTGAGTATCTGCGGAAAGATGGTTTTTCCGCAAGAGTACGAGATCAAAGGAGGAATAGGTTGAGGATAAGCCAGTATTTCAGGCTCTTAACTCTCTGTTGGCTAGTACTTTTTTTGGTCTGCGTGTCCTTTGCCGGAGAAAAATGTGCAGGGCTATACGGAAGCGGTCCTGGGAAATTTTCCTTGGCCACCGGCAGCCCCGGCGAACTCGGCTTGGTAAAAGTACTTGCAGAAGCCTTCAGTTCCGTTGGTAAAACGACAATGTGCTGGCAAAAGGCTGGATCGGGAGAATCTCTCAAACTCTTGAAGGACAAAAAAGTGGACTTGATCATGGTCCACGCTCCAGCCGCGGAAAAGAAGGCCGTAGAAGAGGGGTGGGCTACTAAGCGGACTCTCATAGGTTCGAACGAATTCTACATTGTCGGGCCAGCCGACGATCCCGCGAAAATCTCCGACGCCAAGACAGCCGGGGAAGCTTACTCGAAAATAGCTCAATCCAAGGCCAAATTCTTTTCCAGGGGAGATAACTCCGGGACCCACAAGAAGGAAATAGCGATCTGGAGCAAAGCCGGAATTTCGCCCTCCGGAGACTGGTACGTCGTCACGAAGGATTTCATGGGTGCAACCCTGAAAAGGGCAAACGCGGAAAAGGGATACTTCATGACGGATAGCAGCACTTGGGTAGCGGAAAAAAAGAATGTGCCGGGACTCACAATACTGTTTCGCGGGGACAAGTTTCTTGTGAACACTTATCACGCTCTTTGTCAGCCGGAAGGCGCCACTCCCGGAGCGTCTGTGGCCGTTAAGTTCGCCGCGTTCGTGGCCTCGAAGGAAGGACAGGATATAATTCGTAACTACGGCAAGGACAAGTATGAAGAAGGACTGTACAACGACGCAGAATACGCAAAGAAGTACGATGACTAGATATCATCTTGAGATAAGCCGTCGACTGTCCGCCCAAATTTTCGTGTTGGTCGCAATGAAGTCAATTCAAGGAGGTTTCTTGTGAAAAAGACTCTTTTGGTTCTGGGCGCCATAGCTCTCCTGGGTGTTGCGATTTCATCAGTCCATGCGGAGACCCGTCTGCGCATGAGCACCACAACGAGCACTGAAGCGTCCGGACTTTTGCCCGTTCTGCTGGCGCCTTTTGAAAAGGCTAATAATGTCAAAGTCGATGTCATTTCCGTGGGGACCGGCAAGGCATTGAAGCTAGGAGAGAACGGGGATGTGGACGTGGTGTTCGTGCACGCCCGAGCCGCGGAAGACAAATTCGTCGCAGATGGCTACGGCGTGGATCGCCGCGACGTAATGTACAACGATTTCGTGATTGTGGGGCCCAAGGAAGATCCGGCCAAGATCAAGGAAGCAAAGACTGCCGTGGAAGCCTTCAAGCGCCTGGCAGACGGGAAAGCGGATTTCATCTCGCGTGGGGACGATTCGGGCACGGACAAGATGGAGAAACAGCTTTGGAAGGCTGCCGGGATCAAACCTACGGGGAAATGGTATGTTGAAGCCGGCCAAGGAATGGGGGAGGTCCTTCAGATGGCTTTCGACAAGAAGGGCTATACTCTTGCTGACAGAGGAACGTTCATAGCCTACGAAGGGAAAATCGATCTTGTGATAGTCCTTGAGGGTGACAAGGCATCGTTCAACCCTTATGGAATAATTGCGGTGAACCCTAAAAAATACCCAAAAGTCAACTATGATTTTGCAAAGAAATTCATCGATTATGTTACGGGCCCTGAAGGCCAGAAGGTGATAGCCGGTTTCAAAATGAACGGCAAACAGCTCTTTTTCCCGGACGCGAAGAAGCCTTAAGATTGGGGGAACCTTCTTACAAAAAGATCCCCCGATTCTTCCCTGTAAGACACTGTTGGAGCCAAGTTGGAATTTCTTCTAAGTTCCCTATACAATGCATTAGCTCTATTGTTCAGTTTCGACTCGGCCGTGTACTTTATTGTATGGACTTCGCTGAAGGTTTCCGTTCTAGCCACTTTCTTCGCCTCGGCTCTGGGCGTCCCCTTGGGAGTCGTGATGGCGTTGAACCGTTTTCGTGGCAAATCCGCGGCGTTGGTTGTTCTGAACACGCTCATGGCTCTTCCCACTGTCGTGGTCGGGTTACTTTTCTACGCTATTTTGAGCCGCCGCGGTCCACTCGGTGATTTGGGACTGCTTTACACGCCGACGGGGATTTCCCTGGGTTTGTTTGTCCTCGCGATTCCAACAGTAATAAATCTTACGTTTGCCGCAATTCAGAGTTTGGACCCGAGGTTGATTCTTACGTGTAAGCTGCTGGGGGCTACAGCGGTACAACAGACATGTAAGATCCTTATTGAGGCCAGGTTTTCAGTAGTGGCTGCCGTGGTGGTGGCCTTTGGAAGGGTGATCTCCGAGGTGGGTATCGCCATGATGCTTGGCGGAAACATAAGGGGTTTTACGAGAACCATGACAACTGCCATAGCACTGGAAACCAGCAAGGGAGAATTTGAGCTGGGCCTGGCTCTGGGCATATTCCTATTGTTGGTGGCCTTTTCGGTTAATGCTCTCCTCTTCCTTCTGCAGAGGGGCAAGGCATGATCCCGGCGTACAGCCTGAAAGACATGACTTTTTCTTACGACGACCGGCCTGTTCTTGAGATAGAACGGCTGGAGATCTCCGCAGGTGAAATTGTTGCTCTGGTAGGGCCGAATGGATCCGGGAAGACTACACTCCTCCACAGCTTGGCGTTTGTAGAGACACCCCAGCGGGGAGTGATCTCATTTTTCGGAGCAACTGCGTGCAAAGAGAATCTGTTAAGCTTCAGGAGAAGGGTGGGGCTGTTGCTTCAGAATCCGTATCTCTTTCACACCTCTGTGCTGTCCAACGTGCTGTGGGGCTTGCAGGTGAGGGGAGTGCCTCGGCGCACGGGCAAAAAAGCCTCACGGGCTGCTCTGGAGACGGTGGGTCTGGTCGGTTTTGAAGATCGCTATGCGCGCTCCCTGTCGGGGGGCGAAGCTCAAAGGGTGGCCCTTGCCCGCGCCCTAGTGCTGGAACCAGAGGTACTTCTCCTCGACGAACCCGCCAACCATATGGACCGAGACAGCGTGCAGCGGACTGGAGAGACTGTCCTTGAACTAAACGAAAAACGCGGCACAACTATTGTTTTGACCTCCCATGACATCGTGCAGGTGCAAGCTCTGGCCCATCGAGTGATCTGTTTATGGGAGGGGAAAATAGCGCCCAGTTCACCCGATAGTCAAGCCTGTCCTGCAGGTGTGACTTTTTCATAACAGCACGAATCCCAGCCTGCCCACCAAGATTATTAAAGTGATAATTTATAATAATAATAAAACATTGTGAGATAATTGAATAAATTTAACTTGAATTCTCATGAATATGTGATATGAATCGCTCCTGCAGGCGAGACCTGTGGGTCTCAAATTAACTAAAGCAGGAGTCCAGACATGAAGAAGAGCCTCGTGCTGGCAGTGATTCTTTCCGTTGCGATGCTTGCGTTGTGTTTCAGCGCCTATGCAGACGACAGCTCGGCGCAGATATCGGCTCTCGAGCAGCAGGCGGAACGTATCCAAAGCCAGATCAATCAGACTAGGCAACAGTGCGGTGCAAACATGAATGGCCAACTGAAACCGCTTTCGGATTCAATCGAGAGTCTGGTCAAACAGCGGGTGCAGCTCGGAGCCCAAATTCAGCAGATGGAAAACCAGGTCCAAGAGCTTAAACAGAGCGCGCTGTCGACCTGCAGCAGACAGGTGAAACAGCACGAAGAAGAACTGGTTGTCGTGAAACAACAAATAGCGAACCAGATGGCCAAGAAGAATGCTGAGACGACGCAGAAGACCAATGAGGTGGCCAAGCCGCCGGTGCAGGCTGCCACCACACCTGCGGTTGCCGCACCCGCACCTGCCTCACCTGCGGCTGCCACTCAAGCCGCTCCTGGGTTCAGAAGAGTCCCATGACGACTATGTCCCGGCGCATGAATCTCCTTCTCGCGGTGGATGCCTGGCTGCGAGAAAGAGATCCCGGCCGGATTTTCTCGGCCCGTGAGGCTGACGCGTTGACTCTGTGAGCTGCACATATTGCCTTGGTCGAGATCATGCGTCACCCGATAGATTTTAAGTCAGGCTGCCAGATTCCTGACGTCGTCGCGCGATCTCGACGATTGATCTTCAGGGCAGATGCCGATAGGTGAAGACGAGCAACGTGTCCGGAAAGACTCGACGTGCCGGATTAGAGATAATCGACATTTCGTCTCTGGATTCCGGGAAATCGACTGGACTAGTTTTCAAATAATCGAGTCCCTGTTCCATACCCAAAGATGAAGTGACGTACTTGAAATGTAACTTGCCGGGGCAGGAATTCGGGTTCGTTACTTCTTTAGGGAGTTTTGAAAAGACCCCACCTGCGATGAGCTCGGGTTCATCAGTTGCCTAGCCGATTCAACATAGACTACCTTGATTTGCTCCGGGCATGTGGCGTACTTCAATCTAAACTGATGCAGGAAGCCGGTCCATGTACCCGAGTAATACATTTTTTTGAACTTCTGAACGTCCTTGGCGGCAAGTTGGCTCGCTTCCAGGGGGCTATTGGGGCACGGGAGAGCCGTTTCGGGTTGGTCAGAGGAGTCGGACTCTGCCATTGCCACGGGACATGAAAGAAATAAAGCGATTACGCTCAAAACTAGCGCTACTCTTAACATGGTCTAAAATCCCTTTCTGTACGTTCTTAACCCAATGATTTGAACATACAGCTCTAACCTCGCCGGTGTCAATTTCGATCCTCGCCCACCATTGAACACCTTCTTCCACGATTGACTGGATAGTAAGAGTGCTGTATTCTCGAAAGCCCCAAAAATGCATTTTTCACGGACGGGGGGGTTCCTAGCTCTACAACGGAAGGGGGTGATAGAAGCAGACGCTGTCGGTATTAAGGTGGAAAGCCATCAGCTTTCTGTCCTGGGACCGCTGAATTTAGAAGCGTACTTAATTGCATTCAGAGCACCGCGGTTCGCGTTTCCAGACCACCCTGAAGGAGCTGCCATGAAACCAATCGCAATTCTCTTTGCTTGCGCGCTCATCGTATTCGCATTCCTCTTTCCATCCCCGAGTTTATCCCAAGAGCCTATTAAAATCGGTTTTCTCTATGTCTTTTCCGGGCGGCTCGCTCATTACGGGGCAGGCGCCAAACAGGGCGCTGAAATTGCCATGGACGAGATCAACAAAGCAGGCGGGGTGCTTGGCCGGAAGATAGTAGGGACGTTTGCGGACACGCAACTGAAACCTGAGGTTGGTGTCGAGGCAGCGACAAAGCTTGCTATGGAAGAAAGAGTCGACGTAGTCATGGGGATAGTTTCCAGCGGGGTCGCTGATGCCGTCGCTCCGGTAATGAATCGATTGCGTACGCCTCTAATCATAACTCTCGCCATGACCCCGGATGTTACGGGATCCAAATGCAATCCTTATACTTTCCGCGTTTCCATGAATGGGCCTCAGAACCTCGTAGGAGCCTCGGCTTTGGCGGCCGATATGAAGGATGCCACCCACTGGACGACCATAGGACCGGATTATCTGTTCGGATACCAGTGCTGGGAATACTTTCAGAAATACCTTGGGGAAAAGCGTCGTGACGTGACGTTTGCTCCAGACACGGAGATCGCTTACGCCCCTGTCACGAGTATCGAGTTCAAACCGTATATAGAGAAAATTATGAAGACCAGAGCCAATGGTGTTTTAATCTCACTATATGGTGGGAATCTGATGGATTTTATTCGGGAAGCTTCTGCTATGGGTTTTTTTGACGGAAAACGCAAGGTGTTGATGAATCTTGCGTTTTCAGGAGACGTGATGGTCGGTCTGAGCACCCAACTACCCAAGGGCCTGTGGCTGGGCGGGCTCTATTGGTTCCAAGCGAATTCCACTCCTGCAAATCAACAGTTTGTGGCTGCTTACACTGCGCGATACCATGTGTTTCCAGACTTTAATGCCCACGGAGGCTATGCAGGGGTGAAAACCTACGCTGAGGCAGTAGCAAAAGCCGGCACCACTGACAAAGAAAAGGTCATAAAGGCACTCGAGGGGTTAGTTGTTGACCTGCCGCAAGGCAGGACAGTTATTCGGGCCGGCGATCACCAGGCGATCATGGATGGCGTCTGGGGCATGACCGGTGACTTTGATCCAAAGTTGCGATTCAGAAAACTCGATCCTCTCAAGATTTTTCCGGGTGAAGAAATAATCCCTCCGCTGGACCAGACCGGCTGTCGGATGCCTCAATAGCCGAGACAGGGGTAAGCTCCTGCGCTTACAAGTTAGTTATTCAATGGACCGCGAGACCGGATTGGGCAAGAATCGAGCATAAGTTGAATGCAGGGGGTGGCCTGCGGTCCCAGGACGCAACGATTCAGCTAAGCGGGGGCACGTCGCCGCTCTTGTCATTTTGCGGAATGAAAGCCCGCGATCCGCGGTAAAGCAATTTGGGCTTTGCGGTGCAGGAGATTGCTTCCCCCGCTGGACATGAGATGCCAATGACATATTCGGACATAACCCCTGACCCCGCGAGACTGATTGTACACCTACAGCCGGAAAGTGCTTGACAGGGGGAAATGGCTGCCCTATACTCCATACTGAACATTTGCTTGTATTTCCCACCCGACTGATTTTAGCTGACGGGCGTGAAGCAAGAAGAGAGAGTCCAGGACTTAAGAATACGCCCGTGCTAATTATCCGCACACTTTTCATTCCAGTAGGCTTATCCCCGCACTCTTTGAATAATTGTGTTCAACACCGCACTCATGTAGTTCGTACAGGGGTGTTTTTTCACAAAGGAGCAGAAGAATGAGCGCAATCAACATCTATGTCGGGAACCTGTCCTTCGACGCAAGCGAGGACCAACTCAAAGAACTGTTCGAGGCGTACGGCCGAGTCGATTCAGCCAAGATCATCTCGGACCAGTTCACAGGCCGCTCTCGAGGATTCGGATTTATCGAGATGGCTGAGCGTGAAGAGGGGTTGCGTGCGATCCAGGAATTGGACGCCAAGGATTTCAAAGGCCGTAGCCTGAAAGTGAATGAAGCTCGCCCGAAGAGAGAGGGCGGCGGCGGTGGTGGCGGCGGTGGAAGAAGAGGGGGAGGGGACCGGCAGTCACGCTGGTAAAAAGCAGATCAGCTTTTATTAGCTACCGCGAAACGCTCTGAAATTGCTTTGACCTCGCCGTTCCCTTCGCCTAAGCGGACAGGGAACAGTGAGAGGGCTTAGGAGACCTTGTCTTCAGGCCCGCTTTCAAGCAGTGCTCATCCAAAGGTCGAGCAAAAGTTTGCTCATGCGGACTTTTGCTCGACCTTCGCGATAAATCCTTTCCCTCTTCACGGGCGATCAGTCAGATCTCCCGGCCATATCTTCATCATCAAGCGTCACGGGCCGGACCTTCCAGAAGCGGGCCTTCAGGCTGTCCAGCAGGGTGTAGACCACCGGCACGAATATCAACGTGAAGAGCGTGGCCGCCGATAATCCACCTCTTCCGGCGCTGCGCCTAAAAACTTTGTGCTCACCATGAGTACCGGCTGCTCGGTTTCCGGTTAGAGTTCCACGGACAGAAAGGTCAGAGACACATATCCGAATACAATTACCAGCACCACTCTTACGATAACGGTGATCGGGAACCGCACTGATGATTCCGCGACATTCATGTTTCGCTCACCTTCCGGAGATACTCGTGTGATGGCTTTGCCCCGGACATGAATCTTATTTGATAGCAACTATATGATAAAGAGGAAAAGGCCCTGAGAGCATAACCATTCACTTACGCGGGGACACCTCGTCGTACCTGTCCTTGCGAGGAGAGAAACGACTAAGCAACCTCATCGGTGGGACCGTCCCGCGCGGAACGCGTTATTGCCGGTCATTCGTCACCTCGGACTTCGATACGGGGGTAGCGCCGGCGTCTCTGCCGGCGGCTCGTGAAAAACCGGCACGGAGGCCGGTCCCACCGAATTCCCGCGTATGTGGCAATGACGGGTTGGCCTTGGCCCGGCGTCCCAGGGGTTCCGTAGATTTGAATCGGCCAAGAACCCTGGCACATGCGGGTACTGAATCCTTCCAACTCCCCTCAATTTTTTGATTGACTCAAAAAACAAGTATAATATATATGTTACGTTTAGGCGTTCTCAAAACAACATAAAAGGGGATCGCGATGACCGGAGACCGGGATCGAAAGATTCTAATTGTAGACGATGAGCCGCATATCTGTGAAATCCTCTCTCGTTGGCTGACCGAGGAGGGGTATGGGTGCGCCAGCGCGTACGACGGAGAAACCGCTCTGAGATTCTTGGAGCAGGGCAGTTTTCACTTGTTGATCAGCGATATCATGATGCCGGGCATGTCCGGAATTGATCTCCTGACCGTCACAAGGCCACTTTACCCAGATCTGGCGGTCCTGATGGTGACCGCCGTAGACGACCGGAAAACGGCCATACTTACGCTGGAACTGGGGGCATACGGATATGTAATCAAACCATTTGACAGGAACGAGATCCTCATAAACGTCGCCAATGCTCTGGAGCGTAGGGACATCACTCGACTGAGCCACGAATACGAGCAGAACCTTACGGAGCACGTGCGGAAGCGGATAGCAGAGGTGCGAAAACAAGAAGAAGAGTTCGTTCTCCGCCTCACTACCGCCATAGGCCGACGCACCGATGAGACCGCAGCTCACATCAGGCGAGTGGGGCTCTATTCATCGGCGTTGTTAAAGGCTTACCTGGGATGGGAGGCCAAGGAGGTGGACAACATGAGGCTAGCCGCGCCTATCCACGATGTGGGTAAGCTCGGTATCCCCGAAAGCATTCTGCTCAAGCCTGGAAAATTGACCCCGGAAGAATTCGAAGTCATGAAAAAGCACACCGAGATTGGAGCCGCCATAATGGACGGTTCAAACTTCGAGGCGATCAAGTTTGCTAGAGAAATCGCGTTGTCTCATCACGAAAGATGGGACGGTTCAGGTTATCCCCAGGGATTGGCAGGCAAAGCTATTCCGGAATCCGCTCGCATAGTGGCCGTGGTTGATGTGTACGATTCTCTCATTTCCGATCGGGTATATCGGCCCGCCTTCCCGGAGAATGAAGCCCTCGCCATGATTGAAGAAGAGAAGGGGAGGCATTTTGACCCCAAGATCCTGGAGTGCTTTTTCGACTCCCTCTCGGAAATTCAACGTATAAGGCGAGAAGTGGAGGAAGAAGGGTTTATGGAAGATCTCTGGTAGGGTGGCAGGACGAATTGAGATTGATCTCCTCTCGAAATGTACGAGACAGATGTAGGGGCAGTGCTTGCCCTGCCCGGCAGTACGGGCGCAGCGAGCGGCGCCCCTACCGGAGGTTTACAAGTCCCCTTTTCTAAAGGGGATTTTCAAAGGTTAAATCAAAATCCCCCCTTCCCCCCTTTACGAAAGGGGGGGTTAAGCCTCGCCGGCAAGCCTGAAAGAGTAAACCACTAATGGAAAACTGGAAACACAAGTACGCTTCAAAGCTCGTGTCGCCTGAAGAGGCCGCAGCACGCGTAAGGAACGGCGACAGAATATACTTGGGTAGCATGTGTTCTGAACCCACTGCAATAATCAAGGCTCTCGGTGAGTCATACGTTGAAGATGTCGAAATGATCCAGTTCATAAGCGGCCACGAGGCTTCGTCTCTCGCTAGAAAGGTCCCCGGCCGTTTCAGGATCAAGACTTTCTTTGTGGCGGGTCGCACCGGGGAATCACAGCCTTTGTCCGAGGCGGATTACGTCCCGCTTTTCCATTCTCAGATCCCGCACTTTTTTAGAAACCGGAGAATACCGGTAGACGTGGCAATAGTTCAGGTCTCCGAGCCGGACAGATTCGGGCGATTCAGTCTGGGCGTCTCCGTGGACACGACCCTTGCCGCGGTGGAGTCTGCCCGGATGGTCATTGCGCAGGTTAATCCCTGGATGCCGCGAACTCACGGCGATACGTTCATTCCAGTTGATAGGATCAATTATCTCGTGGACGCCCCGGAGCAGCTCTGCGAGCTCCCCGTGGAGATACTTGGAGATAGGGAAAAAGCCATCAGTGGCTTATGCTGCGAGTTGATAGAAGACGGTTCGGTACTGCAGTTCGGCTTCGCCGGCATTTCCAAGGGTGTCATGGACTTTCTCAAAGACCACAAGAACTTGGGGCTTCACACAGAGATCTTCACCGATCCGCTCATCGATTTGATAGAGGCGGGTGTGGTCAATAACAGTACCAAGAAAATGTACCGCGGGAAGTCTCTAGCGACGTGCTGTATGGGGACACGCCGCCTGTACGACTACGTTAATGACAATTCTCTTGTCGAATTCTATCCGTCGGATGTGCTGTTAAGCCCCTCTTTCATCGCTTCCAATGACCGCATGGTGGCTGTGAATTTGGCCGTTCAGGTCGATCTGCGGGGTCAAATAAAGCAGGGGACCCCCGCGTGGACGGCGTTCGAGGGATCCGGAGGCGATCAGGACTTCATGATGGCCGCGAGCCTGTCGAAGGGTGGCAGGTCCATTATCTGCCTCAGGTCTACCTCGTTCAAGAGCGGCCGGTCCACGATTGTTCCCGCATTCGGCCCCAAGTCCGCGGTTATCATGAATCGAGGTGAAGTAAACTACATTGTTACGGAATACGGCATCGCGTATCTCGGCGGCAAGTCCATCAGGGACCGCGCCATGGCCCTTATTGAGATCGCGCACCCGGATCACAGGGAAGAGCTTACGAAGCAAGCTCGGGAGATGGGTTACGTCTACCCCGATCAGGTCTATTATCGAACATTTTCGCCCGAATTCCGTAGACGAATCCGGACCGACCGAGTCTTCAAAGGCGGGATTCAAGCGCACATAAGATTGGTCAAAGCGTCCGACGAATCGATGATGAGAGATTTATTCTACAATCTTTCGGAGAGTTCGGTCTATTTTCGGTATTTCAGCCCTCGAAAGAGCATGCCTCATGAGAATCTCCGGCAATATGTGAACCTGCGGGAAGAGGACGGGTGCTCTCTGGTGGTTACGATCGGACCTAGGGAAAATCGCCGCATCATTGCCGAGGCACGGTATATGTTCGAGCAGGGCCCCGGATATCCGGACGTAGCATTCATGGTAGACGAAAACTTTCAACGCCGAGGAATAGCGAGCAGCCTGCTTCATTATCTTATAGAGATCGCACAGGAACGCGGCATAAAAGGATTTCGGGCCGACGTCTTGTTCTCGAACAAGCCGATGCTCAAGACCTTCGAAAAGCTACCCTACGTGCTTCGTCGAACTTTCTCGGACGGAGTGGTGACAGTCGAATTCAGGTTTGATGAGTTGAAAGGGGCAGAGGTTCAAGATGGGTAGGCGCGACCGGCCGTCGCCCTTCAAAGTCCCCCTTTTTTAAAGGGGGATATAGAGGGATTTTCAATACGTTAGGCTACAATCCCCCCTAGCCCCCCTTTACGAAAGGGGGGAACAAATCCCAGGGAAAAAAGGGCAGGATGCCTGTCCCACCATTACGTCATTCCCGCGCACGCGGGAATCCAGAGCCGCACCTTCGAACCCAGGGGGCGCCATGTCACCGTTCCCGACTTTTGGCAAATGCGATATTCTGATGCGCGAGTGGCGGTGCATTGGGGCTGACAAAGGGAAAATGTTGAACAATGAGTTGACATATTCTTACGAACTTGATAATTTCAAACTACAAACCTACAGCGAGAAGGTCCATGTTTGTTCTGGGTAATTTCCTCGGCGCTATAGCAGGAGTTCTGGACATAGTCCTTACCATTTATATGTGGATCGTAATTATTTCAGCTTTGATCACATGGGTGAACCCG
>JBKQMK010000124.1:0-5818 GCA_052146735.1 Desulfomonilaceae bacterium | reverse complement strand
TACAGTTTCATATCCCATTGACATCAGGGCCTCAGGGGTCGGCTGGGCGTACGCTGTCGGCAAAATCGGCTCTCTGCTCGCACCTGTGGTGGGAGGCCTTCTCCTCAGCCGAAACTGGAGCGTTAGCCAAATCTGCGCCGCGAACGCAGTGGCTGCGCTGCTTGTCACTGTAGCTATCATCATCCTGCAAAGGCACCTAGCCGCTGCCGCTGTTCAGCGGCGAACCGAAGTTTCGGGGTCGGCCGAAACCGGGGTTGCTTGAAAGCTGCTGCAAGGCGATGGACCACGGGCGAGTCTGGCCGGTGAGACGCGCCTCCCTCTAGATCTCACGGGGCGCGGGTCACCTAGAACCCGATGAGTCACTATTTTCTCTAGGAGAGAGATCATGAATCTGGCCACCAACTTGGAACAGGCTGCGCTCTTCTTCCCTGAACGGCCAGCTATAAGCGAAGGCGGAATCGAAATCAGCTACGGCCAACTCAATGACCGGTCCAATCGGATAGCCACAGGGCTGATAAAAATGGGGGTTCGAGCAGGGGACCGTATCGGGCTGTGTGCGCCGAACTCAGCGGATTGGATCGCCTTCTACTTCGGCGTGCTCAAGGCTGGCGCTATTTCCATGACGCTCTCTAGCCTGCTCAAGCTGGATGAGCTTGCCTTGTTGGTCAACCATGCTAAACCGAGGATCATTTTTACCGAGGACGACAAACTCGAGGATCTCGAAAATTTGCGGGGCTCGGCAGCTATTGAAAAGACCATCTGCCCGGAAGGTGACATGACACTGCAACAAGTAATGAGCGCGGGCACAGGGTCCTTCAAGGCGGTGGACCGGGAGAGGACCGATACCGCTGCGGTCCTATACACCGGCGGCACCACAGGAATGCCCAAAGGGGTTATGTTGACCCACGAGAACATCAACGCGGGCAGTCATAATGTCGCGTTCTACGAGCGCTCATCGGAACTGGACCGAGGCTTGTGTTTTCTACCTTTCAACCATGTCTTCGGCCAGATCCACATCATGAATGCTACGATCCTTAGCTCAGGATGTCTCGAGCTCATTCCCAAGTACGATCTAGACCAAGTTCTAGAGGTCACGAGCGCCGGACGGGTGACGAAATTCTTTGCCGTTCCTACCATCTATACACGTCTGCTCACAGTGGAGCGACTCAAGCAGAAACTGGGGAGCATCCGATACTCCTTTTCCGCGGCTGCCAGCATGCCCGCAGAAATAGTCCGACAATGGAAAGAGCAGACAGGGTTGACTATCTACGAAAGCTACGGGCTGACTGAGTCTGCCTCTGCCCTCACATATAACCACTACTACCGCCATGTCGTGGGCTCGGTAGGGGACGCCGTAGCCGGCGTGGAGATTCAGATAAGGGATGGTCAAGGCAACCTATTGGAACAGGGACAGGAAGGCGAAATCTGTGTTCGCGGTCCCAATATCACCAGAGGATATCTCGATAACGCCAAGGAGACGGCAAAGGCATTCTGGCCCGGAGGTTGGTTTCGAACAGGAGATATTGGCGTTTTCGATGACGACCACTACCTCTATATTGTTGACCGACTCAAGGACATGATCATAACCGGCGGGGAAAACGTGTACCCTCGCGAGGTTGAAGAGCTTATTTACACAAGACCGGAAGTTCAAGAGTGCGCAGTTGTGGGTCTGCCAGACCGGGAGTGGGGTGAGCGTGTGACGGCTTTCGTTGTGCCGCGGCCTGGACAAACAGTGGTAGAGGATGACCTCTCAGTCTTTTTGAAGGAACGACTTTCACCCTTCAAGGTGCCCAAAGAACTCGTAATCATGAATGAAATGCCCAAAAGCACCACTGGAAAGATCCTGAAACGTGAGATCAGGAAACAATTCTCTGATGAGTAGATCCTTGGCAGCCTTAGTACCTGGAAGGTGCCTAAAAATCCGTGGACCGAGCCGAATCGTAGCGGGAAGGCTTTCACCTTGTATTCCTCTCCCAACATACGCCGTAAATGGCTTGTAGATGTCTCCGCCATAGACGGAGGCCTCATCATGGACGCGGCGTGAAAACCTCAACCACTTCTGCATTGCCGTCCCCAAAGCCGACCAGGACGCAATTGTGAAACGGCTTGAGATCAGGGTTATTTCTATAGAAAAAGGCCCGGTCCGACTGTGGGGAGCCCAGGGGTCGGGAACCTCGATCTATTTCCGAGATCTGGAAAATAATCTCATTGAAGCTCGGTACTACGAAGGGCTGCTGTGAGAGTGATTGTCTCCTTGCCATAGTGGAACTTGAAAATGAAATTTGAGGACCGAACAATAACAGCCTTTACGAAAACAGGAAGGCCCATATTGATCAGACCGCTGTGGTCCACTGACGGGCGCCTCATTGAAGAATTATTTAAGTCACTTTCCCCTCGGAGTATTTTTTTCCGTTTCCACGGCAACTTGAAATCCGTACCCCCGGAAGTAATTGCATGTGTGATGAAACTCGATTGCAGGACGGATGTGGCCATGGTGGCCTTAGAGCACGATGAGTCAGAAGGACGCATTCTCGGATTATGTGGAATTCGCCGCCAACCTGAATCCGAGACAGGAGAATTCACGGCAGTGGTCCGTGATGAGTGGCAGGGGATAGGAGTCGGAGCGAGCCTCGCTGAGACATCATTGCCCATCGCCAGGGATCTGGGGATGAAAAAAATATGGGGAATCATATCTCCTGAAAACACGACCATGATCGAAATGGCAAGCAAATTGGGATTCACGGTACGTAGAGACCTAGAATCGGGCTATTATGACATGCAGCTTATCTTTTGATTTTGATCTGGGGAAACTGAATGGTAACCGGAGCCTTCTCAAAAAACAAAAAGGTCATGCGTGGCCTGCCCCCGAAAGAACTGGTCCAGATTCACTGTTAGTATGGAGTAAGGCCTAGGCTAAATAGGGAGTTCGGGATGAAATGGACTATTCCTCTAACTTAACAAGCGGTACATAACACGGGGGCAGGCCAACGGCATAATGCCGATTTAGATCCATGGTGACAAGGTGTCCCTCAACTCTCTCATCTCACGGCGACAATGAGGTTTCCATTCTCTTGGCAGTCCGTCAAAGAATTTCAGAAGAGGCCCGACCGATGACTCCGACGACCAACTCGAATGGGGAAAGCGGCCCATTGCCTGAGACCATGGATAATTCCATAGGACTTGTGCTTTCAGGAGGCGGTGCCCGCGGCGCTTATCAGATGGGGTGCTGGAGAGCTTTTCTGGACAGAAATCTGACATTCGGAGCGGTGGCCGGGAGTTCCATCGGCGCGTTGAACGGTGCGCTGATCTGCCAGGGAAACTGGGATTCGGCCTACAAATTATGGCTTGCGCTCACCCGAGTCAGAGTTCTAGAGTTCGACTTTCGTCGGCTCGTGAAGTTCGCGATGATGGCAGTAGAAAACCCGGGGTTGTTGCGAAAGCGTGTTTCAAAAGTGAGATTTCTGAAAGCGTTCGAGTATTCCTCATCGGTGCTGAAATTTGTGGCTCGATACAGTGCACTGAGGGGGCTGAGCAAGCATGGACTAATCAACATCGAGAAGTTCAAACCGTTGCTGAAACGCTTTATCGACATGGATGATCTGCGACAACAGCCTGTCTCGCTGTTCGTCACAGTGTCAGGCACGCCTCTATTCACTAACCCGTTCGCGGCCCCTCGCTGCTTCAAAATCCAGAATCAAAGCGAAGAAGACGCGTGGAAAATCATCGTGGCCTCTATGTCAGTTCCTTTGGTGTTCTCCGCTATCGAGTTACACGGCCGAAAGTACAGCGACGGTGGGATCGGTCAGTGGCTCCCCATCGAGCCTCTTTATTGCAACGGTTTTCGCCGCATGGTCATAGTGAGTACCAAGGCGAATACGAGCTACATTGCGACTCGGTATCCCGGTTGTGAGTTCACACTGATACAACCGGGAAAGCCGCTCGGTCGCTTCCCCATGGCCACTTTTCGGTTCACGGAAGTGGCGGTGGTGGAATGGATGCAGCAAGGATATCGGGATGCCACGCGGGTTCTGGAGAGAGACGGACATCTTTCAATAACTTGAAGTCCCTGCGAGAAAAAATAGAAATCTCTGCGATGATGTTAGTAATTTCATATCTCGCGACATCATAGGCAACGATACTGAACAACTTTAAGTATGGAATATATTCCCCTCATATCGGCGATAAAGCGCTGCCGTAGGCTAACTCTGAAGCTGCGCGGAAATGCAAAAAACGCTTAGAATTGTGCTCCATGCGTTATACGCGAAATGTAGTTAGTGACCAGGGTCAGTCTTCAGGTGATGCGTTTCTCCCCCAATTCCCAAGTAAACACCCATCAGGTCTTTCACTAATCATGTCAGCCGATTGTAAGAATCGGTACCACCCTTATAATGTTCTCCTCCCCCTGCTCTTTGCCCCTTTATCTATAACTCATAGAATATATTGTTGAAGCCTACGTAAGACGACTACTTGCAAGATTTCCTTCCAGTCTTCACTTTATAAGGTCTTTATCGCCGTGAACTTGACGCTGCTCACCTTTCCTTCAACAGCAGCAAGGTCATCTTTGGCAGGCGGGGGAGTGAATTCTTCCCCCGGACAACTAGCCATTGCCTCCAGTTCTTTGGCGGTAAGCGTATGTTGAACCATAATCTGAATATTGGTGAAGCCCGCATTACTCACAGTCTTCCAGTAGTCCTCTTCAGGAACAGCTCCTCCCAAACATCCAGCCCAAGTGGATTGGAAGCGATCTTCTAGCTCACGAGTGATGTCCTCGGTGAAGACAATATCCGAGATAGCCACTCGCCCGCCTGGTCGCAGAATACGAAAGGCTTCTCTATAAACGGCGTCTTTGTCAGGGCATAGGTTGATAACGCAGTTGGAGACCACCACATCTGCGAAGCCTTCTGGAATCTGTGTCTGGTCCAAGTATGCGTTGCGGAATTCGATGTTCATGTCTTGCAAGCCTGCCTCAGCCACAGCCTGCTTGGCTCGCTCAATCATTTGATGTGCGCTGTCTATGCCGACTACTCTCCCTTGCGCTCCAACTTTACGGGCAGCCAAAATGACGTCGATCCCACCTCCGCAGCCAAAATCTACTACTACATCACCGAGTTTTAGATCGGCGAAGCCCGTTGGATTGCCGCAACCCCTGGACAAGTTGCGCGCGAGTTCTGGTACAGAGGAAAGCTCTGACTCCCCATAGAATCCTTGATCCACTGCATAGCCCGAACCGGGCTTTTGTTTGCTAGGTCAACAGGACTCCTTGTTTCCTCCTGTCTCAGCAAACTTTCCGTAGCGGTTTCTCACTATTTCCTTGATCTGGTCGGTGTTCATCGCTTGCGCCCCTTCCGAAGTTAGACTTTTCCACGGTAACTCTCTGCCTAGTTCTCCAGGTACATCATACTTCCCTTTATGATGCCTCGGCAATTTCTTTGAAGATTCCTTGCCTCGGACGTGGACAAACCAGCTGGACACAGTCAAGGCATTCCCAAAATCACTGTGTCCCCCTATAGCCCGCATCAGGAGCCAAAGGGACACAGGGACCACAGTGGACACACCATTTCGGGAATGCGAGCAAGAAAAAAATCATCCTAATCAAAAAAAATGAGTGTGGCTAAGAACGCTCCGAAAATTTTACGAGACATTACTTCTCAAAGCAGTGTGTCCACTGTGTCCTTATTATTATATATTGTTTTTTTATTATTGTTTTATAGGGGCACAGTCGCTCTTTTACTGTGTCCAACTGCGCCCCACTGTGTCCCCCGTTCATCGTACTCGGTAGTTTTCTGCTACTCGTTTTACCGTCTCAGGACGAATGAAA
>JBKQMK010000123.1:0-7181 GCA_052146735.1 Desulfomonilaceae bacterium | reverse complement strand
TGCTCTGAGACTAATTAACTATTAATGCTTCTACCACGGAAGGCATCTGAGAGGTGATTTTTTTGGGTGAGTGCTCCACGTCAATTACATTTGTGCATTGACGACAATTACCCTTGACGGTTCACAGGATCAACGGTACGCGATTTTCCGTGAGATTGAAGGCTGACGTTGGGCGGTTTATAAAAGCCGGGCATTACCGGTAGGATATTAAGCCAGAAAACCCTGTTCCCTGAGCCCACCAAAATGCTTCCATTTCGGTCCTATTGCGGACGGAAGCCGTTTCTTGAATACCGCACGCTAAGCTCACCACAATCAATTTCTTCACATCCTTTCAGCCTTCCTGGTATCTCCAGGTGCTCGGCGTTTTTCGCATCCTGGCCCTTTTGAGTGTTTATAAACTAGACGTTTGAGCAGCCGCAGCGTTAAACTCAGGGGGATGAGTTCTTCAGGGTTAATGGGAAACAACCCAACGAGAGAAGCTGAGGAGCGATCGAATCATAGTCAACGGCCCCAAAATCCCCGAAATGGCAAGGGCGGCCCATAATCCAGGAGGATGAGACAATGAAAACTTTAGACATCAACAATATAGCCATACTAGGCACGGGGACTATCGGTTCGAGTTGGGCAAGCTTTTTCGCAAGCAAAGGGATGTCCGTGAGGATGCACGATCTTGACAAATCCTCTCAAGACAGAGGTGTTCAGAAGGCGAAAGAAAGTCTGAGAGTTCTGGAACAGTACGGTCTCATGGATAAATCTGTGCTAGAGCATGCGATGTTAAACATCACCGCTGCGAATGATTTCGGACAGCTGTTAGAGGGCGCAGAGTATGTGCAAGAATCGGTTTACGAAAACTACGAAGTCAAGAAGAGTTTGTTCAAGCAGCTAGGCGCCATTTCGGCACCAACTACAATTTTGGCCAGCAGTTCTTCGGGCCTTCTTATGTCTGAAATACAGGGAGCAACAAAAATTCCTGAACGCTGCCTGATTGCGCATCCTTTTAATCCGCCGCATTTGATCCCTTTGGTCGAACTGGTGCCAGGCAGACTCACGGACCTACAATTGATTGAAGCCACGAAACGTTTCTTCGAAGACCTGGGAAAACTTCCCGTAGTGCTTAAGAAAGAAGCACCTGGCCACATAGCAAACCGGCTGGCCGCAGCGCTGTGGAGGGAGGCTGTAAATATTGTCGTTCAGGGCATCGCCAGCGTAGAGGACGTAGATAAGGCTCTCTATGCCGGTCCTGGAATTCGCTGGGCCCTGATGGGCGAACATCTGATTTACGATTTAGGGGGCGGAGAAGGAGGATACGGATACCTTATAGATCATATCGGCAAGTCGTTCGATGCCGTGTGGAAAGATATGGCAACCTGGACCGATATCCCGGACGAGTCAAAAGATATGCTCGTGGAGGGTGTGAAAAAATCTATGGGCAACAGAAGCTTTGCGGAAATTGTCGAGTGGCGGGATAAGAAAATAGTAGAGTTGGTCAAGGTAATATACAGAGAGACCCCGAAGTAGAAAGCCGGCTTTTTTTGTTAAACCAACAGAATCCAAACCCTAAGCAAGTTCCAACATACCTTCAGTGGAGTCAAGAGGTTATCCTCTCACCTCTCGGTTCTTGAATTACACGAGAGAGATGAACCTTGGCGGTTCTTGGGACGAAAGCTGCGCGATTTTCCAGAAGAGACAAGGTAAAGGGTGCGCGGAAAGAGAATCGAGCTGTACGCGCGAGAGATTGGGGCAGAGAAAGGTTGGTGGCCTAATTCGCGACGGACTGAAACTGCTAATGACCACGCTGCGCTTTCCGGGTCACAAAGACCCATGAGCGTATCGGGATAGGTCTATTTGGCCTTATGTTAAGCCTCGTCATCATTGAGTTTTTCGAAACAGCCAAAACTAACAAGCCAATCCGGCCAATACCCTGAACCAACACCCTGCGATATCCGCAAGACAACTAGTTCCCGAAATCAGGTATTGGCCTTGCGCCCGCCTCGGAACCCCGGGTTCGCGAAGCAATGGCATGCCATTTGCTTGCTGTTGAGTGGGACAGGATCCAAACCCGGACAGGGGGACGAGAAGAATTTTTAGCAACGTGATAACGGTTTTGTCACTGCGGGGGTCTCTTGTGGGAGGAGATACGGGAGCCTGTGCAGGGCCAAGAGTACATCCTTTGGTCGCTCAACGTCCCCAAGGCACCTTAAAAGCAAGACGGCCGCATAACTCCAAGTAACCTCTTCCGGGAGTTCCAGAATCAACATTCGGAAAAACCCTTCTTATGAATAGCAGGGAGGCACAACCATGAAGAAGTTAGCGCTCATAGTGGTTATTGTATTGCTGGCTTGGCCGGCTTACGGTGGCGGAGAAGATCAAATGGCAGTGGGCATGGTTGACAAGGCCATAGAACTCTTCAAGGCGCAAGGGAAGGATCAAGCCCTAAAGGTTGTCAACGCCTCAGCAGGACCTTTGAGGAAAGGCGCACTCTACTGCTTTGCGATGGACTTCAAAGGGCGCATGCTCGCCCACCCTGTTCAGGAGGACCTGCGTGGTCAGGATGCCTGGGAACTCCAGGACGCGAAGGGGAAATTCATCACTCAGGAGTTCATCAAGATCGCCAAGGAGCAGGGCCAAGGTTGGTCTGAATATTGGTGGATCAGGATAAACGAGACGACGCCTACACTCAAGAAGACGTATATCAAAAGGGTGCCGGGTCAAGACATTCTGGTTGGCGCCGGATATTACATCAAATAGGGTTCATTCGGCGTTTGTCTAGGCCGTGCTGAAGAGTGCTTTATTGTGTAGGTGCATGTCCTACGCTCCGAATGAAGTGGCGACAATCTGGCATCATTGGACTTTAGAGTGTCTCAGACCGGCCAACTGTGATATCGTCTTTCTTATCCTTTCTTGGACGTTGTACCATATTGCTCTGGGGTGATTCCTCCAGGGCTTTTTTTTGATTGCATAGGAAATTGCCAATCCCCCTACAAGAGGAAAAAGTCCAGTGCACCACGGCTGGGGGTTAGAAGGGGTTGTGGGGACCGTGGTGCACTGGATCAACCTGGATACGTACAAATTAGACGATGAACCCACCAGGGCGTTAAGGGTCAAATGAAAAGAGGGGAATATTCTGGTTATATGGATCGCCGCATGATTCCGGCAACTGAGATCGTGGGAAATAGAGGTCACTCATGACAAAACGTTTGGTTATGGGATTTGTGTTCGCTGCCCTTTTGCTGCCTAACGCAGGATACACGGATTTTAACATTCAGGACTGCTGGGGGGACTGTAGAGGGTTGCCATACCGTTACAATTTTGGCCAGGTCACGCACGAAGGCAAAATCATTCCTATGATGCAGGGCAATTATGATGCTTGCATGCAGGAATGTGACCGGAAATTCTGGGCGGAATTCGACAGAAAGACCGAGGGAACCGAGAGAAAGGACAAGGGGAAATAGCACGCTCGCTTATGGGTTAGATCAGACGCCTGAATGGGGCTCAACGTCCACTTGCTCAAAAAGAACCCTAGAATCCATTTTGCCGTTCTCTTACCCTTTCCCGCACCCATTCCCCTTGCCAAGTCCAGAGAATCCAATAGCGGCCATTCTGTGAAGCCTAGAACCGCCCAAGAGTAAGGGGAGTATTGGGGATGTAGTGAGCGGTGTGCCGGGGGTCGGAATAGATCCAAGACTTTCGGCGCACTCTATATACCCCGTGTCTAATTCTCCTTGGACCCGGCAGAAAAAGATTGACTCCAAAGGTTGCTTCTGTGATCATAGTACGTAGTGGTTGACTCGACACATCGAATGTTTCTTTCACCAGAGCAACGAAAGGAGCATGATGACAGAACCTGCTAAGAGTTCAAAAACATAATTTAGGGCTAAAATAGGCAACAGGAAGGTTCCTGTTGCAACAATGGGTACTAAAACTCATGAAACGGAGTTGACAAAAAGTCGGCTCCGTTTTCTATTTTACCGTTGCTGCTTGACACAGACGATCACCACTGGTAGATGCCCCTAAAGTGCGGACCTTCAGGTCAACCTTGCTGTCGTAAGACGGCAGAGGAGAACCGCGAGGTGTTCCATGTGGAATGTCTCGCGGCTCCTCATTCGCTGGCTTACATTGATTCCTCGTTGAATCTCATGGCTCCCTCTCGAAAGATCCTATTTCAATGCTGGTGTTTTGCCAGCTTCACGGCTTTTTCTCTGGTTTTCTTAATTACAGTTTGCTTTCATCCATTTTTTTTGCGTCATACTCAAAATCAAAAATAACGCCTTGATTTGCACAGGTTCCACTCATGCCCTCCGGATCTTGATAGGGACCAGCACAAACCCTTGCCATAACAAGATGATTACCGGAACCACCCAGTTCATATGCCGGAACCACGATATTTTTATAACAAACGGTGTACTGAAAAAAAGCCAAAGACGGGTCTGCCAGGACTGCGAGAACCAAAGCGACAGCCAATAACACTCTCATGTTGCCACCCACGAGTGTCTGGTAGGTATTAAGCCATTCCAGGATACTCTCCCTCAACAGCGCCGGTGAATTCTTTTCTTTGCTTCACCGAGGTCTCCCCAGGCTTAGCAGGATCAATTTTAAGACGTTTTCTGCCAGAGGAAATATAAGATGGAAAGAGAATCGAGCAGTACGCGAGCGGGATAATCCAAAGAAAAATCTGGTCTTGCTCAAGAAGATTCTTCAATCCGGGACCGACCAGGCGGTCAAATCGAAGCTGAGGCTTAACAGGATCAATTCTGAGCGATTTTTTCGGAGAAGCAAAGGCCGATGTGGTGCGCGGAAAGAGAGTAGAGCTGTACGCGCGGGACATTAGGCGAGAACAAAATTGCTTTTGCAGGCCGGGAAAGCCAAGATTCTGATTGACCGGCGGCGTTCGGTCGAGTACGCTGAAGAGAAGGAAAATACGGGCTTATCATCAGCGTGACGACGGTTTTCCTTCCTTCGGGTCTTATGGGAGGAGATACGGCGCCTTTTCGGGGCGAAGAGCACCCCATTGGATCAGTCAACCGCCCCATGACCGTCGAAATTGTGAGCCCGCCGCATAATTCCGGATCAAAGCGCATCGTTTGCGAATCGGCATAGAAAGGGGCACAAACATGGGAGGGGAGACAGGCTTGTTGCAAGGGGATAGGATCAGAGCCAAACTTGACGAGATCCCGTTAGCCCAGGCGATGGCCGTGATGGTCAAGACTATTTTGACAGCAGTTGTGGCCGAAAATGATGACTATTGGGTCAATGTGGATCTGAACGTCCATATCCAAGCGGGCAGAGCGTTTGAAAAACTCGCCAGAATTAACGTGTATGGGGATCTGGCAAATGATGTGGCACGAGATGTTCAAGGAGGGATGGGAGATGCCCATATGATGGAAAAATATCAGCTCAACCCAAAACAATTGGATAGTGTGCTGAGGAAGTTGTTTGAGGCAGATCTCATTACACACATGCAGCTATATGAACGGACATCTGTTTCCGATAGCCAGATAACCAGAGCATTTATCGAGGCCGAGAGAGCTGTCGAAGAGCTGGATTAGGTCATTGACACGATCCGGATGACGTGGAGCGCCCTTAATTTAGCCATCCCGATGCGTCGGGAGAGCAGATTCAAGAGCCAACATTTTGAAATTACGATTCCAGGTCGTTATCTGCTCAATTCGTGGCTCTTGTATGGCGTTGGTTTAGAATCAACCCTCTTTATTAATTAGACTTTTTCTTCATCTTGTCATGAATTTCCTTCTTCTTCAGCTCCACCAGTTGCTTTACTTCAGACTTCAATTCTTTTTTCTTCTGATCCAACTTCTCTCTGTTTGCTCTTTCAGGGCGGTCTTTCTCTGTTCCAATTGCTCTTTCATATTCTCCATGTGCTCGATGCCTTGTAAGTTGTCGAATGCGGCGAAAGGACAGAAGGGAATGCTCAGCCTTCTGGGCCAAAACACCCCCATAAGAGACTTATGCAAGGTCAAATTGCCCCATGTTAGTACCTATCATCATTGATCTTTGCTCGGTGGCCAAAATTGGTAAGCCAGCATGACCCATTTCCCCGAGTCACACTCCCAAGATTCTCAGGCGAACCTACTGCTAAAATCAAGCAATGGCTTCACATACTCCTCACTGCCCTAAATTCGTGAAGCGCTGGCATACCATTTGCTATCTATCGAGTAGGACGGGCCTCAAGCCCGGACAGCAGATAGCATCCGACAGCATAACCTCACTTGCTAGGGGGTCGTTATGAGAAGAAGATTACTTATCATTCCTCCGATTCCCTAATTGTAGGAATGGCAGAGATAATCATTCTATCTCTGGATTTTATTGGTAAAACCATTCTATTTCCTCATTTCACCTCCGATGATCGTACGATCATCTTCTTGGCTAGCGCTGAATAGCCTAGATTACAAAGCGAAGACTTGGATTAAGGACAACATGACAAAACGGAAGATTAATGCGAAGGCAGTTGCACGGGACGTCCACGCTGGAATGGGTGATATCCTTCTCATGAAGAAATACCAGCTTTCCGCAAAACAGCTAGAGGGCGTACTGAGAAGACTAGTCGAAGCTGACCTTATTTCGCACCTTCAACTCTATGAGCGAACCAGCTTGTCCGACACACAGATGGCCAGAGCTTTTGTGGAAGCGAACCAAGCCATTAGGGAACTGAATTAGGAGTTGGACAGCGTCTTGTAGCAGAGCAAGAGAGCTTATTCAGTTCGCACGGGTAAAGCTTAATCTAAAGGTAACGTTCTGCTCGGTTCAATTGCACCAGTCCAAGGATGCCAATTACCCGAGAGACTTCCTCTAAGCGATTCTCCCGCATTTCCAGAGAGAGAAGGGAGTAAGGGAGTCCGAGAAAAGAGAACTTGGCCTCTGAACCGTCTTAGGTTCTTCAGGCATATTTCAGTGTCTCAGACCGGCCTACTGTGGTATCGTCTTTCTTATCCATTTCCGAGGTGTTTTCGTGTTGCCCTGGGGGATTCCTCACAGGGCTTTTTTTGTTCGAGGCCGATACTTACGGCCCAGAAACAATGTCAATGCTATCAACGAAAATTTCTTTCTCGTCTGCTCGAATAGTGAAGTCATCTGCCCAGGCTTGACCGTTGCCAGCCAAAATCACACCGAATGCGATATCTCGTGCCTGCTGGGGGATGTCCAAGGTGAAGTCATACCTTGTCCAA
>JBKQMK010000122.1:0-14469 GCA_052146735.1 Desulfomonilaceae bacterium | reverse complement strand
ATAATGAAGAGGCAACGATCCAGGAATGTGTGCGGTCCGTATTGGAACAGGATTATCCCCGCTATGAACTTATTCTGGTCGACGACAGGTCCGAAGACCTCACGGCTTCCATAGCTGCTAACTTGGCGCGGGGCGAAGCAAATTTTAAGATCATCACGGTACGGAAACTGTCTGCGGGGTGGACCGGGAAATGCCACGCTCTGGATGTAGGAGTCAGACACGCTTCGGGAGAATGGCTGGCTTTTCTCGACTCGGACAGTAGCCTCGATAAGTCTGCGCTGCGGCAATGTTATCAGGCGGCGGTGAAACATAAGGTGAGTATGGTCACCCTCAGCCCCAAATTCATACTCAAGACTTTTTGGGAGAAAGCGCTCCAACCGGCATTTGTGGTCGCGTCCTCTGTTCTGTTTCCCTTGCCTGAAGTAAATGATCCTGCCAGCCCCGTGGCCTCCGCCAACGGGATGTTTTTCCTGATAAGTAGGTACGCTTACGACAAAATCGGTGGCCATCATGATGTAAAAGGATTGGCCGTGGAAGACATCGGAATTGGGAAAAGGGTGAAGGCGTCAGGTCTGGGGCTCCTTTTTGCAAACGGCCGATATTTATTGCGAACGCGCATGTACGCAGGGTTCCGGGCGACTCTGGATGGGTGGACGAGAATACTGAGCGGTTCCATGAATTACGAAGTGGCCACAGTTGTCCGGCATCTCGCCATACACGTACTCATGAGCCCTATCGCCGCGATTTTTTCTCTATATATGTTTGTCCCCGCAGCTCGAGGACTCTTTCCCAACACCTGGTTCGTATTGCCTCTCATTTTCGCCGCTGAACTGCTTGTGATCCCTCCCTGGTTTTGCTCCCAATTGGGCATCGCCAAGAAATACTCCGTTTTGATGTGTCTGGGAAACTTGTTTCTGATATGGACCTTTATGGTTATGATCAAGAAAATCTTGATGAAGGACGCTCTCCAATGGCGGGGGACAACCTACCAGAGTCACCTTTACCAGCCCACAGCGTTGGATCCGGTAGTCACCTCACACGGATGCGACGGTTCTCATGGCAAATAGCCGTCCACCGCTCGGGTACGCCACCCAAGGTTCTAGAACAGGCCGGAGAAAGACATGGAGTTCGTTGTACATCCTATCGGTGTGGTGAGATCTTCTCTGACCGACCGCAGCCAATGCCCACACCAAGGAAGTGAAGGTGCGCCCGAGGCGTGGATCGAAGTGGACCCCGAGTATGCCGCGGCTATTGATGGGCTGAAACCGGGAACAGAGATCTTGATCTTGACCTGGATGCATCTGGCAGACCGTTCTGTCTTACGGGTCCATCCTAAAGGCGACCTGCGAAATCCCATTACAGGAGTTTTCAGAACCCGGTCGGCTGATCGTCCCAATCCCATCGGCCTTCACAGGGCCACGGTTGTTAAAGTTGATCCGCCGACTCGGCTTCTGGTAAAACCTCTGGAAGTCGTAGACGAGACCCCGGTGGTAGACATCAAGTGCGTCCTGGATGAGACAAATTGACTGCTCTTTCTGACAACACTGACTTGCACAAATCAATTGCAGATGGGGGATAGATTAATGAACATTCAGACGATACGTCGTGCTCTCCTGTGGTGTGCGATAATCAACTATGGATTACTGCTGTGGTGGTTTCTGTACTTCATGCTGGCTCACGATTGGATGCATCGACTTTCAGGTTCATGGTTTAATCTGTCGGTCGAGCAGTTTGACGCTATTAACTTTGCCGGGATACTGTTTTACAAGATAGCCATTATCCTGTTCAACATCGTCCCGTGTATTGCCCTGTACATAGTCGGGAGGAGCAAGTCTTGCGGGGAGTGAGTTCGGCGCTTCGATCACGGGCTGCCGCTTCACCACTATGACTTCTTCCCCACCGTGACCAGGACGATGGGCCGCACGTCCTGCGGGAGTTTGAGGGCCTCGGAAAGCTCCGCGTCTCGGATTCCCCCGACGGTGTTGGTCTCAAACCCGAGCGCTAGCGCTTGGAGCAGGATGTTCTGGTTGGCGTTGCCGGCTTCCATCACCCCGAAATTGATCCCGCGCTCGGATCCTGACGTCGCCTCGGCTCGCGCCAATACTGACCCGACAATTACCGATACAGGAGCCGATGCTATCCACGACTGTCCCTTGCATGCTGAAGACATTGGCTTGCGCCGGTCCCCGTCGACGATCCTTTGCAGCGCGTGGCGATCAGCATTGTAGTGGTAGACCCCGGCCGGGAGTTTCTCCACTGTCCCTTCGCCACAGACGAGGTAAAGCTCGATGGGATACGTTTTCCGCGCGGACGGGATCACCTTCTTGGTGGCCGCGGAGACCGCGTCTGTCGGGATGTTGCCGTTGCCCGCCCAAAGGATTTGTCCAACCTGGGCAAGCGTGAGGGGAGCCGACGAGTAGCTTCTGGCTGTCACGCGGCTGGCCAATGCCTTTTCTACTGACACGCTCCCGTCCAGGGAGGGTCGCGGCAGTGCCGTCTCATCTGCACAGGCTTGGTGAATCGGCCATCCGAGAACCATTGTCAGCGTAAGAAACATTAACACGAGAACACGGATTGAACCACTCTGCATGATTGATACCTCCACCCTGCGTGAAAAGCAGGTTGTTTCGCGCCTCTTAGCATAATACTCCGCGCGTTCCGCGGTCAACAACGATGTTTCCCCGGGCGCAATCATGCGGTTGAGCGTGGGCCTCTCGTCGCCCCTGCAATTGCCAGGACTGAAATCCCGCGTCCGGAGGGAAAGCAATCACGTCTTGTTTCGTCTTCCGGATGCCTTGAGATTGCTTCGTCCCGCGTCTCGAGCGACCCTCCACTCATACCATGACAACAGTGGGCCATGGATTCTGGTTGACCATGCGACTTGAAAATGTTACGTTTTTAGATCAACGGTTGCGATATAAGTGAAGGAAATCTTGTAATGGAGAGACCGCCGGAAGGGCTTAAGAACTTGCCCACACCCCGGGTAGCGTAGGAGAGTTTCCGATACTATGCACTATTTTCCGGGGACAATTTTAGCCCGGTAAGACTGACTGTGCGCACAACTTCCGCACGTCGACTACTTGAATAATCATTAATGTCATGATGCGGTTTATGGTATGAGGTTTCCGCCTGATGACAGCGGAAAGATATGATTACACAGAAAAGCGTCGAGCTCACTGGGACTCCATCGCTCTGGAAATGGATGGGGGCGCAGGGTGGGGTAAATTTTACCACCAGAGGGTGACGCGAATTCTCCAGACTCTTGTTCTGCCGGGGCAGCGAATAATAGAGCTTGGCTGCGCCTACGGAGATCTTCTCGCCGCGCTTGAGCCCTCAGTGGGCGTGGGAGTGGACTTTTCCGCAGAGATGATTAGGTTCGCTTCAGCACGCCACAGCGAACTTCAGTTTGTCCATGCTGATGCCCAGGAATTGGATATCAAAGAGGCCTTTGACGTAATCATTTTGTCTGATCTTGTGAACGACCTGTGGGATGTTCAGCAGGTATTCCAGATTGCCGCCTCTCTTGCGGAACCGCATACCAGACTGATAATAAATGCGTACAGCCGGCTATGGGAGCTTCCGTTGGCAGTAACCGAGCGCCTGAATTTGGCCAGGCCCAATCTGTATCAGAATTGGCTTACGGTGGAAGACATAACAAACCTCCTTAAGCTCACAGATTTTCAGGTTATCAGGCATTGGAGCGAAATCCTCTGCCCGCTCAATGTCCCCATTCTGCAGTCATTCCTAAACCGATTTGTGGTCAAGCTGTGGCCGTTCAGACTTGGCGGCCTATCCAATTTCGTGGTGGCTCGTCCTCTCCCGCGAGAGGATCCCGTCACAGAGAAACCTCTGGTTTCGGTTATTGTCCCGGCTCGGAACGAAGCCGGAAACATAGACCAGATCTTCGAACGGGTCCCGGAAATGGGCCGGGGGACGGAACTTGTTTTTGTGGAGGGTCACTCGGCCGACAACACCTACGAAGCGATTGAAAGGGCCGTGAATTCCAACTCCAAGCGTAAGTGCAAACTCTTGAAACAGAGCGGCTCCGGAAAAGGAGATGCGGTCAGATTAGGATTCGCCCAGGCTGAGGGTGAAATCCTAATGATTCTCGATGCAGACCTGACGGTCCCCCCGGAGGACCTGCCTCGCTTTTATGAGGCTCTCGTCTCGGGGAAGGGAGAATTCATAAACGGAGTGAGGCTGGTTTATCCGATGGAGGACCAGGCAATGCGTTTTTTTAATTTGCTTGGCAACAAACTGTTCAGTCTAGGTTTTTCCTGGACACTGGGCCAGCCTATCAAGGACACCCTGTGTGGAACCAAGGTACTCTGGAAAGAACAATACGAGATCATAGCCGCTAATAGATCATACTTCGGACATTTGGACCCCTTCGGGGATTTTGACCTCATCTTCGGAGCAGCACGGTTGAACCTCCATATCCTCGATCTGCCCATAAGGTACCGGGAGCGCCGGTACGGTACCACGAACATCCAGCGCTGGAGGCATGGTTTGTTACTCTTGAGGATGGCATTCGTTTCCGCTCTAAGATTGAAGTTTGTTTGAGGCCGAAGCCAAAACCATGATTAGGCAATTGCTGGTCCATCCGCTTGCACGAGACCTGGATCTGGACGATCCTCAAACAACTGTGGTCCGCCGCCGGATACTTCAGAGCAAGGGATTCTTAAGGCAAATCTATCACGAGTGGTACCGGAGGGCACTCACGGCCTTGCCGCAGACAAACGGGCCGGTCCTGGAATTGGGTTCCGGGGCAGGATTTCTGAGAGATTCTTTTCCCGAACTGATAACCTCAGACATTCTACAAGTGAAGGGCCTGTCTGTGGTGCTGGATGCCAATGAAATACCATTCAAGAGGGCCTCGCTCAGAGCAATTGTCATGATAGACGTTCTGCATCATCTTTGCCGGCCCAGACGCTTTTTGAGAGAAGCAACCCGTTGTGTGAAGCCCCTCGGCAGGTTGGTGATGATTGAACCGTGGGTGACTAACTGGTCACGGCTCGTGTATTCGAGGCTCCATCACGAACCTTTTGATCCTGAATCCGGTGAGTGGGAGTTTCCGATGAAGGGGCCCCTGTCGGGCGCTAACGGAGCCCTACCGTGGATCCTTTTCCAGCGGGACCGGTCGCAGTTTGCAGCTGAATTTCCGCAATGGCGAGTGGAATCCATCCAACCACAGATGCCGATCAGTTATCTCCTCTCCGGGGGAGTCTCCTTGAGAGGATTCGCGCCGGCAAGGGCTTACGGACCAGTTAAACGGCTCGAAGAGCGCCTGCAGCCGTGGATGGACAAATTGGCCATGTTCGCACAAATTACCCTGGAACGTCTGGATTTAGGGAATGATGAAGAAGGAGAATTGCAACGTGAACAATCCCGCTGAATTACAGGAGTCACGATTCGCAGATAATTCCGACGGACAGGCTGACGCCATGCGACCTCTTTTTTCGATACTTGCACTCTGCTTGATCTTCTTGGCGTTCTTCGCAATTGCTTTCGGCCTCCAGCACAAGGGCTTTAATTCAGCGATGGTCTATGATGGTGCGGCTTTGATCTATAACAATGCCGACAAGTTTGCCGAGCGTGATCCGGTCAAGATCATACAACTGGTTCCGGTGCGCCCCCTGTTCATGCTCAGCCTCTATTACAATTACTTGCTGACCGGAATGGAACCGTACTATTTCCGGGTGGTTAACATCATTTTTGTCGCGGCGGGCGGTCTTACTCTCGTTTTGCTTTGCATGATTATTTTTGAGATTCCGGGTCTGAAGTTACCGGGTACGCGGCTTGACAAGCAGGGTGTGAGCTTTTTCCTTGGGCTGCTGTTTGTCGCGCATCCCCTTCAAACTTTTGTGGTCCTGTATGAGTGGCAGCGGGAAGCCAGCATGGCTTACTTTTTCTACTTCTTGACACTTGCCGTGTACCTCGCAGCCCGTTCTGGGCGCTTCCGTCATACGACTCCGGCATACATCGTTACTGCTATGCTTTTTCTCGTCGGACTACTCAGCAAGGAAAATCTTGCCACGATTCCGGTTGTGTTCGGTTTGGCCGAAGTGACCTTGTTTCGTCGAAACTTCAGAGACTTGCCTAAAAGGGCTGTAATAGTAGCTTTGATAACACTCCCACCCGTGCTCGCCTATATGTTGCTCACCAGGTATTTTCACGGGAGTGCGGGTGCGCATACCTGGGAGATTGTCAGCCGCTTGTCCGATTATTACAAATATAGCGGACAGACCCTTCTGCAGGTTGCGTTGACCGAGCCGCGAATCCTGTTCTCCTATCTGTTCATGACCCTGGCTCCCTTCTTTTTCACACCGGAATTCATGAGGGCCGAGACCGTTTCCGCGTCAATTCTGAATCCGCCTATGACGCTGGTTGCCTGCGTGGGAATACTAGCGCTGATTGGTATTGGTATCGGACTGGTGAGAAGGAAGCCTTTGATTGCATTCGGCATTTTGTTCTATATTGTCGTCTTAATACCCGAATGCCTCTTGATCCCTCAATACCTCTTTTTCGGTTACAGGGCGATTTTGCCAATGGCCGGCGTCCTACTGGCGATCGGTGGTGGGACGCTGGCCCTGCTTGACTGGGGCAGAGCCTACTTGTCGATGAGAGCCTTCAGGCCCGCTGTCGCCTTGGCCACGATATTGCCTTTGTTCTGTGTAGGGGCCGTAACATTCTCTCTGGCCAAGAGCTGGAGTGCGCTTCAGTTCTGGAGAAGCCCTGCCTCACAATTGCCAACCTATTCGGAGAATGTTGAAACCGTTCCCTTTCTGGATATCACAGTAAATTATATGTCCAACCTGCTGGTTTCAAAGAACTATTCCGAGGCGATAGATCTCTTTGGAAAGGTCAGCGAAACCACCATCCAGCCTGAAGCCTCTTCGCCAAAACCCGGAGTCACACTCTATAAACCGGAGGAAATCGACCAAGCCGCGGAGAAGTTTATAGAGAAGTTCAAACAAAGACCTCACAGAACTTCAGCGGGTCTGCTCGCTCTCGGTGGTGCACTGACATCGACGGGGAATCTTCACCAGGCGATAACAGCTTATAGGAAGGCCGTCCAAATCGATCCATATAACAAGAACGCGCGTATGAACCTTGCTGGTCTTTTGGAACATACCGGAAATCCACAGGAGGCCGTGCAGCATTATGTTAAAGCCATCACGATCGATCCGAAGTCGGTGCGAGCACACTACGGGTTGGGCCTTGCGCTACAAAAGTCGGGACGTATGGAGGACGCGATAAAGCTGTACAACAGGACCATCGAAATTGATCCGCGCTCGGTGATCGCCTACAACCTGCTTGGGCGTGCGCTCAAGGAATCCGGGAAGCCGCAGGAGGCGATGCAACAGTACCGAAAAGCCATAGAGGTAGATCCCAAGTCGGCAGATGCTCATCACAATCTTGGCATGGCCCTCGCAAACTCCGGCAACGCTGCCGAAGCAATAGAAGAATATCGGCGCACAATCGAGATTAATCCTAAGCTCCAGAGCGCATACTGTAATCTTGGCCTCGCTCTGGAATTCTCCGGAAACGGTTCCGAGGCAATAAAGGTATACACAACGGCCATCGAAATTGACCCGCACTATGCGGTTGCTTACAACCTATTGGGCGGGGCGCTTCGAAAGTCAGGGAACCTAAAGGAAGCAGTGCAGCAGTTTACAAAGGCCGTAGAGCTAGATACCAGCTCCGCAGTTTTTCATCACAATCTTGGCATGGCCTTGGCCAACTCCGGCAAGGCAGCAGAAGCTATACAGGAGTACCAAGAGACGCTTAAGCTCAATCCCCGGCTGGCGTCGGCCCATATCAATCTTGGGCTGGCGTGGGAGCATTCAGGCCGGCTGGACGAATCCATGAAGGAATACAGGATCGCTATTGCAATCGCGCCTCGTTCAGCAATTGCTTACCAGGCCCTTGGCCGCGCTTTGGCGAAATCCGGAAATCAATCGCTGGCTGCCGCATACCTCAAAGCGGCCGCTCAGCTTAAGACCGGGTCTGTTGACACAGAATATAGTGTGGCTCACGGCCTGTTAAAGAGTGGGAAGGTGGTTGAAGCCATAGAGAGCTTCAAAAGAATTGTAGAAAAGAAGCCCAACTTTTCTGCAGCCCAAGCTAATTTGGGCGTTGCTCTGCTTAGAGACGGGCAGACTCACGAGGCCATAGAGGCGCTTGAAAAGGCAGTAGCCCTCAACAAAAACAATGCTGACATTTTCTATACACTGGGTTTGGCATTTGCAAAGATTAGTCGGACTCCTGAAGCGGTGGAGAATCTCCAGGCTGCCCTCGCCGTAAATCCTGGGCACACAAAGGCAAAGCAATATCTCGACCGCCTGATGAGAGGAAATAGCCAGGCCGGGGAGTCTGACGCTGTTGCTCCAAGCTCTCGGGCGGCAAACTGATGCGACGGGGTCCCGTTCGGCGCGATGGCTCCCATAGCCGAATGTAGCGTGCTGTAATTTTCCTTGACACATTCTTTCAGTTTACCCTAATATGGATTAAGTTGAATTTTAGCGAGATATTGTGTTTGGCCGTGCACTTAGGGGGTGCGGCCTAGAATAGCAATTTTGCAAAGATCGTAATTCCCGGTAAGCTGTGACGACGAAATAATGACTCTGGGAGACTTGAGGTATCAGGCTCTCTCAACTGAGGCTGGTTGCGCCGGCCGATTTACTGATCGGGTCTAATATGAATAAAGTCTTGCTTTCCCGTCCTTCACCCCAATTGGTAGTTGAAAAAGAATGGGGATGTGTTGTTATGAGGCATCCAGCTTCGTCGACAATCTCTATTAGCCTCAATTTGAGCCGCAGGGGCGGGTTTGGTTCTGCCTTTATGCTTTCTCCCCGTTAGGGGACCGGTTTTAAAATTGGAGGGCTAAGATGATAGGACGAGAGTATGGCTGGGGTCTGGGAGTAATTTTAGGAGCCGTCCTCATTAGCTGTTTTGCTCTGCCTGGAGCTTGGGCACAAGAACAGGAAGGCCAGGCAATTCTTGCCCAGGAAGTAGGCAGAATCGAACGCACCCAGGGCGCGACAATGGTAAGACGCGCCGGTGAAGCGGATTTCGGACTGATCTCGAAGGGCGACCCTGTATTCATTCAAGATACCATAGGTACCGACCCTACTGACAAAAATGCGAAGATCTGGTGGAGGCATCCCTCACCGGTGCAAATGGACGCCTCACTTGGCGCTGACTCGTTGTTCGGATTTATTGCCTACGGCCAGGAAGGGCCGGCCTCATCATTCGTGGGTTCCGTGCCAAAGGGCATAATTCGATTCATAAGGAAGCTGCCCGCTACTCAGCCCGAATCCTCATTCACGATCATCACTCCGACAGCCCTGATCCAAGTCCTCCCCACAGACCGCGCAGCGGACTATGTAGTCTCGGTGATTGACGATAATCACACGGCCGTCACTGTCATCTGGGGAACAGTGATAGTTCGAAACATAGCCGAACAGCTCATTCAGGAACGACAGGTAACCTCTTGCCAAATGGTTATTGTTGAAAAGGACAAAGACCCTTCTGAAGTTATGCCGGTAGGATCCGATACTCTCAGGGAATTGATTCGGCTGACCACTATTCCCAACACATTGCCTACAAGCGTACCTTCATGCGAACCGCCGGCCCAGCCTGTGCCACAAGAACAGTACATACCCCTCGAGTTCCCTGAGGTGATTGAAGGCGAGCCGGGAATAATAATAGGCCCGCCGGGGTTCGTCCCGATTCCGGTTCCGCCTGACACCATCGACACGATTGACACGACGGATACCACCGATACCACCATAACCGATACGACCGACACGACAGATACAACGGTAACAGACACTCTCATCACGTTTCTTACGCCGCTGACGTTCGATACAAGCGACACGACCAGTACGCTTATTACTCTTCTCACCCCGTTGACCCTCGACACGTTCGACACACTTTTCACGATCACTACCCTATTTACCTTGGACACGACACCACCTGACACGCTTTTCACATTTGACACCCTTGTGTCGTTGCCCACGCTTTTCACGTTCGACACGCTCCTCACTGAGCTTCCCACTGTCCTAACCCTTGACACTTTCTTCACTTTGCCCACGGTGGTAACTTTTGACACTCTCGTCATTGACACGCAGCTTACGCTAATTCCCACGGTCTTCACTATCGACACGGCCTTCACAGATATTCCGACGATTTTCACCCTTGACACGGGCGGTCCCACAACCGTGGATACGATACTGACGGCCCCGACGTTTGGCACCGTATTGCCGACCGAGATTCCGACGATCGACACGGTGGCCACGTTTGCCACAGTGTCCACGGTCTCGACTGGCGTGATCTCTACAATCTCAACGATCTCGACGGGCGTCGGCACCTTCGAGCCGTTTATCTCCACGGTTCAAACAGGGGGAGGGCCTGCCACGATCGACACAGGGCTGCGGGAACTGAACATACAGCAACAGCACCTGCAGCAGCAACAACAGCATCAATTCCGCCAGCGGCCCGGCCAGTAATCCGGCCAAAGGCAGAAAACTGTTAGGGGCTAAGGCTCGGCAATTTGGGGCAGTCATGCAATCATGGGAAACGCAGATTTTCCGGAAAGCCGCCTGCCCTTTGTCTTCCATTGCTCGGTTTCACGTGACGGAGGGTCTCAAATGTTGAGGCGCAATTATGGTTGGAAGTTGATGGTATTGGCCGGAGTCGTTTTCGTTAGCTGTTTCAATCTGCCGGGCGTTTGGGCACAAGAAACCGAGGGCCAGGCGCTGATTGCCCAGGAAGTGGGCAGAATAGAGCGCACCCAGGGCGCGACCATGGTCAGACGCGCGGGCGAAACGGATTTTGGCCTGATCAGCAATGGCGACCCTGTATTCATCCAGGATACCATCGGTACGGACCCCACTGACCGGAACGCGAAGATCTGGTGGAGACATCCGTCGCCGGTGCAAATGGACGGCTCGCTCGGAGCCGACTCTTTGCTTGGCTTCGTTGCCTTTGGACAAGCGGGCCCGGCTTCATCCTTTGTTGGCTCGGTTACCAAGGGGATGGTCCGATTCATAAGAAAGCTCCCCAATACCGAGCCCGAGTCTTCATTCCAAATCATGACTTCAACGGCCCTCGTCGAGGTTATCCCCACAGATCGAGCTGCGGATTACGTGATCTCTGTGATCGACGAGAACCATACCTCCGTCACCGTAATCTGGGGGGCGGTGAATGTGCGGAATATATCCGACCAGCTCACCCAGGAACGCCAGGTAACCTCTTGCCAGATGGTCATCGTTGAAAAGGACAAAGAGCCCTCAGAAGTTATGCAGGTAGGATCTGACACTCTCAGGGAATTGATTCGTCTGACCACTATTCCCAACACATTGCCTACAAGCGTGCCTTCATGCGAACCGCCGGCCCAGCCTGTGCCGCAAGAACAGTACATACCCCCCGAGTTTCCGGAGCCGGAGGTGATCGAGGGCATTCCCGTGGAGCCGGGAATAGAAGTAGGCCCGCCGGGCTTTGTGCCGATTCCGATTCCGATTCCGCCCGACACGACCGATACAACAGACACAACCGATACGACCGATACCACTATAACGGATACGACCGATACAACAGACACAACTGTAACGGACACTATCTTCACATTCGTTACCCCTTTGACGTTCGACACTCTTGATACGACGGGTACGCTTTTTACAATCATTACGCCGCTGACGTTCGATACAATCCTGCCATCTGATACACTCTTTACGCTAATCACGGACATTCCCACTGTTCTTACTCTCGACACTCTTTTTACGATCACCACCTTGTTCACGTTGGACACAACACCGCCCGACACTCTTTTCACATTCGACACCCTTGTGTCGCTCCCCACTGTTTTTACGTTCGACACGCTTCTCACAGATCTTCCCACTATCGTGACGTTCGACACGATCTTCTCTGATATCCCGTCCATCGTAACGTTCGACACGCTCATTACGGACATTCCCACTGTCTTGACGTTGGACACGTTTTCGACTGCCATCCCCACATTCATCACCTTTGATACGGGCGGCCCGGGGACGGTTTTAACGGCTTTTACCTTCCCCACGTTCGACACCATCGCGACGGTTCCAACTATTTTGACTTTCGACACCTCTGTAGTAGGGACAGTGCTGACCTTGGACACCGTGGTGCCGACTCTCGATACATTGTTCTCGATTTCTACTGTATCGACGATTTCCACGGTAGGTACCGTGGCCACGGTCTCGACGGTTTCTACGAGTGTGATCTCGACAGTCGCTACCTTTTCGACGTTCGGCACCACTCAACCGTTCATCCATACGATTAGCACTGGGAGACCGCCAACATTCAGCACACACGGGCAGCAGCTGCACGAACTGCATATACAGCAACAACAACTGCAGAAGCAGTTGCAGTTCCAGCAACAGGGACAGCCTAGGCAGAGGCACCCGAGGTGATCAGGCCACAGGATGAAGGATAAAACGGATTAGTCTCTTAACCAGCGGGGCAGCTACACAGGGACGGAAAATGCAGATTTTCCGAAAGTGTGGCTGCCCTAGTTTTTGCCGCGTATTCGAATCCGCTTAGTGCCGCCGAATTCACAAAATCCCACCTTGAGCAAGAACCTCGGATCAGAAGATCACTGTCACCAACCGGCTAGGCGCGCTGTTTTTCCCGGTACGCTGCAACAGGCTCAGACGTGCATTATATTTTGAGAAAAATGAGAGGTGTTGCCGTGATGACAATACTGATAAAGTTATTGCTTACAAGCCTATGTGTCCTTGCATTCTTGGCGGTGACAGTAGGCGCCCAGACAAACGAGGAGAAAGCCACTTTTGCCGGCGGATGCTTCTGGTGTATGCAACCGCCCTTTGAAAAACTCGACGGCGTGGTCCAGGTGGTATCCGGTTATACCGGCGGCACCGGTGAGAATCCGACCTATGAGGATTACGCTCAAAAAGGTCACAGCGAAGCCGTTCAGATCACTTACGATCCGTCAAAAATATCCTATTCTCAGCTTCTGGACGTGTTCTGGAGGCAGATAGATCCCACAGACCCGGGTGGGCAGTTCGTTGACAGGGGACCGCAATACCGTTCAGCGATCTTTTTCCACAACGAGGAACAGAAAAAGCTGGCTGAAGAATCGAAGGAAGCGCTGGGGAAATCCGGTAAATTTGACAAACCTATCGTGACCGAAATCATCAAAGCTTCGGTATTCTATAAGGCCGAAGAATATCATCAGGATTACTACAAAAAGAATCCTCTCCGATACAAATTCTATCGGTTCAACTCCGGCCGTGACCAATATTTGGACAAGGTGTGGGGTAGGGACAGGGGTCAAAAGGAAAAGACCATGAAACAAAGCGCCCAGGGCCGTGAGAAGTGGAGTAAGGCAGACCTTGAAAAGAAGCTAACTCCCCTGCAATACAAGGTGACGCAGGAAAGCGGGACCGAACCGGCATTCCACAACGAATATTGGGACAACAAAAAACCGGGGATCTATGTAGACATTGTTTCCGGAGAGCCTCTGTTCAGGTCGCTGGACAAGTGCGATTCCGGCACGGGATGGCCGAGCTTCACCAGGCCGCTGGAACCGGGGAATATCGTAGAAAAGGAGGACAAAAGCTTTTTCACGACACGCACGGAGGTCAGAAGCAAGCAAGCGGACTCTCACCTCGGGCACGTCTTTAATGATGGGCCTAAGCCCACTGAGCTCCGTTACTGCATGAATTCCGCGGCGTTCCGTTTTGTTCCGAAAGACGACCTGGAAAAGGAAGGCTACGGCCAATATAAAACGCTTTTCGAAAAATGAAGGCAAGCGTTGACCGGGAACTCTCTTTTGCCTCCGTCATGCTGTTACCGTAGGGTCTTCAGCCGCGCCCCTCCCCTGTCTTCAAGACGCTAACAGGATCGTTCATTATCCGCCCTAGCAAGCATTCAGTTGTCGGGGCACGTCGCCACCTCTGCCCTTGTAAGGAGTGAAATCCCGCGTTCCGCGGGGAAGCCATCTCCGTTTTCAATGCGGGGTGATCCGTGCCTTCGCTTGCAATAACATCTTCGACGAAAGCCTGTGCCCCGGGTAACTGGACGAATACCAGACCGACAGATTTTTGCTTGACAAATTATCTAGAGAACTGGATAGCTACTTGGCGTACTCCCTGATTTCTGACACGAGGTTCTAGGAAGAACAGCATGAGAAGGTGGCTCTCATGACATCGTAGGTGAGCAGAAACGCGTTCAGGCATAGGTCTCAACTTCTGAACATAGTCCTGGGGAGGGGGAAGATGAAAAGAAAGAGCAGTCTGTCGTCACGAATGATCATCGCTGTGATTCTCAGTCTCGTTATCGTACAGGGTGCGATGGCGGAGGAGTTGATCACCATTGCGGCCACTCTACCCGTCATAGGACCCAAAGCTATCACCGATGGGACTCCTCCACTAGACGCCGCCTTGAAGGACTGCGTTGCGATGGCCA
>JBKQMK010000121.1:0-14280 GCA_052146735.1 Desulfomonilaceae bacterium | reverse complement strand
ACTTTCGTTAACTTTAGGTGCGTAACTGACTGATATGATTTAACCACACAAACTGTCATAGGTCACAGTGGAAAATGCAATGCCCTAACATACCGATATCACATCAAAGTAAACCGGACAGTAGTGGGATTATGACGATTGTTCGGTTGGTCTTTGTGGCTTATGTTTATCGTTTTATGGTTGGTCGTACGCGTCCCGTCAGCACCGCGTACTTCAGTCCAAATGCATTCCTTGTTCACTCCAAAGTTCGAGCGTCGGTAGGCATGGCCCACCGTACCTAGCTGTTCGGAGGAGGAGGAGGATATCTTCCACTTGCTTTTCGCAGTAGATGCAGGGGGGAATAACCAGTGGATCGTCACTGCCTATGGCCCAGACCCCGATGAGAGGAAAGAGGATTTCAAGTCAAGGAGACATTCCTCGTGAAGTGTCATGTATGTGGGTCAAGCTTGAAGCTTTTAATCACAGACCTCCCTTTCAAGGTCAGTGAAACAACCATTGTGATCTTAAAGGGCCTACCGGTACTGCAATGTGACAATTGCAGCGAATAATTGCTGGAAGATGCGGTGATGAGCCGCGTTGAAGAGATCCTTCAAAAGGGTGGATTCCGCGGCGGAATTGGAAGTCATCCACTACGCGGCTTAAGGGCATGGGCTATCTCGATTGAACGTCCGAGAAGGGAGCCAAAATCTTGACCGTCCCAAACAAAATTCTAAAGGAAGCATTGACTCTCAAACCTGAACAAAAAGCAGAATTAGTTGACAAGCTGCTCTCAAGCCTGGATCAGCCTGACAGTGAGATTGATGAATTGTGGGCCAAAGAGGCTGAGAGTAGAATTGATGCGTACGAACAGGTCAAAATCAAGGCTGTCACCTTGGAGAAGGTCCTTGAAAAGTATAAATAGGATCGGAACCCCGGCGGGCACGGCCCGCCCTACGCTGCTTCGCGGCAATTGAGTCACGGGGAGCGCTAATGTCCGAAAACAATCTGATACTGTGCCCAGTTGACCCGGAAAGCGCCATCGCGCCAAGCCAGAAGCTGGTCATGCTGTTTACCGATATCGGTCTCATCGGACGGTCCCTCGAAAGACCTGGCGAAACAAGTTTCCGGCCGCGTCCACGCTTCCATCGACTCGTAACCTTCCACCGTTCCCATAGGATCATAACACTTGTGGATGGACCTCAAGGTCTCGTACCCGGAGCGATAGGCGATTCTCGATTGCAGTGCACTACAGTGATTTCTGAGCCGACCGAGGATATCTGGTTTAAAGGCGTGGGAAATGTAGAATCGCCGTGTTGCAAGTCCTGTAATTACGTACTTGAAGAGTGGCCCGACATGGTTACCGCCTGGTGGGAGAGCAAACAGAACTATTTCTGGCGTTGCCCGGAGTGCGATACAGCACATAGACCCTGGGAGCTTGACTGGAGCCACACCAATGCGTTTGCCAGGTACACTGTAAAAATTACGGGTGTCCATTACGGCGAAGCAGTCCCGTCCCCAGAGCTTCTCGATGCCCTCAAGCAGTGTGCCGGCACACCCTGGAGCTATTTCTATTTCCACTTGTAGTCGATAGGCCGGCCCTAGCCGCCAGTCGGTTTGAGCCTCGGCAGGCATGGTCCGCCCTACGTGGATTGTTCACATGATGGAGGTGGAGGGATGAGTTGGGATGTGTATGCTCAGGATTTTCCGGATGTCCAATCAGTGAAGGACATTCCGGATGACTTCCGTCCAGGAAATATTGGGAACAGGGATAAGCTGATTGCGAAAATTCAAGAGGTGGTCCCTGCCGCGGACTTCTCCGAACCTGGTTGGGGCATGATTGAAATGGACGAATTCAGCATCGAAGTGCAAATCGGTGAGGACCAGGAAGTCGGCGCCATTACATTTCACGTTCGCGGAGGCGGAGCCGCTGGAAGCTGCGTTGCTGCCATACTGAAAGCCCTGAATCTGAAAGCTATAGAATCCGGAACGGGTGAGTTCTTCGATTTCGAGAACCCTGAGTTTGGGTTTGACAAGTGGAGGGCGCTGAGAGATGAGTACATGAGAGAGATACGCTGAGACATAGCGTCGTCAGCAGTGGAATCAGTCAGTAATGATACCTGATCTGGCCAATGAGAAGGGAGTCCTTTTCAACCTTGTAGACGACACGATGCTCATCGGTTATCCGTCGTGACCAGTACCCTGACAAGCCGTGCTTCAAGGGCTCTGGTTTTCCCATACCTTCGTAAGGCGACCGTTGAATTTCTTTGATCAGTCTGTTAATACGCTCAACGATCTTTCGGTCGTTTCGCTGCCAGTAGAGATAATCTTCCCAAGCATGCTCGGAGAAAATGAGCCTCACTCGGCCAACTCCCGTACCATACCGCCACCTGCTTCTAATTCAGCAATAGACTCCAGGAGTCTCCGTGCGTTCTTTGGGCTCCTGAGCAGGTAAGCTGTTTCTTCCAGAGCTTCGTAGTCTTCCAGGGACATCATCACGACAGAGCGCTGGTTCTTTCGGGTGATGATGATGGGGGAATGGTCATCACAGACCTTGTCCATAGTTGTGGCAAGATTTTCTCTAGCTTGAGAGTAGGTGACAGCATTCATTTCTGGTCCTCCAGCCTAAGTGCTTCCGTACAATATATTGTACAACACTATCTAGCTCATAACAAGGCCCGCGCGATCACCTGTAGTAATGGCTTGCGATTCTGCTCACTGTCTCCCTGTCCGACTTGAAGGGGTTTTCAACAGGTTCAGGCAGCTCCAACTGAAGGGAATCGAAAAAGGGGGTCTGCTTTAACTTCAGATTGTACGCAATGACCATCAAGGCTTCCAGATTGACTGCATCGAGAATGTTGTAGGCCAGCAGAGTTTCGAGGGCCTTTTCGTTGTGGTTCCTCTTGAAATCATCCCAGAGCAGGACCGCGAAGTAACCGTCAACACCATCCAAGTCTTTCCTGTCCAATCCGAGCGCCTTCTCGCATCCTTTTAATCCCCCGCGGTAGCCAAGGCTGTGCAGCACGAATCTCAGGTCAATGTGAGCGTGATTCATCTTGATCTTGAAATAGTTCTCAATGAACGGGAGGTCAAAGCATCCGCCGTTATACGTGACTACTACTTTGAATCTGGAAATGTCCTCCGCAAATTTTTCAAGGTTCTGATCTTTCACGTAGTAATGGACCGAGACCCCATCATACAGCGCAATGGTTGTAATGTAGTTTCCCGAGCCCGGGAAGCCTGTAGTCTCAATGTCGAGATAGGCGACTGAATCTCGAAACTCCGGGAAGAGCCTCCAGTGATGGTTCGATGACAGGGATTCGGTGAAGTAACGAGGATCGTTGTCCTCAAGGTGAGCCATAGACTCGTCTATACGGCTTTTCAAAAAATGGCGCCTCTCTCTGGACGATTCGGCTTGCGAACGAACCACAAGATCGTCCCAGCACAGAATCCCGTGCGACCATAGGTTGAATTCCGACTTGGGCCCTATGCCCGGTATGTGGCAAAACGTATTCCTTAGCATCCGCGCTCCTTCGCGTTATTATGAGAATTCGTGTCTCAAGTATTCGTCTATTCTATCGTACGCAGCCGACTTCAGGCTGTTGTTCAAATCCAGCAATCCCTCAAGCGAGCCACCCGTCAATAGCTCTCCGATGGCCCAGCCGGTGGCAAGCTTGTCATGGCCCCATCTCTTGAGTTCCGGACTGTACCTGCTGAGCAAATATTCCGCAATAGTCTCGGCGGCCTTCGGGCCTTCCGGACCTTTTGTCTCTATTTCCACTTCATAGTGGTGTACTTCGACTTGGGAAAAGTAATAAGTAACCGAATCTACTGCCAGCTCAGCCTGCACTGCGCCAGCCGTGCAGGAAATTACCGCAATCGCGGCTCTTCTGGTGTTGCGGCGCTGGATGACAACGAGGCCTGAGCGCGCCATTGCCTCCATAGGATCTAAATGCTCCAGGGCCTCACCCTGAAAATTCAGCTCTATGCCTTGACTAAAAAGCTCCTTCGCAACTCCGGCCAGAGCCTCTTTCGACCAGAGGGCCTCTATCTCGGCACGTTCGCGACCGCCCCATTCAGTTTGCTTGGCCGGCCCTTTAAGAGTTATCCAGAGATCTGTTCCGATTCGTCGCAAACGCAGCCCCCATTTCTTTGCCTTCATTTTCGCGTCGGGGGTGTCGAAATAATGGTCCTCAAGGAGCTGCGGATCGCCTGGAACCAGTTTGTACTTGCCGATTGCGGTGAGACTCGCAATTTCCCGATAGACAGTCTCAGGCGCGTCGGAACAAATTAGGAGAGTTGCTTCGCGTTCCAGGGGGGTCGGGTGCTCTGATTGCATAGCCGCAACTTTCTGATCGTATCGAATGATTTTGTCAATGATTGGCCCGAAAAAACTGGTGTTAATCGGCTTCCTGGACTCTTTAGCAAGGAATTATCGAACTGCTCGTAACCAATATAACTTGGTTTTGGACTTTGACATGTGCAAAAGTTATGAACGAAAGAATGGGGGAAGATGATACGGCAGAGTTCTCCCACGCAGCAAAAAATTGGTTGGTGAGTATAGCGCGGCGCATTGAATTTCGCGGCTGGATAAGCGATGTGAAAGCCCCTCACCCTTCCCTCTCCCGCCAGGGGGAGGGTTTTCTTGTCCCCCACCCTTGACGGGAGGGGCGAGGGGAGGGTGACTCTGGAATAAATCTTATTTCGTTTCACTGTAGAGTGATGAGCCTAGTATTGCTAAAGAAGCCCGCAAAATAGGAGGGGAGAGGTTATGCCGAAAAAAGTCGGTATTGTCGGCGCGGCTGTAACGCCGTTTAAGGCCAGCTGGCGCGCGAAAACGTATTATGAATTGGCGCAAATGGCCACACGAGAGGCAGTAAAGGACGCGCAGATCTCCATTAAAGACGTGGATGCCGCCTTCTACGGGATTTATAACGATATTTTTGAAAGAGCAGCTATTCCCGAACATGCCATCCACGGGCTGCTGGGCATGCAGAATAAGTTCGGCACAAGAATTTCAACCGGGGGCGCGACCGGCGCGTACACCATGTCAGCCGCGCACGCGTATCTGGCTGCAGGCCGATTCAAGACCGCGCTGGTCCTGGGGGTGGAAAAGTGTACTGACTGCTTCGACTTTTCATCCATGTCCGCTACCCCTGAAGTGATCAAATCCATCGGCTGGTCCGGAGACTCCTTTTTCGAGCAGGCCATCGGTTGGTCGGCCTCCGACAGTTACGCGGAAGTAGTGCTGGCTTACATGGATGAGCATCCGGGCGATCTCAAGCCGGAAATCACAGCTCAGATCTCTTCACAATTGAGCGAGCAAGTCAAAGGGAACAAGTACGCGCAGAGGCAATTTGACCAGGTCACGCCTGAGGAAGTCATGAACTCAAGGCTGGTGGTTTATCCCTTCAAGGAGCTGGAAATCTGCGTATACACCGAAGGCGCGGCAGCTTTGATCCTCGCTGAGGAAGAGACCGCCAGGGCCATCTCCAGGAACAACGGCTCGCCGATAATCTGGATCACCGGCCTGGGCGAATCCAACGAGCATTCGTACGCGGGCAAAAACCAGAAGATAATGTCGAGGATAATGTCGGATCATTATGCCTCTCATCGGGCTTACGAGATGGCCGGCGTGGCAGATCCGACGACGACCATAGACGTGGTGGAACTTCATGACGCGTTCGTGCACCAACTGGAGATCAGCATGGCAGAATTCGGGCTCGTGCCTATTGGAAGAGCTGATTCTCTCATTGAAGACGGGCTCATGACTCCGGGCGGCAAGTATCTGGTGAATCCCTGCGGGGGCCTGATCTACTGCGGGCATGCAGTAGGGGCCAGCAACATCATGTCCGCGTGGTCGGCGCGGAATGAACTGACCAATAGAGAGCTTCGTACGGCCCTTGTCCATGGTACCGGCAGCACCATAGCTCAATACACGTGCTGCCTGGTCCTTGAGCATGAATAAGAGCCTAGAGGCTCTCTTAAGGCAGCGATGGGTGCTGCGAAGGTCCCCGAACCCAGATCGTGGCTCTGCGGTCTCCTGAGAGCACCGGTTTATGGTTCAGGGCATCAAGTAGAGGCGGGTTGACATCCCTCGACTGCCCTGCCGACTCGCGTCGGAGGCGGATCTCTCGAGAGTCCCTTTCAAGAAGTTCGGGTCCGCTTGAAGCACTCGTTCGACTGATTCGCTGTTGCTCATACCCGCGCATTCATTACGTGCGCGAGGCTGCCGACAAGTAATCTGTCTGTGCGTCCCTGAAAGTATCGGGAATTCATTTCTTCGGGCTCTATGTCCTCGATCTGTCGGAACCCCATGATCAGGAGACTGCTCTTGAGGGAAGATGGAGCAAAGAAGGTCTGAAAAGGCTCCCCTGCCAAGGCTACACCATGTGCCAGCCTATCAAAGGCTCGGCGTGCGGTTGGATTCAGCAGCGATGGCGAAATCATGTAGTCGAAAACTATTCCGCTGCCGACCGGCATGGATACAATAAATTGCAGGGTGGCGGTGACCGCGCTGCTCGTCAAATACGGCGTCACACCAAGCCAAGAGAAGAGGGTGGGTTTACTCGTATCGAAGTCTGCTCGCCGAAGGCCGTCATCGAGTGTCTGCGTCTCGAAATCTATGGGTATGAAAGTGACCGTCTCGGGGATTGGGATGGCCGCTTCCTTGAGACGCGTGCGCTTCCAGACTTGGGTGGCCAAATGGTCTACTTCGAAGACATGCAGGACACCCTCGGGATATGGATTTCGGTAGGCGAAAGTGTCGAGACCTGCACCGAGAACAACATATTGGTGGACACCCCGACGGACGGCAAGATGAAGCTCGTCTTGAGCATATCGGCTGCGCGCAGCCAAGGAGGCCCGGAGCACGCGAGACAACGGGGTCTCTTCTGTCCACTTCGGACTTGACTCTAGTTCTGAGGCATTCTCGACACTCAAAATGCGAAGTGCAAGTGGGTCATCGAATACCTTGGGATCATCCAGGACCTGGTGTGCAGCACGCCGCACGGCAACTCGCAGTGCTGTCTCACTTGGGCAGTTCTCTTTCATGGGATCCTCCAACTGGGGGTGCAGCCGAATAGTAATAAATAACCCTTGTGAAACAAGGAGTAAAATTTGTAGGCATTTTTACGAGAGGGGAACTACCGGAGGTCGGAGTAATTACATTGCTTTACCGGGAATGTCCACCCTTCTGATTTCCAGTAAAAACCCGATGCCTCTCCAATCCGCTCCAGGAGCGCGCGGACAACTGAGAACGGCCCAAAGGCGATATAGGGAGCAGGTCTCTCTCCCTATAGTTTAAACCTTCGATTACCCCAGACAATGGCTTTACGGGCAAATCACAGCTTTGGCTTTCTGTAGGAAATCCTTTACTGAGACGGTGTGTTTTGTTCGGTTCGACTTTCTTTGGATTGGGTAGGGAAGACCATACCCAATCCTGGGGGCTCAAATCGGTCGAGGATTCTTAGCGACACAAAAATCGAAGAAATCCTTGACAAGTTTATCCGCGGATTTTTGATCAATATAGAGGAAATACGGGCGGCATATGGGATAAGTGCCATTGTTGCAGGTTTCTCTGGAAGGTAAGATAGCCGGAGACTGTCCATCTTTCTTAATGGCAATGACTTTCACTTTCTTTTCCAACCCTTGTGCTGTGAGTTGCAGGATGTTCCGAACTCGGACGAAGCTCGTGGCGGTTCCAGAATCGGAAATATCGGAGATGACTGACCTGAAATACATTTTAGTGACAGCGTTTGGAGCAAACGAAGCGTGGAGGAAATCGTTGCGGACGAAATCCAAAGTTCCCCCTCTCTGCTCACCAACGGTCAAAACTGATACAAGCTGGTTAGGGCCTCCAACATCCTTCCAATTGGTATACTTCCCTAAGAAAATTTTGCGCACCTGGTCCACGGTGAGTTCGTTGATCGGATTCTGTGGATTTACAACTATCACTATGCCTCCCCAGCCCACCACCCTGCCTTGAATATCTATCCCTTTCTTCGTTGCTGCATCTCTCTCTTCCTGGTGGATTTCGCGTGAAGCCATAATAATGTCGGATTCTTTTTTCACAAGAGAGTCAAATGCAATGTCCTGCCCTCCTGAAACAACAATATTGACATTCGGGTGGCTTTTCATGAATTCACCGGCATAGGAGTCTATCACGGCAGCCATACTGTCCGAGCCCCTGACCTTGATAACTTCCTTTCCACCGTCCTGTGCACTAGCGAATTGCCCTGAGATTGCAACCAATATGGTGGCAACTGCCCCAAACAGAATGTTTACGCGAAGACTCATCCTTTCCTCCTCTTTTCTCAAATTCAACATAACTTTCAACGAAAACCAATTCTTTACTGGAGTATGTCACAAAGCGAAAATGCCTACAAGCAAACTTGTTCCAAAATAATAAGCGGTTTATGTTGCACATTGCAACAAACATTCCCGAGAAAAAGGGGGGGTTCTAAATTCTCTATTTTAGTCAAGATCACTGCTATGATTGTCACGTTATCGGCCGCACCAAATCTCCACCTGACTTCTAGATTAAGGGATATGGATGCTGCAAATCAGAGTGTCTGGTTTTAGGGGGAGCACCCCTGAGGAGGTGTGATTCATCCTGGTAGGTTGCCTCTGGGATCGGGGCAGCAGGTATGCGAATCTGCAACGGTTGCAGGGCCGGTTTTGAACCTTGAAGCATAAGGTATCAGATCTTTGAGCGGCTCGATCCTGTACCCCATTACAGACGATCTTATGATATGAGATCCCGCACCGTAGCTGGACGTCGCGTCTTTTAGACTCCCAAGCTGAGGTCTATTTTACAATCTGTCAAACATTTTGACACGTGGAGTACCCGACGATCACCCTCTTCCTTACTCATAAGAGTTGGTTCGTTATGGCACATTAATTGCTTTATGGCCTACGCAACCTGATGGAGGAAGATCAAGACCTCTCATCAGAGAGGAAGCTGTTCGATTGAAGTTGAATGCCCCTGCTTTGCACGGGGCTTACCGGTTTTCTGGTCATAACACTTAAGCCATGACTGGCATTGATAGGGGGTAAATTGTCCTTGACAACCAATGAATCCCTACTTCGAGGCGAGGGTAAGACCCTGGATGAGCAAATGCTCAGCAACATTCTTGCTGCCTGCCCCGTGGGGCTGTGCCAATTGGAGGAACGAAAGTTCAAGTGGGTAAACCGGGCTATGGTCAGGATGTTCGGATTCGGCTGTGAAGACGACTTCGTAGGAAAAAACCCTCGAATACTCTATGCCTCTGATGAAGAATATGAAAGAGTTGTTGCCGCACTGTGCGCCTGCGTGCAGGGTGGGACGGAATTCGAAACGGATGCAAAGTTGATCCGAAAAGACGGCTCCGTATTTCATGGACATATACGAATTAGCTCGCCTGACTCGTCCAACCTCATGAAAAGGACCATCATAGCCATTACTGACCGCACGCCCATTAAAGAAGCGGAAGCGGCCCTTATCGAATCCGAAAGACGCTTTCGAGAAATTCTTGAAAACGTTCGTCTTGTAGCAATTTGCCTGGACATTATAGGGAACATCACTTTTTGTAACGATTTTCTCCTTGAAATAACGGGCTGGCAAAGAGAAGAGGTACTCGGACGTAACTGGTTCGAAGTCTTCGTCCCTGTAAACGACCGGGACAAGCGCAGACAATGGTACCAATCGCCCGCCTGCGAGGGAATCCAGTACAGCGGAGAAAGGAATCTGCTTACGAAGAGTGGGGAGCTGAGCTGTATACGGTGGAACACCACTATATTTCTTCGCGATCCCTTTCAAAATGCCATTGGATTAGCGAGTATCGGAGAAGACGTCACTGATCGAAAACGTACGAACGAACTCGTTCTGCGAACGGAACGCATAAAAGCGGTGGGAGACATGGCAGGGGCCGTTGCCCACAATTTTAACAATCTCCTCCAGATTGTCATGGGTGGAGGTCAGGTGGCTTTGAAACATCTTGAATCAGGGAACATCGCCCAGATGAGACATGAAATAGAACAGATAGTCAGGGCATGTGATCTGGGTGCTGAGACGATAAAACGCCTCCAGGATTTTTCCAAGGTCAGGATTGAGACCACAGCCTCTGATTATGCCGTCTTTGACCTCTCACACACCTTGAAGCAGGTGGTGGAGATGACCAGACCTTGGTGGAAGTTCAACCCGGAGAAGGACGGGGTTACCGTATCATTGATTACAGATCTGGCAGAGGGATGTCTTGTGAGCGGCAAGGAAAGTGAACTGTTCGAGGTTGGCGTCAACCTTATGAAGAATGCTACGGAAGCCTGTCCCAAAGGCGGGAAGATAAACCTGAGGGTATTTGCCGATAAAGATCACGTGATCTTTCAGGTTCAAGATGATGGCGTCGGGATAGATGAGGCTAATCTCGGAAAAGTCTTCCAACCGTTCTGGACCACCAAGGGCTTTCAGGGAACCGGCATGGGACTATCCAGTTCTTACGGCATTGTAGCTCGGCACGGAGGAAATATATCTGCAGAGAGTATCGAGGGCCGGGGTACTACTTTCACCGTTACTCTGCCAAAAGCCCAAAGCCAAACGGACGTACCAACACAGACAGTATCTAGAATTCCTGATGTGAATCTTCGAATCCTGGTGGTTGACGACGTGGACACATTGCTCAAGACGATTGAGGATGGTTTAGCCCTGTATGGACAACAGGTTTTCACAGCCACATCCGGCAAGGAAGCACTAGCCATCTTCAATGAAAAGAGGGTTGATTTGGTCATCTGCGACCTGGGGATGGAAGGTATGAATGGATGGGAAGTAAGCCGAGCCATCAAGGAGATTTGCTTTCAAAAAAGGATTCCGAAGCCGCCCTTCATCCTTCTGACCGGGTGGGGAGGGCTGCTTTCGGAACAAAGTGCAGCTCAATACGGTGTGGACAAGGTACTTTCCAAGCCATTATCAATCTTCACGTTATTGGAAGTGGTGCAGGAAGTCGTTGACGAGAACGAACAAAGAGTCTCTCGTCGGCTCGCAGGTGGAAATGGCGATGACGTGTTGCTTTGAGATGCTTGGTACACTGTCACAAGTACTCAAGTAACGAAATCGGCTGTCCAGGCTGTTCTGTCTTGAGGGCGGAGGCGTCAGTCTCGCGACTCTTTCGAGGTTCAGGATTCCCAGAGAAACCTTCTTTTTTCGAGAATTGTCGAGGATACTTTAGAGGCGATACACCTTACGGTGTCCCTTGTATATTAACCCAAGAGGTTTTCACGGGTCTTCTCAGGTCGCCCAAATACCAGGTTCCGTGATTTCTTTCTCGGGCGTAATCGCATCTCTTGTCTGCTTACATCAGGACAAAACAAGCAGCAGCTCGGGCAGGGGGGAGAACCTCATTTTGTTGAGATCCTCCCGTGTACGTCGATAATTTTACCGTCTATTGATTGCTTGGTTTTGATTTGGGTGCTTGGTTCTTGGATTTTGAAGTCTTGATCCGCACTTGCGCGTTATCAGGTTGACCTGGATACCCGTACTCTCCGTACCCATTTCCGTCACCATATACGTACCCATTCTCTCCATAAGAAGGCCCCGCCGCAGTATAGCTGCTGCCTCCCCCTGACCAGGGGACACAGTTCCATCAACTCGCCTCCGCGGCGAAAGGCACGGTTGCGACAGCAAAGACAGCCACCAAAAGAAATAACTTAGCAGGTTTGATCCACTGCATCCTTTCCTCCTTCCCAACAACACATGACTAGCAAGAACGTTATATGTACTCCACCAAGAGGTGTTTGTCATCCCTTTTTGCCCATGCCCCTGGGCTAAGAGCTGTCCTTCGGCAAAAATCATGTCTAATAAGTCACTTCGTTCCTGCGAGATCGTCTCCCGGACTCTGTGTCGGGAGTGAAGGCTCCCTGAGGAGGCGTGATTCATTCAGACAGGTCGTCTTTTCTATCGAGGACAACGCCGGTGCCTGTAACGGTTGTAGATGGACTTCCCTGGATACCACCACCCCATATTCAGATACGGATCAGCAGCAGAGATTATCGTTGGTGGGAAACTTGGGGCGCGTTACGTTCAAGACCCGGAAAAAGATTCTTTTGCAGCAACGTGACTACGGTTTGGCCTCCCTCGGGCCGTCCGGGAGTGGGCCAGGGCAACCCATTGGCGTTCCGGGGAACCGTCCCACGCCCGTTATCGTCCCGAAGACTGCCAAAATGGGAGGACCTCCACGTAATTCCCGCTGAAGTTGCGAGGGCAATCGGGATGACAACAGCGAGACTCAGATCTGTGATTATGGGAATCCCATTCAGCCTCGTCGGCGTAGCTGTGAGGTGGATGTGGCCAGAGATGCCATTGGTGAGGGATGGCAGAGGTTCCCTATGTACGCGGGAGTGGCTGCTTTCATCACATCGTCGCTCTTGTGGTGGCTGTTCATTGAAAAACCGGACCGCCCCCACATACGGGCCGGGGCGGCGGTGGTAGGCGCAAGTGGTCACGTTGGCCCAACTTCTTCAGGTTGACCGGATGGTCTTGTCTAAGTTAGCGGCCGAGTTATCCGGTTCACGGCGATAGAGCGTGAGTCCGACACGAGCGATATGCTCCAGCAAAGGCGCGTACCGGATGGCGCCGCAAGCCCTAACATCAAAATGATAGGGCAAGGGTAGCTCATCCAGTTCCTCGGCCACAGCTTCGGCCTGCAGGTCGTCATCCACGCCGATTAGGGCAAGGTCTATGTCCGACTCGGGCCGGAAATTCCCCTTCGCACGCGAACCGTACAACACCACTTCAGCAATTGCAGAGATGCGACGGAACACAGCACGCATCATCTCGATCTCGTGTGGGGTAAGGCCAACGTCTTTCATGAATCCATCTGTCTGGCCAATAGAAACTCGTGCAGCCGGTCCAAGGCCGGAAGATACCTTTGCGCGACCGCCTGTAACACTTCCTCGAAGACCTTGATGTCATAGGTGTGGGAGAGGAGGTTGCGATGCAGCATCATATCGATCCACACCTGCCCATCGTCGAGTAACTTGGCGGTAAATGCCTCCTTGATGATGTTGCGGGGCGTCGCCGGATTCACGACAAGACCGTCTTCCTCCAAGTAATCCTTCATGGTCTTCCATGCCAATTCGAAAGCGATTTCAAAACGCTGGATCGTTCCTTCTTTCTCCAATTGGGAGAGGGCGGCCAAGCCATGTTCGAGTGCTTCCCGTAGGAGAACAAAAGCGCGGTCGAAGTTATTAAAGCGCTGTTTCCATCGGATATCACTATTCATGTCCCAACTCCTTCAAGTTGGCCCATATCTGTTTGTCGAAGTCGCTGGTGAGGCTCACGAAGCGGCCTGTTTTGAGAGATGAGTTCAAGAATAGCAACCCTGCACTCGCAAGGCGGGAGAGGCCCCATGAGTGGGCCACATCTTTAGGCAAGGACTGTGACGGACGTCTTCGTGCTCACACTATTCCGAGGCGCTCGACTTTTTCTACCCCCTTGACCGTCTGTAGGGCGTTCATGATGCGGGTGAGGTGCTCCAGGTTCCTTACGGAAACCATGAAGATTCCCTGCGCCTCATGGTCATTCAGTGTCTTTACATTGGCCTGGACGATATCCGCATCGTTGGAAGAGAAGACACCACTTATAGTAGCGAGCATGCCCGTCCTGTTTTCGGTCTGGACACCCAGCCTCACAATCCGGCGGAGGGATTGATCTTCATCCCAGCTCACGTCGACGATTCTCTTCGTATCAGTGGTCTGAAGATTAATGCAGTCCTCTTTGTGTATGGTGACCCCACGGCCCCTCGTGATGAATCCCATGATCGAATCCCCAGGCAGAGGATTGCAGCACTTTGCGAAATTTACCATCACATCGGCCAATCCCTGGACCCTCACGCCGCTTTTTGTAGCGCCGTGCTCCTTTCTTACATGTTTCTCTTCGACCAGGGCCGCCTTCGCCTTTTCTCTCTCCTGGGGCGGCACCAGCTTGGTAATAACAACCTTAGGAGAAAGTCTGCCGTATCCGATGGCCGCGTAAAGGTCCTCTTCAGTCTTAAAACTGAACTCGCTGGCAACCTCGAGGATTCCGCCTTCTTTTTCAGCCCGATTCAAGTCGATCCGCCATTTACGAAGCTCCCGGTCCGCGCTGTCCCTTCCCATCTGAACCGCACGTTCGCGTTCCGCCGAGAGAACAAAATGGCGGATTTTGGTTCTGGCCCGGCCTGTCTTTACGTGCTTGAGCCAATCTTTACTCGGCTTTTGGTGCGCCGACGTGACAATCTCGACGCTGTCCCCGGTATGCAATTCGTACTTCAACGAGACCATTTTCCCGTTAAC
>JBKQMK010000120.1:0-3964 GCA_052146735.1 Desulfomonilaceae bacterium | reverse complement strand
GGACGTGTACGGATTCATGCCGGCTGTGTTCACACACCACGTGAACCGCGTTACAGGTTCCACATTCTTCAAAATGATGATCATTAACGAACTTGTCCCAGTGTGGCCGTTGATTGGGCATCATGACGCCTGTCCCCTTGCACAGGGGACATACGCTGTCGAGGGCAGCGACCACTGCCGCTCGTATGAATTCGGATCTATTGGGAATCCCCTTCATGGCATCTCTCAAGGATTCTGGGACCTTGAATGTAATGATGTCTAGCTTTTCTTTTTTCATGGGCACGTTTCCTCAAAGACTCGCCGGATTTTCAAACCACTTAATTATTACTTGGTAACACCGCTGTGTCAAGGAATCCTGGCTCGTGTGAGGGCCTGCACGGTGAATCAATTTGGAGATTATCCCAACGTCACAACATCCCACAGTCGGTCATACAGACCTTCTGGTCCTTCTTCGTCATGGTGGTGGCCGCCCTCATCCCCGTCATGTCCGTGCCCATGTTCGTGACCGTGCTCGTGTCCCTCTCCGTGCCCATGGTCGTGAGTCTCACCGTGATCATGGCCGTGAGCCTCACCGTGATGATGGTCGTGTCCATGTCCGTGCCCATGCTCGTGAGCCTCTCCGTGATGGTGGTCGTGACCCTCACCGTGGTGGTGATGATCCTCCCCATGCTTGTGCCCGTCGATGTCTCTCAAATCATATTTGCTTTTTGCCTTATGATCGTGGTTGTGACCATGTTCATGGACATGCTTGTGGCTGTCTCCCCCGTGCTTGCCATCAATATCCCTCAAGTCATATTTGCTCTTGGCCTTGTGGTCATGGTTGTGACCCTGTTTATGTTGATTTTCTGAGTCACCATCGCTACGGGCGATCACAAGGACTTTTCCGTCGCGCGCGGCTGCGGTCCTGGTGGCTGCAGACTCCAGTGAATAGGTGATACTGGAATAATTGGACCCTTGATGGCTCCCGTGATCGTACGACAGCAATGGGAACCCGTATGCGGTCGCCGTGGCCAGCACAAAGAGAAAGAACAGAATCGCCAAGACCTTTTTCATCTTCAACTCTCCTTCAAAGCAGGCGAGAACTGCGCAGATGAGTTCCCTAGAATTCAAACGTGGATGAGAATTCACCACCAATAACCGCATCAAGAGTCCTGTCGGGTCGAGTTCCAAATAAGTTTCCAGCGGTTCCCGTATGCCAACCTGGCGCGGACCGGTCTATGCATGCGTAATTGAACCACTTGCCCGGTTGCCAATAGCCGAATACCATTCCGATCTTCCATCGATCCAGAAGCTTCCAGTCGAAGCCTGTATCGATCTCATAGCCAAGGCCACGGTCGGGAATGTTCGGCGATGCAGCATAGCGATTGAAATTGAAGTTTATGTTGCCATTCAGCGCGGCCGGAAAGCTGCCAGCAGCAGCGTTCGGACCTATACTGCCCCAGCTGTAGCCATTGGATGTCCTTTCAGCCCAGGCAAACGTTCCGAAAACGTTGAGATTAGCAGCTACCGCATAATCGATCCTCGCAGCCAGGACAGCGGCATCTCTGACGTAACCGTCTCGTGAGAGATTGTAGGCGTTCAGCCCCGATCCATAGTCATAACTGAACAAGTAGGCGTACGGCCTGAACACGCTGAAGCTACCGAGATAAGTATCAAAAGTGGGATGCCATACGAAGGCGGCAGGCTGTTTCCCTATGAAGGTACCATTCCTGCGGTCCGGCCCTGGAGCCATGGCATATAAAAGGCTAACTTTCCCCGGGCCTGCCATGCCTCCAAGTTCCACCATGTACCGCCATTGCTCGATGTACCTGGTAGTGGCAGGAATACCGTTTAAGAGAAAAAGACCGGTTGGATCCGAATACCGGTCGGTCCAATACAACCAGGCCGCTTCCGCGTTGAAGAAAAATCGCCCGTTGAAGTACTTGGCAAAGATCGAACCATGGCAATACTCAGAATCTTGAGCCACCAATTGAGCATTCGGTTGAATAATGTTCAGCGGAGCCTCAGGACCAATATGAAAGCTGCCGTAGTTCCCAAGAATTCCCGCATGGAGGGGGCCGTTGGAGTAAGTTACGAAGGCCAAAACATCAGTTGATGTGGTCCCGCTCTTGTCGGCACGGCTAAAATACTGACGGCTTATTCCAGGGGTGACCGTGATCAAATCGTAGGGATCGCCCAAGGGAGCTAACGCTGGAATACTGGAAGTCCCGACGAACCTGTATGGATAATAGCCGATTCCGATGTCCAGAGGCCCATACGGAACCGCAAGAACCATTGACTCGGTCGTAAGTGCATCCGTATCGTACTGGAGTCCGGTTCCGAATCTCCACGGTCTTTTGCCGATTCCGAAGACACCCCAGGGAGTTTGCGCGGTAGCCCAGAACATGGTCCACTGCCCGTCGCTGAAGGCATTGTTCACGCCGGAAGCGTCTTGGGTGTGATAATATGAGTTTATGATATTCTCGTATGTGCCGAGCCAGTACTTGGCAGTAATCTTGATCGCGGGGTTTATCCGGAATTTCGGATTGAATTCAACCCAGAAGTAAGACCAGCCTGCGTCGGCACTGGTGGTTATGTTTGTGTCGAACTGCCCACCGTTCCAAAAGTTGAGATTCGCCGTTGTTCCCGGACCGTTATCCCTATTGTAGGGCCCAAAGAATCCCTGGTGCCCTGCCTGGTTATACCACTCGTACTTCCAGTTGAAGGAAACGTCCAAATCGGCAAGTTCCCAGGCATGGGCTGAGGTCCCTCCGAGGGCAAAACACAGGCACAACCCAATACCCACCGCTATAGTCGAAAATCTCCCCATAACCCATCCTCCCTTAATCACAGCAAATATTCGCAACTGTCATTCATGGTTACTTCTGCGAAACCAAATTGTTCCTGTTGGCCCAACTGAATCGAAGCTCAAGGTCGTGGTTCCGCCGCCCAGACACAGCAGCCTTTCAGACCCGTGCGGAACCTGAAATAATCGCGGTCGGCGTATCGGGAAGCCGCGCTTAAATATTACCTGGTATTACTACAAACTCGATGATACGGGGTATTACCAAAACGTGTCAAGAGGTTTTTGCAGCAGTTCAGAAATCAACAGCTGATTCGGTCTCGGGAAGATTGCAATGCACTTAGGTGGACGGGATTGCTAACGGAAAAGGGGTGGATTTAAGAAAGGTTCTTGTGACAAAACTTGCTGAGGTGCCAATGATCTAGTGGGCAAGGCCGTGTGGTTTCTGGAGCATCGAGGGCAAGAACAAGCCAATACATCCCGTAAGGCTCATGAGCCTTATGAGTGCAAGATGGTAGAGAGACATTACCTTGGTCTATCTTTCTCGGTCACCTATTTGGCTCAGACGGATTTTACGCCGGGTCCGCTAGAAGAGCTAATAGGAATCAACCTTTGAGTTTAAGCGGCTTGTCGCAGCAAGTCAGACAGTCATCTGGTTTGCAAGCCCCTGATCCTTCCTTCGCACAGTCGCATTCTTTTGCAACTTTGATCTCCAGACCGCAGGTCTCGCAGGCCCAAACTTGATTCAATTTCAAATCAGCGCAGCATGATGACATTGGTCGGCCCTCCTCAAGGATTCAATTATGCTTTTCAATTAATATCTCAAAACAACGATGGCATGTGTTACTCGGCAAGTCAATCAGTTACGTCCGGAGCGTTAGCCTTCAGCGCATACGTCACATATACTCTCTTGGACAGGCTCAATTCTCTCCTTTGGCTTTTATAGCGTCCGAAAACCGCGCAAACTCTTCGAAAGAGAGCGTTTCTCCTCGCCTGCCAAGGTCGATGCCCGCATCGTCCGCAGCCTGCGCCAACGCTTGAGGTTCAACTCCCGGTATGGGGTTTCTCCGCAGCGTGTTCCTCAACGTTTTGCGTCGTCCTGCAAATGATGCCTTCACAAGACCCGTCAGCAACCGGCTGTCTCGGACTCGAAAAGGCGGGATGTCCGGAAAGATAACTCTT
>JBKQMK010000119.1:0-38466 GCA_052146735.1 Desulfomonilaceae bacterium | reverse complement strand
TTCGGACTTCGAGAAGAAGTATCCTGGCCACTGCCAGGTCAGCTTTGTAGAAATTGAAGGTCCACAAAATCAGCTTTTCAATTTTCTCCCGAACGTCGTAATCACCTTCCATGTCTTTTACGAGGCCAGCCAAGGCTTCTTTGAACGATTCTGCGAAGACGTGGTGCAGAAGCCCCCTTTTGTCACCGAAATAGCGATAGATTAGCGCTTCATTGGCCTGGGCGGTGTTGGCGATTTCCGCAGTCGTAATGGAATTGAAATCCTTTTCCTTCATGCAGCTTGTGAACGCGTCCGCCAGCCGCTGACCAGCCGCGGGGAGTACTCGGCGTTCCAACATACTGGGAGGGATCGTTTCCGTCAAAATGGCTTTCGGTTTTGGAGTTGCCACGCTCATTGCTCCATTGGCGTCAACCAACGTCGGACTGGAAATCGTCATTCTCGTCAGAGTGCACTCCTGTGTAAGTATGTATTACATGCATCTTTTCCTTGTCAAGAAAACTTTGTCAAGACAGGCATCGATGGCATACCTGTACGACCCTTGCGCGCAAGAGTGCCCGCAGCAGCCAGCTCCATTCATTTCCTAGGGCCTCTTCTCTACTGTTCTGATTTTCCCCAATGATTTAGACAGTTACAGCGTTTCAACATTCTCAAAACACAACTTGACATTAACCATGTTCCGTTAGAGATTACCCCCGTCGTTTTACTTGCGAGTACCAGTGTTGGGTCGCTTGAGGGAGCCGCTAATCGGCATTAAAATAGAAGAGGAGGCGTATGGCGTCCTCGTTCGGAAATCTCGGTAACTCAAGGTTGACAATAGTCGGCCAATCATGTTTTTGAGTAGGCCTGGAGCCGGTCATGTACAAGAGTACCAAGTTCATATTCATAACGGGTGGTGTCCTTTCCTCCCTGGGGAAAGGACTATCCGCGGCCAGCATAGGAGCATTGATGGAGTGCAGGGGCCTTACCGTGACCCTCCTGAAGATGGATCCATACATCAACGTTGATCCCGGGACCATGAACCCGTTCCAGCACGGCGAAGTGTTCGTGACGGATGACGGCGCGGAGACCGACTTGGACCTGGGACATTACGAACGGTTCACCCATGCCCTGCTCCGGCAAAAGAACAACTTCACAACCGGCCAGATTTATGACTCGGTCATACAGAAGGAAAGGAGAGGAGAATACCTGGGTGCAACAGTCCAGGTGATCCCCCACATAACCGACGAAATCAAGGACAAGATCCGGAACCTGGGAAATGGGGTCGATGTCGCCATTGTCGAGGTGGGAGGTACTGTCGGAGATATCGAGAGCCTTCCCTTCCTTGAAGCCATACGCCAGTTGCGGGCCGACCTGGGGCCCCAGAACGTGCTCTATATCCATCTTACCCTGCTTCCGTTCGTTAAGGCCTCGGGAGAAGTGAAGACCAAGCCGACACAACACAGCGTAAAGGCCCTCAGGGAGGTCGGTATCCAGCCGGATATCCTCATATGCAGGACCGAAAAGAAGATTACTCGTGAGGTCAAAGAGAAGATTGCCCTATTCTGCAACGTCAGACCGGAAGAAGTCATTGCCGCTGAGGATGTAGATTGCATTTACGAGGTCCCCTTGAAGTTCCACGAAGAGGGATTGGATCAGAAGGTGATCGAGCATCTCAATATTTGGACGCGTGCCCCGAGACTCGATGGGTGGATATCGTTCGTAGAGCGCGTCAAATCCCTGCAAGATGAAGTGACCATAGGCATCGTCGGAAAGTATGTGGAACTTCGCGAATCCTACAAAAGCCTTAATGAGGCCCTCTTCGCGGGAGGGGTTCATAATAATACGAGGGTCGATCTAAAATTCATAGATTCTGAAATGATAGAAAAGCACGGCATTCGCGCGGAATTCAGCGACGTGGACGGCATCCTTGTGCCGGGCGGCTTCGGTTCGCGAGGGATTGAAGGGAAAATCGCGGCTGTGCAATATGCCAGGGAAAACCTTATTCCGTACTTCGGTATTTGCCTTGGAATGCAGATGGCAGTGGTGGAGTTTGCAAGACACGTCTGCGGGATGGAAGGTGCGAACTCAACCGAGTTTGATTCTCGCTCACCGTACCCTGTCATAGACCTGATGGACGAACAGCGCTCCATAACGGACAAAGGCGGTACGATGAGGCTTGGAGCCTATGAATGTGTGATCCCCTCGGATAGCATATGCTACAGGATCTACGGCAAGGAGGTTATTAGCGAACGGCACCGCCATCGCTATGAGTTTAATTCCAAGTACAGGGAGATGCTCGAAGAAAAAGGTCTCAAAGCGGGAGGGCTTTCACCGGACGGCAAATTGGTGGAGCTGGTGGAATACGCGGAGCACCCATGGTTTGTAGGATGTCAGTTCCACCCTGAGTTTAAGTCACGGCCTATGGATCCTCATCCTCTCTTTGCTTCGTACATAGATGCTTGCGTGGCTTACAGTAAGCGAAACCGTGAGAAAGGCGATATTCGCCGTCCTATAGCCGCTGTACGGCCGGGGGCCGAGACTGATTCGCGAGATGCCGACGAGACCTTTCCCTGATAAGGGGGTGGTCAGGAAACAGGCTTCAGAACCTCTTTGAAACGGGCTGCAGAACAAATCTCTTGGCTATAGTGACGGACATTGAAAAGGGTTCTTAGAATTGGTCCAGGTTGTCACGTGGAGGCATCCCGCGAAACGCGGGACCGTGCCCCTACTACTGCACGCTACACACGGCCCTTCTCAGAATCCTTATCTCAACTTCAGTACATCGCAGTATAAAGTTTCCCCATGCGTATCTAATCGTCCCGGGCACGGCCAGGTCATTGAATTGTTTTCCAGTCGGAGATTTGCCGGCTGAGAGGAGCGAGATGCACAGTCCTCCTGAAGCGGCCAGAGTAGTGGATCTGGGTGGTCATCGTATCGGCGCGGGAAAACTTTTTTTTGTTCTCGGCCCATGCGTAATCGAAAGTGAAGAACTCACACTGCATGTAGCACGAGAAGTGGCCCGAATTAGCCGCGTCGCAGGTGTCCCTGTCATATTCAAGGCATCGTTCGACAAAGCAAATAGAACTTCAGTGGAGTCTTATCGTGGTCCTGGAATGAAGCAAGGTCTGGCAATTCTAAATGATGTTAGACAGAAAACCGGGCTCCCTATAATTTCGGACATTCACACCCCCGAGCAGGCCCCCGTGGCAGGGGAAGTTCTCGACGTGATCCAGATACCTGCGTTCCTCAGCCGGCAAACCGATCTCCTGATAGCGGCGGGGCGTACAGGTCGGGCGGTGAATGTCAAGAAGGGGCAGTTTCAGGCGCCGGAAGACATAGAGTATGCCGTCAAGAAGGTCCTCAGTACGGGCAACAGCAACATCCTCCTAACCGAGCGCGGATTCAGTTTCGGATATCGGGACCTTGTGGCGGACATGCGATCCATACTGCGCATGAAACGCTTCGGATATCCGGTAATATTTGATGCGACGCATTCCGCACAGCTTCCCGGTGGCGGTGACGGCTGTTCGGGGGGAAATCGATCTTTTGTGGCTCCACTGGCCAGGGCCGCGGTTGCAGCCGGAGCGGACGGCATTTTCATGGAGGTTCACCCGGATCCGGATCACGCGCTTTGTGATGGCCCCAATTCGTTGGCTTTGGCTGATCTTGAGGCCCTGGTTCTGAATCTCCGCGACATCCATGATCTGATTCCTGCATCCCCCTTGAAAAATGACGCTCCTGTTCCGCTCTCCACAAGCGAAACCTCTTCGGATTCAATTGAGGAGAATCTGAAAAAGATTCGGTTGATAATTTTTGATGTGGACGGTGTGCTGACTGACGGCGGGATTATCTTCGGCAGCGGGGGGCTTGAGATAAAATCCTTTAATGTTAGAGACGGACATGGTATAAAGATTGCTAAGAGGTGCGGTCTGGACATCGCCCTGGTCACAGGAAGAACTTCTGAGGTTGTTCATAGACGTGCGCAGGATTTGGGAATTGAAAAGGTGTACCAAGGAGTGTGGGACAAGAAGCCGGTGCTAGCCCAGCTCTTGACCGAGCTGAGTCTGACGGCTGATCAGGTCGCAGTCATGGGTGACGACATTGTGGACATACCTCTGATGCGAAGGGCTGGAGTGAGATTTACGGTTCCTGAAGCACCGGAAGAAGTTCGTTGTGAAGCCGATTACGTGACTCGATATTCCGGCGGCAGAGGCGCTGCGAGAGAGATTGTCGAGGTCATCCTGAAGGCCCAGGATAAGTGGGAAGCCGCTATGGCCAAGTACTATGAATAAGAAGAAGGCATAGTGGCAACGAATTCGCACGAGTTGAGATCAGGCGGCGGGCGCCGGGTGGACGTCCGAATGAACCACAAAGAGATAGAGCGCTGGTACAGACTGAGAAACGTCAAGCGTGCTTCTCAGCTCCTGGTGGTGGTCCTGGTGGTTCTCATAGTGTGCGGATATACGGTTTCCTACTTCATGCGGGATAGTCCCGACATGCCTGAATCTCCGGGGCCCGCGGACGGAGGTATACGAATCGACAATTTTTCGTATTCTTCGCCCGGCGTGCACCCTTGGGAGTTGCAAGCTGCGACGGCTTTCGTCTCTGAGTCGCTCGACAGAGTCGTTTTGAAGGGACCGAAAGTGGTTTACCACGGAGGGGCCGGCGGAAAGATTTTTTTGACGGCAAAATCAGGCAGGTTAGACAGGAAGAGCCGCAATGTCTCCGCTCAAGGGGACGTTACCATAGAATACGAGAATTTCTTGTTTTCGACGGGTGATATCGATTACTCAGATGAAAAACGCCTTGCCGAAACGTCCTCCCGGGTGTCACTGGAAAGTGGTGATCTTCATTTGACGGGGAAAGGGCTGAAGGTATCGGTGGAACGCGAAGAGGTGGTAGTCGAGGAGAATGTCAGGGCCCGTCTTTTCAACGTTAAATGGGTGGAGCCCAACGGGCGATTGCCCATGTGACAGGGAGAGACTCCCGATGAAACATAAGATCGTCGGCCTGGTAGTCTTTCTGGTTCTCGGCTGTGCATTGATGGCTGCGGGAGCAAACAACGAGTATCTTTCGCTGGGAAAAGGCTCGGACCAACCTATCGACATCACGTCCACGAAGTTCACTGCCAGGAACATCCCTAACGGCAAGGAAGCAACTTTCGAAGGGAACGTGAAGGTGAACCAGGGAGACGTGACCTTGAGTTGCGATCAGTTGGTCTTAGTCTACGACGAGAAGACGGGAGCCGGGACAGGAGAAGGCAGAGCAAAGAAGCTCGCCAAGAAGCTGGAAAATGTCAGCCAGATCAAGTCTATTACCGCATCAGGCAATGTGAAGATCGTTCAAAATGAACGGATGGCTGTGGCCGGCAAGGCCCTGTACGATAATGCGAAACGGACCATTACCCTTACGGAAGGTCCTCGCCTCTGGCAGGGGGCAGATGTGATGGTGGCTAACACCATTATCATCTACCTCGATGAGAATCGTGTAGACTCACTGGGAGGGGACAGCCCCATCACTTTCAAGATAAATCCCGAACAACAAAAGAAAGAAAAGGAGAAGTAGTCGCGGAAGCGAGAGAATTGAAGGCTCGAGGTTTGGTGAAGGAATACGGACACCAACGCGTAGTAGATGATGTGAGCATCCGTATTCGTTCAGGCCAGGTTGTGGGTTTACTTGGTCCCAATGGAGCCGGCAAGACCACTACGTTCTACATCATTACTGGGCTGGTAAAACCGGACAAGGGGGAAGTTTATCTGGATGACCAGGAAATCTCCCAACTGCCGGTGTATCTCCGGGCCCGGTTGGGGATAAACTATTTGCCCCAGGAAACCTCGGTTTTCCGAAAGCTGTCTGTAGGCGAAAATATCATGGCTATTCTAGAAACCGTGGAGGCAGATAAAATTCGCCGTAACGAAAGACTTGAGGAATTACTGGCAGAGCTGGACATAGCGGCTTTGAGAGACCAGAGAGCTGATAGCCTCTCCGGGGGTCAGAAGAGGCGCTTGGAAATCACTCGCGCCCTCGTCACGGACCCGGATTTCATCCTTCTCGATGAGCCGTTCGCAGGACTGGATCCGATTGTGGTTTTGGAAATCCAGAAGATCATCGCCAAGCTCAAAGAACGCGGGATAGGGGTTGTGATTACTGATCACAACACTAGAGAGACCCTTGGAGTTTGTGATATAATTTATCTGTTGGATAAAGGCCGAATCCTCGAACACGGAGACCCACAAACCATAGCATCTAGCGAACGCGCCAGAGAAATCTACCTCGGTCAAAAATTCAGTATGTGATCAAATGGCTCTTGAGATAAAACAGCAGTTGCGTCAGACTCAGCAGCTGGTCATGACGCCGCAACTCCAGCAAGCAATCAAGCTCCTCCAGTATAATCACCTGGAGGTGATTGATGCTGTGGAGCAAGAACTCAAAGAGAACCCCCTGCTCGAAGCCTCTTCCTTTGACGAACCCTTCTCCGAAGAAGGTGAATCCGAAGTAAGGAACGATCTTAATTCCCTCGAAGATCTGACGAGAGAGCCTGAGCGTCCGGACCAGGGGGACATCTTTGATGTAGATTGGGAGAATTACCTGGAGAGCTACGGAGGAGACTACTCTCCGGCGCAAAAAGATTTCGCAGACCGGCCGCCGATAGAAAATATGGTCTCTTATCAGGAAACCCTGTTTCAATACCTCCTGCATCAGCTACAACTGAGCCATATCGAAGGCGAGGACCGCAAGATAGCATTAGAAATCATTGGCAATGTGGACGAAAACGGCTACCTCGATGTGGAACTCGCAGAATTGGCCGATTCCCTGCAAGTTCCGGTGGAAGACGTTGAGCGGATACTGACTGAAGTTCAGACATTCGATCCTCGCGGTGTGGCCGCGCGTAACTTCAAAGAATGCCTGATGATTCAAGTTAGGGCACTCGATCCGCCTCATCCTCTAGCTGAGCGCATTCTCGCGGAGGTCTTCGAACTCTTTCAGCAGGGAAAACTCGACCAAGTGGCCCGGAAACTCAAGGTTTCTCTCGAAGAGGTGAAAGAAGCCGGTAAGGTCATCTGCTCAGTCGATCCCAAGCCAGGTAGACCTTTTATTAGCTCCGATACTATCTACGTGGTTCCCGATATTTTCGTCATACGAACTGGAAAAGACTACACGGTGGTACTCAATGACGATGGACTTCCCAGGCTCAAGATCAGTCCCTTTTACCAGCGGGAGTTGCACTCCAACGGTTGCTCTTCAGTTGCGAAGGATTATATTCAAGAGAAGATGCGAGGAGCAATGTGGCTGATCAAAAGTATTCATCAGCGACAGAGGACGATTTACAAGGTAGCCCAGTCCATCATAAAATTCCAGCGAGAGTTCTTTGATAAGGGGATTGACTACCTTCGGCCTCTCATCTTGAAAGATGTGGCCGACGATATAGAGATGCATGAATCTACCATAAGCCGTGTCACTACTAACAAGTACATGCATACCCCTCGTGGCATTTTTGAACTCAAATACTTCTTTAACTCGGGAATTGGTTACGGGGCCGATGCTATCGCATCGGAGTCCGTGAAGAATCAGATCGTACGAATAGTCAAGAACGAAAACCCGAAGAGACCTGCCAGTGACAAACAGATTGTGGAGGAACTGGCCAAGTGCGAAATACACATTGCCCGTCGTACCGTAGCCAAGTATCGGGAATTAATGAGTATTGCGCCATCAAGTAAGCGAAGAAAAAAATTCTGAGTCTAAGGATCCCGAGTAGAGATCCTTGTAGGGAGGTAACACTATGCAACTTTCTGTGACTTTCAGACACTTGGAACCATCTGACGCCCTGAAGAATTACGTCCAGGAAAGAACTTCACGGCTGACGAAGTACATAGATAGACCCCTGGAAAGCCAGGTTACCCTCACGGTACAGAAATTCCGGCAAATGGCCGACGTGGTAATCAACGCCGACGGCATCCGCATCGCCGGACAAGAGTCTCATGAGGACATGTATGCTGCCATAGATCTGGTCATGGACAAAATCGAGCGCCAGGTAAAAAAGTACAAGGGAAAGATAAGGAAGCACAAGCCTTCTCTGGGAAAGGAAATTACGTGGCGACGGGATATCTACGAACAGGAGAGCTTTGAGGACGACAGGGAACCGGTAGTGGTACGAACCGAAAACTATTTTGTAAAACCTATGTCCGTGGACGAGGCAGCAATGCAGATGGATTTATCCCAGCAAGAGTTTCTCGTCTTTAACAATGCGTCCACGCAAACGGTAAATGTGCTTTATAGGCGAAAAGACGGCAACTACGGTCTGATAGTTCCACAGAATTCTTAGGGAAGTAACAGCGAAAACATAAAAGCCACGAAACGTCCCCGTTCACGGGAAGCGACATTGCACCAAGTGCCCGGTTTAGAGAGATCTGAACCGGGCAATATCTATAGCGTCGGTATATATATTGGTATAGAGTAGTTGCCAAAAATAATGTCCATTCGGCCATCCGAGATGGAGAATCCGGAAGGCTCACTGTGCCGGGCATTTTCTCCGTCATTCCTGCGAAAGCAGGAATCCAGAGCATGGGCCCTGGATCAAGTCCGGGGTGACAGTGTCATTCCCGCAAAGGGGACAAGTTTTTTTGGCAATTGCTATGTATCAAGTAATACGGAACTAAATTAAGTGGCGGCGAGACCCGACGTGGAGTTTCCCGTTTAGCGGCGAAGCAGGCACTGAGAGCTTAGAGTAATCCACATGAGGATTCTTGATTTCCTTAGTTTTGAGGCAATAATTTCATCACTGGAGGCCGGTTCGAAGGAAGCGGTGCTCGAGGAGCTGGTTGGACCCATTGCCAAATCCCACCCCAGTATGAACAAAGACCGTCTGATCAAGACTCTCATAGAGAGAGAAAACCTCGGGAGTACTGGCATCGGCGGTGGTGTAGCAATTCCTCATGGCAAGTTCGACGGTCTCGGCCGCCTGGTTGCCAGTTTTGGAAAAAGCTCCAAGGGAATTGATTTCAGTTCCATGGACAACAAACCGGCGTTTCTTTTCTTCCTTCTGATCGCGCCAAACAACTCGGCCGGTGAGCATCTCAAAGCATTAGCGCGGATCTCCCGGCTGTTCAAGGACCCACTACTGAAGAGCAGTCTTCAACACGCAACATCCGCGCAAGAGATTTACGACATTCTTCAAGATTATGATCTGCGCCTGCCCTAATATTATTCGGTGAATTTCTACAGCCTTGCGAAATTGGCCAGAATACGTAAGCCGTTTTCCTGGCTCTTTTCCGGATGAAACTGAACCGCGAAGATGTTTTCCCGGGCCACAGCACAGGTAAATGTAATGCCGTAGTCTGTTTCTCCTGCCACGTCGGAGCCGTCGTCAGGAAGCACATAATAAGAATGCACAAAGTAAAAGTGGGAACCATCCGGAATGCCACGAAAAATTGGCGCGTCCTTGCGGAACAAGACCTGGTTCCAACCCATGTGCGGGATTTTCAATCCCATCTCTCGGCTGAAGGCTTTGACGCCGCCGCGGATCACTTTGAAGCCCTCATGAAGTCCGAATTCCTCGGATTCGTCAAATAAGAGCTGCAAACCCAGACATATCCCGAGAAAAGGACGTCCCGATTGAATGAATTCCAGGATCGGCTCAATCAAGTTCAGTCGGGAGAGGTTCTTCATACATTCCGGAAACGCGCCTACGCCTGGTAGCACAAGACGAGGAGCTTTTCTAATCTGCTCGGGATCCCTGGAGATTACCGCTCGCGACCCCACCTTCTCGAATCCTTTTTGGACGCTCCGCAAATTGCCCATGCCATAGTCAACGATAACTGTCATCAATGCCTCAATTAGTAGGGGCGTACACGCCGTGCGCCCAAAGAGCAGGCAGACACACGGCTCTGCCTCTATAGAGCCTTACCGATTAGCAATAGGGTTCGCATTACTCGAGTATTCCTTTTGTGGAAGGGACTCCCGTGACTCTGGGGTCCATTTCCACAGCCTCTCGCATTGCTCTCCCCAAGGCTTTGAACACCGCTTCGGCCGCATGATGCGGGTTCTCACCGGCATGAACCGTTGCATGCAGGGTTGTGCCAGCGCGATCCGCCAGAGCCTGAAGAAACACCGGCACCAGGTCAAGAGAGAACCCCCCGGCGCTTCTGCTCCCCAAAGGGTTGGAAAACACCAGAAGCGGGCGGCCCGAGAGATCAAGTGCGACCGATGCCATGGCCTCATCCATGGGGACCATGGCAAATCCATATCTGCGTATTCCATGCTTGTTCCCAAGGGCCTGCCTCAAAGCTTCCCCAAAGCAGAGCCCCACATCCTCCACCGTGTGATGGTGGTCAACGTGGAGGTCGCCTTTGGCTGAGATCCCCAGGTCGAACAGACCGTGGCGGGCCACATGGTCCAGCATATGATCCAAGAAGCCGATTCCCGTGGAAATTCGCCCTCTTCCTGTGCCATCAAGAGAGAGCTTAACATTCACATCGGTCTCGGCAGTCTTGCGGGAAATTTCAGCGGCCCTCGTGACCGTACGTTTTTTAGCCTGAGTTTGCGTCACAACATTTGGTCCTTTTCACGTCTGATGTCCGCCCCAAGATGGGAGAGCTTTTCTTCGATGCGCTCGTAACCGCGGTCCAAGTGGTACACCCTGTGGATTTCGGTCACTCCTTCGGCAGCCAATCCCGCCAGGATCAACGACGCGCTGGCCCTGAGATCGGTGGCCTGCACGTGCGCGCCGGAAAGTTTCTCAACCCCGTCAACTTTCGCGGTTCGGCCGGACACTCTTATGCGTGCACCCATACGCACGAGTTCCTGAACATGCATGAAGCGGTTTTCGAAGACATTCTCAGTAATCCGGGCCTGTGAGTCTCCCAGAGTCATCAGAGCCATGTACTGGGCCTGAAAATCCGTGGCAAACCCAGGGTAAGGGTCAGTCGCCGCATCACGACTCCGTATCATCCCGTTGGAAACCACTCTTACCTCATGATCGGCCACTTCCAGTTTCAGTCCGGCTTCTTCAAGTTTCTCGAGCAGGGCCTGGAGATGAGCCGCTTGGCAACCACATACCCGGACGTCGCCGCGAGTGATCGCGGCTGCCATCAAATGAGTTCCCGCCTCAATGCGGTCCGGCATCAACTCGTGAACCGTTCCATGAAGAGAACTCTTTCCCTCTATCACTATGGTGTCAGTCCCCGCTCCGCCTATGCTGCCTCCCATTTTGTTGATTACGTCGGCAAGTTCCATTACTTCCGGTTCCACCGCGCAGTTTCGGAGAACGCTGGTACCGTCGGCCAGAGACGCTGCCATCATGAGGTTTTCCGTACCGGTAACCGTCTTCAGGTCAAATGTAAAGTCGGCTCCTTTCAATCTCCGGGAGCGTGCCTGTATGTAACCGCTTTGGAGTTCGATGGTCGCGCCCATCGCTTCCAGGCCTTTGAGATGCTGGTCGATAGGGCGGGCTCCGATGGCACAACCTCCGGGAAGGCTCACGTCGGCCCTACCTTCCCTAGCCATCAAAGGGCCCAAAACCATAACCGAAGCCCTCATGGTTTTCACAAGTTCATAAGGGGCCGTGTGATCGGCAATCTCTCTGGCCTTGATTCTCAGAGTGCCGGCAGTGAAGTCATCAAGCTGAGCGCCCAGTTGAAGCAATAATTGTTTAGTAGTGCGGATGTCTTTGAGTGCGGGGATCCTATGGAAGACGATCTCGTCGCCGGAGAGCAATGAAGCGCACATAACGGGTAAAGCCGCATTCTTGGAGCCGCTGACCTCGACTGCTCCCCGCAAGGGAATACCGCCGCGGATCACGATCTTTTCCATGAGTTCTCTCTTCTTTCAAACCTTGGGACGGCATCACCCGCCTGTTGCTAGGTTCCGGTCGCTTGGCGGACCTCCTCATACAAATGACCAAAAGCCGCGGATGAAAACTTCTCCCGTGGCTGTATACCATCTTCGGAGGGACCGCGCAACAGATTCACCTGAACCGAAGAGCGTGTGGTAATAAACACGGGCATATTCCGAGGGGGTCACAAATTGGCGGAGCGTGACATTAGTGTCAACATTATGGACAGCCATGTCCATAATGTTGACACTAATGAAAGCAAGCAAATACCGTACCATTGCTTTACAACTACACAAGACTGTGCTGATCCACTCACTGGAGAAGCCAGGGTCACTGGTTCATCTCTTGCACACATTTTAATCAAACCTACTCCTCAAAGCTGTCCCGCAAGACGAAGCCTAAGTGTTAACCGTCATGAGAGGCCGTAGAATAGCCCTCCAGGGACAGAAAATTGCTCGTGTCAGCCCTTTCGACCATGGGGCCAGGCTCAAAGGGGGGAGTCAACCTCGCACTAACGTCCCGCTTCCCGCCATCCGCAAAGTGGGAAAAGGACTGTTAAGCGATTCTTCGAAGCGTCTCTTGTCGGCAGGTATATTTGACCGGCCGCAGATTTCTTAGATTGAAGGAGATCGTTTTATGACAAAACCCGAAATCGTGTCTTTTATCGCCGAACGCGCCGATATCAGCAAAAAGGCTGCTACCGTTGTGCTGGACACCATTGTTGACACCATTCATTCTGCACTGAAAGCCAAGGAAGGAAAGATACGAATCTCCGCGCTAGGCACCTTCAGGGTAGTCCACATGAATGCGCGTAAAGGCGTCAACCCCCGTACCGGCAAGAAAATGACGATTCCTGCCATGAGGGTTCCCAGGTTTTCTCCCGCCAAGGCCCTCAAGGAGAGTGTTCGAGGAAAAAAATAGTTGCTTGACCCCATTGGTTGTGGGAATATTAAGGTGTTCTTAAATATCGCCGTAAACAAGTGACAACGTGAACTGACAGGGCTTTTTTGTAAGGGTAGATGGCGTGGAGGGAGGAATGTCCTGGTCCAAGGGACTTTTCCGCGCGGTGGTCGTTGTGGTGTTTGCGATCTGCATGCTGGGGCATTCTTGGGCCTTCAGCACGCGATACGGTCTGTATGGTCGAGCCAAAGTAGAGGACGTGGAAGCGCCGAATCTGCTGAAAGTCAAAATGCTCGACCGGGATGCATCGGTAACGATTCGCCTGCTTGGAGTAGGTTCACCGCGTAACAGGGATCGGACGAAGAGTCTTAGTCCGGAGGTTCTCCTTTACATAAGGAAGAACGATCTCTGGGAGATCTCACGTAGTTATGTCCGATCCCTTCTGCACAATAAGATAGTGGAAGTCTGGGCTAGAAAGTGGGATCGCTTCGACGACAAAAGTCGATTGCTGGCTTATGTTATGATCCCGCACCAAGCCGACGAGCCCTTAGACCTTAATGGTGAAATCATCAGAAACGGTTTGGGTTTTGTCACCAGAGACTATGTGCACGTCACCTTTGTCGATTATAAGTTCCTCGAAGATGATGCCAAGAAGAAGCGCCGCGGTGTCTGGAAAGGGCTGTCCATTAGCCGGGTTTCTTCGCTGAATGAGTAATACCAATGCGCTTTGAATAGAGCATTACCGGATCGCAGCAGTTGGTGCCGGCAATCAGTCCCGCCAGCGGCGAGATTATCTATTCGACAGCGCATCGGTATAATGCCTCCGGCGGCATCATGTTGCGAGATCATAATCGGTGGTTCTGTTGGGACACGGGCCACCAGCAATTCCTTCCAACGGTCAGGTCTTGACAAGCTTTTCCGCCGAACTCCACACACTAGGAATACCCTTCATCGAAGCAGGATTCGAGGACTACTTGAGGGACGAATCCCGCTTCCAGGGGCACGCATCTGGATTGGTCCGCTGCCGCGATGAACGCGACGTCATAAATGCTCTCAAAGCGGCCAACAGATGCCGCATTCCACTGACAGCCGTGTCGGGTAAGACTTCACTAACTGGGGCGTCGGTCCCCCTTGGGGGCGTCATACTTGACCTCAAAGGACTGGCCTCAATTGATCCCGACGATCCTACGCGAGTGGGGCCGGGCGTCATTTTGAAGCACTACAAAGATCACATTGCATCGAGGGGATTGTTCTACCCGCCCGACCCTACCTCGGAAGATTCATGTACGCTCGGTGGCAACGTTGCATGCAACGCTTCAGGACCTTTGAGCTACTTGTATGGACCGACTCGCAACTACATTCAGGGCTTGAGGTTGGCGCTTCCAACAGGAACCGTCCTTGAAATTGAGCGTGGGCTGATTGTCAGCAACGACGGTGTTTTCAGGGTACCGGCTAATTTGATGTTGCCTGTAGGGGTGGCAGATCTTCTCATACCTGTTCCGAAGATAGCCGCGTCGGACTGGAGCTTCTGTAAGAACGCCGCGGGCCTGTATTCCGCCGAACCGATGGATCTGGTTGACCTCTTCATCGGAAGCGAGGGTATTCTCGGGATAGTGCTCCAGATCAAGACACGCTTGCTTTTACGCCGACGCCCATATTTCTCGGTGATGCTTTACCTCCCGACTCAAAAGCTGACAGTGCAGTTGGTAACGCTGCTAAACAATTTCAAGCGATACTTTCACGATGGAGAACAAAACTTACGCCAAGAAATTGAGAGGATGCAGTTCAGTTCTACGGAACGGCCCGGCATTCTTGATCTTGAGCGGTTCCGTGGAATGGAACCGTCGTGCATGGAATGGTTAGGATCGTCCGTCGCACCCCTTTTATCACTCGAAAGAGCAGGAAAATTAGCTGGAACCTATGGCTGTCTCTACGTCGAACAGGAGTATCCGGATGGGGAAGGTCCTCTAGCAAGAGCCTCACAATGGGCCCTCCTGGTGGACATGTTAAACGGTCGCGACGCATCTGACGCTCCCCCCATTGAAGCCGAAGTTGCCCTTGATCAGAATCAGATCCGCAAGATGAGAAAAGACCGGCAGAGTGTGCCTGAAAAACTCAATGAATTAATTAGGCCCGGCATGGTGAAGATCGGAACGGATTTTGCCGTCCCCATGGAGCATCTAGGAAGACTGCTGAAGTTGTACGACGATACGTTGCCCATAGGAAAGTCCTATGTATTTGGGCACATCGGAAATGCTCACCTTCATTCGAACATCTTGGCTGAAAACGATGAGGAGATGGAGGATTACCGTTCCCTTTCACGAGAGCTTGCGGCGGAAGTGTGCAAACTGAGCGGAAGCGTTTCCGGAGAGCACGGCATTGGTAAGCTGAAGCGCGAGGCGCTGGAGACGATGGTCGGTGCGGAAGGGATCAATGAAATCAGAAGAATCAAGCAAATACTGGACCCTCACCTTATACTGAATATCAACAATATGGTGAAAGTCTAAAAAGGCTGCCGAGGGCAATGTCATGCGGCAGACAGATCCTTGTCCGACCTTTGGGAGGCGCCACATGGTGATCGCAAGAAGCCTTCTTCAAGCCTGAGCCGTTACTGAACCGCCCCTAATCATAGACCAAGCCCCGTCAGGTCCGAATTTCAATCACGAATATCTACGCATTCTTCTCAACTTCTTGAGGAGCCTCTTGCGGGCTAGAATGGATTTTTTCTTCTTCTTGACACTAGGCTTGTCGTATGCGCGCCTACGTTTGGCCTCTCCAAGGACTCCGGATCGTTGCAACTGCTTTTTGAATCGTCTTATGGCGCTTTCAAACGGTTCGTCTTCTCTGACCACGACACCCGGCATAAGTGTGCACTCCTATGGGCTGTGCCCAAGGGTTCATCTTCCCGGACACCGAATCGCTTAGACGGACAGGCAAGAGTTTGCATCCGCAAACCCTTGCCTGATCTTTATAGTGATGTTAGGACTGACACGTTACCAGCGCGATTTTCCCGAGTCTCGCCTTCCGCCACCGCCGCCGGAACTGTTCTTGGGGCGAGCCTCGTTCACCTTCAGGCTGCGTCCGCCGAGGTCCTTAGAATCCAATTCTTGGATGGCTTTGAGACCTTCTTCCCGGTTTTGCATTTCGATGAATCCGAATCCCCGAGAGCGGTTCGTGAACTGGTCAACGATGATCTTGGCCGAATCCACCACGCCATAGCTTTCAAAGAGACTCTTGAGCTCGCTTTCGCTGGCATCGAAGGACAGGTTGCCGACATAAATGTTAATACTCATTCTCTAACTCCTTTAGAAAAAGCACCCGACATATCTTGCGAGAGTGCGTTTGCGGTTACGAACAAGGGCTCTTTGTGAACGGGGAGAAACCGGCTGGAGTTACGGTGTGTCAGTCCTCCGCACGGGCACCTATGTCCTAGGATCTTAAGCCTTGCATAACGCCCGTGGTCCTGAAAAGAGGTCGACTGGAGAAACACAAGTTAAGGTTCAATTAGTACACTATGCCAGCGACCTTTCCTTGTCAAGCGATTTAACTCCTCAATCCTCCTCGGCAAAGGGGTTACGTGCCAGACGGCAGGTACAGTTGCCTTCATCCCCACTATTCCATTCATTGATGATTCTCTTCATGCCGGACCTGTCGAGAGCGAGGTACTGCTTCACCCGGCCCTGTGTGATCAGTCGCATCTTGTAGGCAAAGAAAACCGCTTCTTCCAGCAGGGCAGGAGTAAAAGGAAGGCGCTCTTTCAAAAGCCCTTGCCTGTCCAACAGGTTCAGGATTTCCGAGTAAGCGCTATTCTGTTGCTCTGAATTTCCCTGACCATCCATAATTCTCTCCCAGGTTGACCAGTCTTCCGTGCCTGAAGAATTAGTCCCTTGCCGGCCGATTCTGTTTCAGGCGCGACCGCAGTAATCAGTTGCAAGTTCTCAGGCTAACCTTTATGTTTTATATTTTGAATACAAAATACTTCTTCGGACAAAAAAATGAGGACAATTTCCGCAACCGACATAACAGCGGCAGTCAGACGCCTGTGCATGGACGCATGCACAATTCTTGGCGATGATGTCATCAAACTTCTCGAGACCGCTCTGCTCAACGAAGAATCCTCAATCGGCCGCGAGATTCTCGAACGAATCATCCAGAATTCTCGAATAGCCGCGGAAGAAAAAATCCCGCTCTGCCAAGATACCGGCATGGCCGTAGTATTTGTAGAAATAGGTCAGGAAGTTCACCTTACCGGCGGGGCACTCGACGAAGCAATCAATGAGGGTGTCCGGCAGGGCTACCGTGACGGACACCTGCGCAAGTCCGTGCTTCATCCCATAACTCGTGTCAATACCGGAGACAACACGCCTGGGGTTATTCACACCGAGATAGTCCCCGGTGACGGCTTTAAGATTACCCTCGCACCGAAGGGATTCGGATCGGAAAACATGAGTCGAATCATGATGTTTCCACCTTCTGCCGGGATTGAGGGCGTTAAAGACTTCATTGTTCAGAGGGTTGAAGAATCGGGCGGTAATCCTTGCCCGCCGGTGGTAGTAGGGGTGGGGCTTGGCGGCACCTTTGAGAAAGCCGCTCTTTTGGCCAAGAAGGCATTACTTCGCCCGCTGGGAACTCAAAATCCTGACTTGGAGCTGGACATCTTGGAAAAGGAGCTTCTCGAACGGATAAACAAACTTGGTATCGGACCCATGGGGCTCGGCGGCCGCACGACCGCGCTCGCAGTGCACGTAAACGCATACCCCACCCACATTGCCAGCATTCCATGTGCAGTGAACATACAATGCCACTCGTGCCGTCACCGGGAGGTGGAGCTTTGAAAGTTGAACCGAGACCAATAATCGCTCCGCTTGAAGAAGCGCTGGTGAGGGAACTTCGAGCCGGCGAGGTCGTGAGCTTATCAGGGACCCTCCTCACTGGAAGAGACGCTGCCCACAAACGGATGACCGACCTGCTGCGGGCCGGAGCGTCGCTGCCGTTCTCGATAAAGGGTGAGGTTATATATTATGTAGGACCCACTCCCCCGCCTCCCGGCCGCGCCATCGGGGCGGCAGGCCCAACGACGAGTTACCGCATGGACGCTTATGCTCCTCTTCTCATGGAGCACGGCCTGAGAGGAATGATAGGAAAAGGTCCCCGCTCCGAAACGGTTAAGCAGGCCATGATCCAATGGGGAGTTGTGTACTTCGCAGCGGTAGGCGGGACCGGCGCTCTGATATCAAGATGTATAAAAAAGGCCGAGGTCCTCGCCTGGGAGGAGTTGGGCCCTGAAGCGGTGCGTAGACTTGTGGTTGAAGATCTGCCGTTAATCGTGGCCACCGATTCTCAGGGCGGAGATCTGTACGTAACCGGAAGACGGAAATACAAGAGATAAAAGGCGTAGAGGAAGACTGGTGGGGGAAAGCAGACTGCCTCTTCCTACGCTTCCCGCCGAGGTATCCGAACCACCACGACTGTTCCTTTTTCTTCCTCCGACTCAACGTTGATTGTGCCGCCCATCGATTCTACCAGTCCGAGGCATACTGCCAGGCCCAAGCCGGTACCTTTTCCCGGTTCCTTTGTGGTGAAAAAGGGATCGAAGACCTTTGCCAGGTGCTCTTGAGATATTCCCGATCCTGTGTCTTCAACCTCTATTTCAACGACATTTTCATCCTTGAGGGTCCGCAGAATGATTTTCCCACCGGATTCGGGAATGGCATCTGCTGCGTTAAATATTAGATTCACGACAACCTGCCGTATCTTTTCCGGCTCGGTCTCCATCAACGGCAGGTCCGAAGCAAGCTGAAATTCAAATTCAACGTTGCCGAAGCTCTTACGCCCCTTTATGAGCGTGGCGCAGTCTCTGACCAGAGCATTGATGTCACAGGAGACTATCTTCTCGGGGATGGGGCGGGCAAATTCCAACAGCCTCTGCAGAATATCGTGGATGCGCTTGAGTTCCCGATCCATCCTCGGAAGTATTTCCGTACGGGACTCAGCATCCGGGCCTCTACTCAAGAGTTCGGCGTACCCCATGACTATCTGGAGCGGATTGCCTATCTCGTGAGCCAGACCGGCAGCCAACCGTCCCACGCCGGCAAGTTTTTCCGAACGTGCAAGCCCTTGTTGAGCCGCCTCCAGGTCGCGATTGCTCGTCTTCAACTGCTCTATCAGCTCCTGCATCTTTTCGCGGTCGTCCATGATTTTCACGATCATGGCTTTGAGGCTTGAAGAGATTCTCTGAATGTCCCCCTTCAGAGCCGGCGAGCCCAAAGGATCCGGAGAATCGGCTAGGCCCGAGGCTTTTCCCGCAAGTCGGGCGATTTCCCTCACCGGGCCTATGATTGTCCTGTGAAAAAGAATGTACCCAAGAAAAAATAGAGCGGACTGAGTCAGAATGAGGTACGCACCAAAGAATTTCCAGGCAGGCGCAAAGATTGTGGGAGAAATTTCAAGAAATGCTCTAAGCGTTCGGATTCCGTGAGGGAAGGAACCAGTCAGATCCACCAGAACAACGGTCCCCTGAAACAGGCTGCCAGGCCATCTTGCCCCCACCACTCTGACCCTACGCCCCGGTTCCGAAGAGCCGGGCGGGTCGGGCTCTATTCCCACGGCGCAGCCGCCTAGAATATTTCCTCCAGAATCGTACAGAAGCAGCTTCAGCCCTGTGCGCGCCCTGCACACACTTCGGACAGCCTCCCATAGGTGCTCAGGAGAGTCTGAATTCAGGATTTGTCCTTGAAGCAGGTCAACGATGACACTGGCTTGCTGGATTTTAAGATCCACTGCCGCGCGTTCGAGTGACGCGCCAAATACAACGAATAGCAGAATGCCGCTAACCGCAAGAATAACCCCCAGATTTACTAGAATGCCCCAGCGCACGAGGTGTGCTCCTTGGGAGGAGCGTCAGAGTGACGGGGGAGGCCATTTTTGCAAAAAGGGCCTCCCCCCCGACCCCTCCCCAAAAACTCCTATGATATGCAGCCCTTCGTCTTAGTGATGCTTAGCACATGGCCCGGCAAAAGCATTCAAAAAGTTTTGCGAATTATGACCCTGGCTATGGCTATTCCGTCCTTTTCTTCTACCCTAGCTTCAAATTTCCCCGTCGAAGCCTTCTCGATGTGCAGCGCGACCTCATTACGGAATTCCAGCTTCGCTCTTCCCGCCTCATCGAGGTCCGCTACGTTGATATCTCTCAGATCAAACCGCAGGCCCGTTCCTATAGCCTTCAAAGCCGCCTCCTTGAGACACCACATGCTCGTGAATTCCTCCCAGCGCCGGCTGCTCTTCCCTGCGGCTTGAATCTCTTCTTCAGTGAAGTAATCCTGGACCCAGGCGTCGCTCCTGGCTTCCACTTTCTCCAGATCTATGCCCAGTCCTTCAAATGTCCCGGGAGCCGCAGCCGCAGCCATCGCCAGGCCATTGGAATGGGAAAGCGAAATGCTGCTTATTTCCAGCCCCGGTCGGCCTGATAGCTCCCCAACGGGTTTACCCTGCTCGTCCTGGATTATGCGGATACTTTTTTCCGAGACAGTCCCGGTGTCAGTTGTCGCCATCACTCTCCGAATACTTCTCTTCAGCGCGATTCGGCCTGCCAGCCATTCCGCCGCCCGCTTCGGGGTGGCTTTTTCGCCGTGCTCCCGAGCCTCATCATCCCCAAGAGTGTGTTTCAAAAACGCCTCGGGAGCTTTTTCCATCTCATTGGCGATCTCGGCCACAGGTAGCATTTCCTCAAAGACCTTTCCGGGGAAGCCGGTTCTCTGCTCGAGTTCTACTATTTCTACGCCTTTCAGGCTGATAATCACTCTGCCTTGACGGTCCCTGATTACTCCATCAAATTTGATGACCGTTCTTGCTTCCAGACCTTCTCGGGAAGTTTCAATTGGGATCAACTCTCCGTCCCACGGTTCTGAATCAGCCAAATGGATCTGAGCCCATTTTATCCCTGTGGGGAGAGCCATTATTCCACAGGATTCCACTCCAAAAGCGGCCGCGGCTTGAAAAGCGGCTTCCACACCCGAGGGGAAAATGTCAGTAAACATGGCCGGGCGTTCGGCCGTCTCCTTGTACCTAAACCTGACTCCTTGTCCGTTTCCTTCGATACTCACGTGATCGAGAAACCTGAAGCCAGGTCCATGGAAAAATACCGAATAGAGGTCCTGATCCGCTATCCAGACCGATTCCTTCCAGTTTGTACGTGCCACTGAAGGGCTCGAATCGGCTCTGCCAACCGCAAGGTGGCACTCATGATGCAGCCTGGCTGATCCGACCTTCTGGCCGTTGCGGTCTACAAACCATGAAAAAATTCTCGCATGGTAGGTGCTCTGCCCTTCAGCCCCAATTGGAATGCGTATCACTTCGACCTCGGCCTGGAATGGTTCATCCTTGAATATTTTGAGGGGGCTGACAAATCGTACGTTTTCAAATACAGCAGCCGCTGCTTTCGGATTCAACAGAGCAGCCGCTGCCCGCATCGTCTCCATTCCGCCAACGCCGGGCAGCACGGCAGCGCGGTCGATGCGGTGATGATTTAGAAGGGGATGAGAAGGGTCAAGTGTGAACTCGGCCCTCAGATATTCTCCGGGCAGGATCACGAGGATCCTTCCTTGCTGTCCGGCAAACTGTAGCTCGCCCAAATCTGCCGAACCGGGGAGAGTAAAGGCATCCGAAGCAAAGGGGCCCAGCTTTCCTGCAACCAGGACCTCGCAGGCCCCGGAAGACCGGCCGATGTCCTGCGCCAGAATCTCGGCGCCCTTTTGCGGGGGGATGAAGTCAATGCCCGCCACTTCGAGGCTCTGTTGCACACTTCCCCTTGTAGCCATACCGATCTCGGCCCACGGGGCCCAATCGATTATGGAGACCTTTGCGTCCCAATCGTGGTCCATTTTTCTCAGCAAATGCGATAGCCCGTCGTTGGCAGCGGAATAATCCACTTGTGCCATATTGCCGAACCGTCCGGCGACACTGCCGAAGCCGACAATTCGGCGAGGCGGCATACCATGGCGGTCCAGCGCTTCCATTATGTTCCGCATGCCCTGTATCTTAACGGATACGACATTCTCCATCTGTTCCAAGGTCTTGCTTCGCAATGCACGGCTCGCATCAATTCCCGCTCCGTGGACTACGACGTCTACCCGCCCGCAAGTCTCCGCGACCTCGGCAATGGCCTTGTCCACAGAATCACGGTCGCGAATGTCAACCGGCCTGTAAATGACTTCGGAGCCTAAGCCTCGCAGCTTCCGAATGTGCCTGAAGACTTCGGCTTCTGACTTCAACGCGGCAAGCTCCTTTTCCACCTTAACTGGAGTCAGAGCCGTCCCGCTTCGCTTCATTCGGTCCACGATCTTGTTCTTCTCTTCTATCCACTGTTCGGGACCGAACTCCGCTAGCTGTTCCGCACGGCTCGACAGAGACGTCCGACCGAGAATCACGACGGTCAGTGGACATTGTTCGGCAAGATGGGAGATGCAAGCCGCAGTAATGCCTCTTGCTCCGCCGCTGGCCAGAACAACATCCCCGGATCTGATTCCAGGCTCTCTTTCTTCTTCGATCATCGGGACCAGCCTGACAGCTCGCAACTCTCCGGTTTGCCCCACAGCAGTTTCGAGCGGAAAAGCTTCCGTGAGACTGCGTACTACTGCCTCGGCGGCTTTCTCGAAACCGAGACCAGGATGCAAGTCCAGCAGTCTTACACAGGTTTCGGGATATTCCTTGGAGAAGGCCTTGGTGGCGCCGGCGACCGCTCCGGCGATGTCACCATTTTCTGATGGGATGTCGAAGCCGTACGCGCCGTCCTCCGAAACGGCGGTCACGAGGAACGATGGCCCGGTCTCAAAAGTCGTGGCGCAGGCCAGGTAAAGCTCGAAAGTTTTTCTCAAGGAATGAGGATCGCCCTCCATCGGAAAGAGGTTGATCAATCCTGTCCGCTTTGTGGCTGAATCTCCGGTGAGGACCCGGTCGGTAATTCGTTTCACGTTCGAGTAGCCGAGACCGCCCAGCGCGCTAATCACCACCTCAGCCAACTCGGAAGGACCACCCAGAACGAGCACCTCTTCCGCTTCCGGCCGCGGCACTTTTCCAAGAGGAGGCAAGGCCATGAGTCTTGTTTCAAAGAGCCGCACTTCTTCTTCAGCCCTCGGCGTCTTTTCAGCGAGCGCTTCCTGTGGTTGTTGAGCAGCCGCGGGCAACTCATGTCGGCACTTTTCCAGGACAAAGCCGATAATGTGCTCTATGGTTGGGAATTCAGCAATTTTCAGCCCGTCGATGCGAGGAATGTTGAAGGCCTCCCTCACTTCGGAGATGAATTCAGCCTGTTTGACCGTATCGATGCCAAGGTCTGCTTCCAAGTCCAGATCGGTATCCAGCATGTCCGCAGGGTACCCGGTCTTGGCCGAGAGGAGTTCGAGGATCTTTTCCCTCACTTCGACTGCATCGTCCGTGGAGGCGGTTTTTCCCGCGGGAAGCTCTACCTCGGCATTAGAATCAGGGCCATTCTCAGAGACCTTGACGGTCTGTTGGCGAACAAAATCGATTATGTGCTCTATGGTTGGGAATTCAGCAATTTTCAGCCCGTCGATGCGGGGAATGTTGAATGTCTCCCTCACCTCGGAGATAAATTCGGCCTGTTTGACTGTATCGATACCCAGATCCGCTTCCAAATCCAGGCTCGTGTCCAGCATGTCAGCAGGGTAGCCCGTCTTATCTGACAGCAACGCCAGAATTTTCGAGCGGATTTCTTCAGCCCCACCGACTGTCTGCGCACTAACTCGGGCGGTTTGAATCTCAGATTGGTCGCGTTGGCCCGGTGCAAGTGTTGCCTGGGCTGCAATCTGTTCCACAGAGCGCTCACTTAACTTCAGGGTTCGCTGTTCCACTGAAACTAACGGATCTGTGTAGCCGCTGATCTCTTTCAACCAGCTTCGATGGGCGTGGAGATCATTGATGCGATTCTCTTCACGACTCGCCACCTTGAACAGGGCCATTACAATCTGTGAACCAAACCCTGCTGCGAGTCTGAGAGAGTAATTTGCCTCGCACGTCCCTCCGCGGCTCAAATTAAGGTCCGAAAACTCCGGGTCCGGCTGCTTGAGATTCGGGATGGGCGGCACCCTCCTCTTCTGAAGGCAGCGCAGGGCTACAACGTCCTCCACCCCGACTCCCATGGTGTGGCCCGTGAATCCCTTGGTGTTGGCTATGGGGATCAACCGAGCCTGGTCACCAAAAGTCTGCCGCAGCGCGCGAACTTCAGCAGCCGAGCTTCCACCGCGCTTTGGTGAATATGTTTCGTGAGACATGAAAAAGACGTCCCGAGCAAGATCTCGCCGAGAAATACCCGACTGCTCTTCCCATTTCCCGATCATCTTTTCCATGATGGAACTGATATGGTCCACGTCCAGGCGGGTTCCGTGAAATCCGCTGTTGGCTACTACTCCGGCCTCTACTGTGGCTATCCCGTCCATGCCCCTCTTTTTGACAATGTCCTGGTTCTCCAAGACCATACCCACCGCGGCGGAACCGAGGATCAGACCGTGCCGCCGATCATCGAAAGGAAGAGCAGCTTCGCTCACGTTGCCGTTGGTAGTGGCTGCGCCCACGGCCAGAAAGCCGGACCCAACCCAGGGGAGCAGTGTCTTCCCGGCCACATCGTCCGCAGCGATGACGATGACTCTCTTCGCCTGACCCGTGCGGATCCAGTCCCGCGCCAATAATATGGCTTGAGTCGTCCCAGCGCAGGCTGCGTCGACATGGGTATTGGGCCCTTGAGCTTTGATGAGTTGAGCCAACTGGCCGTGGGCCATGCTGACGACGCGAAGGAGAAAATCTCTGTTGAACGTGTAGAGCTCTTCCGATCCAGCCAGGTTCAGATTGCTGAACTCTTCAGTGAACCATGCGGTGATTCGCTCCCGTTCACGATCTTCACCGACACGGGCCACAAGCCCTGTATAAAACTCGATAAGTCGCTTCTTGGCCCCTGAGCCGTAGCGCGTAGCAGCTTCCCTGGTTACCTCGTCGACGAGAGAGGCCATACCCGGAAATGCCGAGGCAAAAATAATACCCGTTTCCCGCCTCAGAGCCGGCGGCAGAGCCCATGATTCCGGCAATTCGTGGCCTGTGCTGGTGGTACGAATCTGACGGATCAGTGGAATGCCCGCGTCCCGAAGGGCCTCGAGGCCCGCGGCAATCGCCAGGCGAGTGGTGACGTCCATAGACCGGATCAACCGCTCATCCAAGCCGTACTCCTCTATGATCTCTTCGTCCGCAAAAGAACCAGCGAGCTTGATGACGTCGGAAAGGTCCTCCACCATCCGGACTTCCACTTCCCCTGAAGGTCCTTTGAGCAGGCGTTCCACGTTCTTTTCAAGCATTCTGCGGCGCCCGTCCTCCGGGATCTTCTTGATGAAGTTCCGGCCCAGTATCAGATCATCGAGAGTTTCCCGATCAAACGGGAACCGTACGTCACTCGGAAGCCCCGCAGCCAGTCCGCTGACTACGACCGGATTGAAATCCATACCTTCGGATTTCACTTGTCTGACGGTGTTTTCCAGCGGGAGCACGTTCTTCACAAACGATTGAAAGCCGGATTTGATGTGCTGCCGAATCGGCTCACCCTGGATTTCCAGGAACCTGCTAAACTCTTTCCGAGAGGCGATCTCCCTTATCTCCGGGTCCAGGAGTCCTTCCAGCGGATCAGCCTGCTTCGCCTGCACCTGTAGGCCTTGCCGCGAAACAGCTTCGGGAGCTTGCGTCACAACTCTCAGCTCGGTCTTTTCACGACGAGCCACAGGCCGCTCGGCCTCTGTCGGAGCGTCGGCCCCGGAAAAATCCACGGCGATCCCTTCAGCAGCCAGTGCAGCCAAAGTCTCCATGAGCTGAAGCATGCCACCCTTCTTCGGGTGGTTAGTGGGCAGCGCCACAGCATCTTGAGAGAGCGTGTCCAGCGTCAGATTGCTCATGACTCGCTTGGGCCCGCATTCCAGGAAGATTCTGATTCCCTCGCTGTACAGTCGCCGCAATGTTTTGACCCACTCGACTGGAGCCGCAAACTGCTTACCAAGGAGGTCCCGAATCCTGCCGGGGGCTGCCGGGCCCACGGGGTAAAAGTCTCCGGTCACATTGGAGAGCACCGGAATTGAAGGGGGATTGACGGTGAGTCTTTCCAGAGTCTTCATGAAAGGCTCCCTGGCAGGAGCCACCACCCCGGAGTGGAACGCAGCAGATACCGGGAGGATTCTCCCGTCCAGTCCTCGGGCTTTGAAAAGCTCACCAGCTCTTTTAACCGCCGAAGTCTCTCCAGAAATCACGGTCTGCTTGGGCGAATTCTTGTTTGCCGCAACCACATACCCGTCAACTTCCGCTAGTACCTCTTCCACCACCCGCGCATCGGCTGGTATGCTCATCATTAGACCCGGATCAGCGATGCTCACTCTGGCCATTTCACGACCGCGAACCGCCACTGCTTCAACCGCATCGCGAAAAGAAAAGACATCCGCTGCCACGCAGGCCGCATATTCGCCCAGCGAGTGGCCCGCGCATGCCGCCGGCCGTACGCCCATCGAGGACAAAAGCCGAAAGATCGCGGTATTGGCGGTCAGAATCATCGGCTGGAGGAGTTGAGTATCCTTCATAGCATCTGCCTGACGGCTTGCGGCTTCGTTGTTGTTTCCGCCAACCAGGAAGACGGCGGAGGTAACCGTGGGAAGGCCGAGAGAAGCCAAGATCTCGTCCGCCTCTTGGAATGTCTGTGCCACGACCGGGAATCGCTCTGCCAGGTCCCGGAGCATGAACGGATACTGCGATCCCTGGCCCGGGAACAGGAATGCTACCCCTGCTCGGGCCTTGGTTGACGCGCCGCGAGATACATGTATACCGCGAGCGGGGAAGACAGCTTGTTTGGCGGGATCAATCAGTCCGTCACGAATGAGCGAAAGCTTCTTGGCTGTTGATTCTGCATCCTGAGCCGCAAATCCGCAACGGATGTCGAACGGGCCTGTCTCTTGCCGGCATCGACCTGCGAGCAGGGCGACATTTTCCGGAGTCAATTCCTTGAGAAGCCGCTCGACCTTACTCAAAAGATTGCTGTCATCTGTTCCGCTTAATATCCAGGCGTCTCCCTGAATTTGCATTTCGGGTGGGCGAGGCCAATCGGGCGGCCGAAATTCAATTACAGGCTGCGCTTTCCTTTTGCCTGCGACCAACCGAAGGCCGGGAATATGCTCCTGGACGATAACGTGAAAATTGGTCCCTCCAAACCCGAACGCGCTCGCGCCGGCCCTCCGAACCGATCCGTTGTCGATTTCCCACGGCCGTGCCTCGGTCAAAAGAAACAGGGGCGATGATTCCCAATCGATACAGGGGTTGGGCCGACTTACATTGGCGGTCGGAGGCAATGTACGGTGGTGAAGACTGAGGATGGCCTTTATCATGCCCGCAGCACCCGCGGCGGCCTTGAGATGGCCTATCTGGGATTTTACGGACCCGATGCCTACCGACGCTCTCGCAATTCCGGCTCCCCTGAATAAACGGTCCAAAACGGTCAGCTCCGTCGTGTCGCCCACCGGCGTGGAAGTGCCGTGCGCCTCAATCAGACCGATCGATCCAGGGTCAATCCGGGAAGCACTTAGGCACGCCCGCACAGCTCGTTCCTGTCCAGCGGCATTGGGCGCGGTTATCCCTTTCCCTTTGCCGTCCGAAGACGAACCGATTTCCACTATGGTTCCGTAGATCCGGTCACCATCGCGAAGAGCATCGGAAACCCGTTTTAGAATCATGATTCCCGCCCCTTCACCCATGACAAAACCGTTTGCCGATTCGTCAAAGGGTCGGCTGCCGTCAGGGGACAAGGCGCCTATTTTGCAAAACTTGATGAAGGAGGAGGGGTGCATGGCAGCGTCTACACCTCCGGTCACCGCGTAATCTATGCTCCCTTCCCGCAGCGCCGCAACAGAGTTCATGGCTGCGGCCATGGAAGACGCGCAGGCCGCATCAACCGTAAAGTTCGGCCCCTCCAGGTTAAATACGTTGGCCACCCGGCCTGAAATTATATTGGCCAATTCGCCGGGGAGTGAATCCTCCGTAATCTCGGGGAGATTTTCTAGATAACGGGACCGGAACCGGGCCACTAGATCGTTCTTGGCGCTAGCGTCTAAATCCAGCGAGGTTACAGCTTCCTCGAGGCAGGAAACCGATCTGGGCAGAGCCACTCGTTCTGCGTACCTGTCAGTGGAATCTCCTCCCATACTGTTGCCTAGGATAACTGCTACTCTTTTTCCCTTCAATTGTTCCGGGGAGAGGCGTGCATCCTGGAGAGCGTCAGCCACGCAGGTCACAGCCATTTGCTGGGTTCGATCCATCTTCCTGGCCACTGCCGGGGGAATGCGATACTTGAGCGGATCAAACATGAAATCCTCTATGAACCCGCCAATTCGTGTGTAACTCTTGTCAGGGGCTTTGGGGTCGGCGTCATAGTAGTAATCAGGGTTGCCGCCCCAACGCTCTGCGGGAACCGGGCCAATGCCGCTACGTCCGCTGATTATCTGCTGCCAGAAGGCATCCGGCGAATCGGAACCGGGAAAGCGCAGCCCTATGCCGACCACCGCAATGGGCTCTTTTTCGTAATCCATTTCCACGAGGGGCTCTGTGTAAGACGATTCCATGCTCGGATCGTCTTCAGCCGAGGTGGCAACCGGCATTGCCTCGAAGAGACGCCTCCCTTCCTCAATGATCTCCGCGTGAAGTTGCTCAATACTGCGAGGGCTCTCAAGAAGAGAGACCACCTGGCCCATCAAGTACAGGCCCCGGTCCAGTTGCTCTTCAGGAGGCAAATCACAGAACACAGGGCAATCCCAGGTAGCTGTCTCCGGATCAATCGCGCATCCTTTCGAAGCGAGCCTGAGGGCCCCCAGGTTGTCCTTTTCGTACAGTTCCTTGCGCTCTCGCAAGGGCACGCCCGCCCGAAGCCGCTCTTGTTCCCTTTCGATGAGCTGTGCGGCCATCGGTGAGCCGGCGGCGCGTGCCCTGGTGTTTACGGTACGGCCTATAACTACAGTACGGTCACTCTGTAAGGTCAGTTCCTGATATGTGGCCGTGATAGCGCAGGTGGAAACTGCTTCTTTGGCGGCAAGATACGCGGTACCGATCTGGAGACCCAAATTGACACCTTTCTCCACAAGGCCCCCCACCATCCCGGCTACGAAGGCTGCGGCTCGGCCGGTGGCTATTCCTCCAGCGAAAAGAACGCGTACTTCACTAAGATCAACTCCCTGTGCCGCGGCTGCTTCCAGTACGTTAAGGTTCGCGTTCCAGAGGTTCAGGCTTCCGAGTGTCCCTATGTGTCCGCCTGATTCGCATCCTTCGAATACAAACCTCCGAAGCCCTGCCCTAAGCCCCTCCGCTAGTATCGACGGTGAGGGACAGTGCAAGTAGCATGCAGTACCTATCTCTTCTATGGATTTGGCCAGATCGATGTTCCCTGCGGCCAGGATGGCAAATGGGGGAGGGTTATCCCTCATTATCTCCAAGTGAGCCTCGTAACAATGCCTGTTTACTTCCAGTCCGATAAGACCTACGCCGAACCTGCCGTTGGTTTTTTCTGCGGCAAGGCCGATCCCCTCTCGAGCAATCGGGCCCGGCATGTTGCCCATGGCGAGAAAGGGCAAAGCGCCTGCTGCGGCCACTGCTGCAAGAAAGTCTGGGTTATCGCTCACGTGGGCCATAGGGCCTTGAACTATGGGGAAACGCGTCCCGTGGTCGCGACAAATTGAAGAATCTTCGCAAAACGGCCATGCATGGCGGATTTCAGCCATTGCCTGTCCGAAAATCTCGACGATGGCCTCAGCGCTCCCGTGCGTACCTGCCAGCTCTTTGGCTGTACCGATGTCTTCAGACATAGGTAGGAGCATCTCCTCTGAATCCGGTGAGATCCCACGGCTTTGGAGAGCGACCAGAAGGCGCTCGCGATAAGCGGGAAAATCTTGAGCTGATAGAGCATCCTCCAGCTTCTTCACTTCCCGGACCATGCGGGTGCCAACGCGGGAATAAACCCGCAGTGGAGTGTCTGTCCAATCTGCCAGCGTCACCGTAGTGGGTAGCCCCAGAGAATTGAGGAAATGTTTGAGCGAAGGATTGACCTGAGAACCGTTTGTGAGCAGAAGATGAACATCCAGAACCACTCCCGTAGCGCCGGCCGCCCTAGCGCCTGCCGCGGTTCGCAGACTCACCCCACCTTGTAGAAAGAGCGGAAGGTCAGACAGAGCACGGATTGCCTGAAGCAGCACCAATCCACTGGTTTCACTAACCCAACCCGGCCCTTCGTTCCCGCGGGCAATCAGACCGGCGGCGCCGGCTTTTTCAGCCGCAGCAGCCTGTTTGGCGCTGCCGACTTCCACCAAAACAGACGCCCCAACTTTTTTCAAAGCCCCTGGTTCCAATGAGGAAACTTGCTCGGCCTCTTCCAGAGGAATGAGAACCAGTTTGGTCCCTTCCGCCGAAGCAAATCGTTCCAAATCCTTGATCAAAACCCGTACGCCGTGAGGTATGTCAGGCGACACCCTGAATTCGGCGGGGCCGGTGGTCACGTGGTCAACAATTCCCAGTCCTCCCGCACGAGAGACCTCTTCCACAAGACCCGGATCCGCGTCAATTCCGGGGTTAACGTAGAGCACGGGTATCTTCAAATCAAACGGCATTGGCAATTTCATGAGATCACCTTTAAGGTATTAAATTTGCTTGGTTGGATGGGCGGGACCACAAAACCATAGAATAGGACCTCTTTAACCGTTTCGATCTCATTCAGAAGCGATCCTTCCGCACCTTCGTGCAACCATTTCTGAATCACTCCGTTAAGGAAACCGATGATGCCGAAAAACACAGTGAAATAGTTCATCTGTTTGAGGTGACCGTTCCGTGAGGCTTTCCAGCAGCGCCTTTTCAGACCGGGTAAGGCAAGTATGAGTTCATTGATAAACTTTTCGGAAAACTCCCGGCCAAAATCTTTCTGTTCTTGAATGATGACTTTGAAAAAGGCCGAGTTCTTCTCGAAGAAGCTGAGATAATTCTTGATGACGCTCTCTATGATCTTCAGTACATCTTCCTCTTGGCTCAAGTCATGGCGGGCGTGTTCCACAAATTCACTTATGGTATCCTCTTTTAGAGCATTGAACAGGCCTTCTTTCGTGTTGAAGTAGCGATAGACGGTACCTTTGGCAATACCTGCTCTTTCGGCTATGGAGTCGATTGTCGAGGCGTGGTACCCCTTGTCTGAGAATTCATCGAGCGCGGCCTGGAGTATCCTGGACCGCGCGTCTCTTTGTTTCTTGCGCTTTGGCCCTTCACCATCCGCTGGGCGGCGCAATGTCTGGAAAAGCAGGTCTTCCAGTATATTTTGTCGTGGAATTCCCGCGTGGTCGGCAACGTCAAGCACGCTGCGGTAGAATTCCCTGACCAGGGGGTCCGAATAGATGGGGGAAGCTGCTAGCGCCTGTGTGGCTTTTTCGACGAAGAGGAGTACCGTTTCTTCGTGTGTTAAATCTGGGTCGTCTTCTTTGGCCAGTTCCGCCCGAAGTAATCGGACGAGTTCAGGTACCGCGAAGGTATCTTTGTGGACCTTGGTTTTAGAGATGACTGCTCGGATGTTTTTTTCGAGATCGGACTTCATAGCGGCCCTCCAGAAAACACAATGGTCAGTCAGAGGAATCAATGACTGACCAGTTAGTCTTACATTCTTTTTACCGAACCCGTACGGTGCGTGTCAAGAGTTTTGTCCGGCTGGGATCGAACAGTTCGCCCAAAAAATGGCTTTGGAAGGGCTGAGCTTAGATGCGGAACGCTTGTGGCCATGCGTCGGAAGTCTGGCAGAGCGAAAGCGCTTGGCCATTCCAATGATGCGGCGACAAAAGAGAATTTTCAGTTGACATATATCGTTCCGAGATATATCATCGACCATAAAGGGGGCATTATGGACGTGCAGTCGGTTCTTCTCGGTTTCCTAATAAACACAAGCATGACCGGTTATGATCTCAAGAAAGCCTTCTCGATCTCGTTCTCATTCTTCTCCGGCCTGAGCTACGGGTCCATCTACCCCGCGCTCAAAAAGATGGAAAATCATGGACTGGTTTCCAAACGAACGGAGATTCAGGACGGCGCGCCAAACCGTAAGGTCTACACCATAACAGACGCCGGCAGGGTGGCCTTCCTTGCCTCATTGAGATCGCCGTTGACCCTTGAGCAACCCAAAAGCCCGCTCTTGATGAAGCTCTTCTTTTTCGCCCATCTCTCTCCCGAGGAGCGCCTCGCGATTGCCGACAAGTACCTGGCTTCCGTAGAGGGGTTGCGTACGCAATTGGACGCGGCCAGACCCGAGGTTGAAGCCTGTGCTGACCGGTTCCAATACCTGTGCTTCCAGTTCGGCCTTCGCTTCTTCCGGGACTTGGCCCGCAATGTCTCTGAAATCATCCATGCCCTGAACGAGGAGGAGACTGATAATGGGGGATGAGTCGCCGACAAGAAAAGACGGGGTGAAAGGACTGTCCAGGGGCCGGCAGATCTTTTTGTACATCGCACCTTTCCCTGCTCTGGCGTTCTTCAAGATCTGGGCCGCCTCCGGAAGGGCACCTGGAAGCTTGTTGGCCGCGGCTTGCGCCATGCTCATCTATTGCACTTGCGTTCTCGCGTTGGCGCGACGCTGGGACAAGCCGACCTATTTTGATTGGACAGTCAGCGCCTATTTCCTGGTGCTGTCGCTATCCTTTGCTCTGTGGCCCAAAACAGCCGGCGCTATCCTCACTGAATATGCGGTGACAGGGATCTATGCCTGCCTGTTCTCGGCGGCTTTTTTCCCGCCCATTCTCGGTTTTGAGCCCTTCACTAACCACTACGCCAAGAAATCTGCGCCCCGGGCAGTTTGGGAGACCCCGATCTTCCTTACTATCAATCGAATCATGACCTTCTCCTGGGCAGGGCTTTTTGCAACCTGCGTGGTTCTAAGCCTGTATCCTTCGGTCATTACCCGGGCACTGATCCCCATTGCGTTAATCCTCGGCGTTGGTGTTCCCTTCAATCTCCGGTTTCCGGACTACTACCTCAGACGGCTCGGCTTGCCCGGCTTGGCTAAGATGCGAAAAATCGAGCTGGAGGGACGGCACGGAACATCTGTTGTTTCAGACACGAGGACATCGCCTTATTCAGCTCCCAAAACCTCTGACCCCTTTGCATCTGAACTTTCCCGATCCGACTTCAGCGAAGTATCGGGCGCAACGGGTCATTCACAACTTCGAAAGGAGACCATCATGAAAGTTCTCGCGATCAACTCCAGCCCTAGGGCTGACGGAATCAGCAAGACGGGAATGTTGCTCGACGCCCTGGTGAAGGGAATGCGGGACGCGGGCGCGGACGTGGAGACGATCCACCTACGTAAGAAGAAGGTCAAGAATTGCATCGGCTGCTTCACGTGTTGGACCAAAACCCCCGGGGTCTGCGTCCAGAAGGACGACATGACCAATGAACTGTTCCCCAAGTGGCTGGAAGCTGACCTGGCCGTGTATGCCACGCCTCTGTACCACTATACTGTAAACGCCTCCATGAAGGCGTTAATCGAACGAACGCTGCCGGTAGTGGAGCCGTTTCTTAATCGGCTTGACGACGCAACCTCTCACCCAATGCGACAAAAGCCTCCGCGGGCTGTAGTCTTGTCTGTGGCCGGGTTCCCGGAGATGTCTGTCTTTGCTCAGCTCACCTCGTACATGAATTTTCTGCTACGTAAATCGCTCGTGGCCGAGATCTACCGACCGGGCGCTGAAATGATGAGCCTGCCCCAATTCTCTGAGACAACGAAAGATATTCTTGAAGCTACAACTCAGGGTGGCCGGGAACTGGTTCAGTCCATGAAAATCTCTAAAGAGACGATGGAACGGATCACGAGGCCAATTTCAGATAACTTTGACTCCGTTGCCAACATGGCAAATCTGTTTTGGAAATCGTGCATCCGGGAGGGATTGACCCCAAGCGAGTTTCATCAAAGGCATTTGATCCCGCGTCCCGATTCAATCGAAACCTTCATGATGATCATGCCGATGGGATTTAACAGCGAGCGCGCGGGTGACACGAGGGCTGTCCTCCAGTTCAACTTTTCCGGTGAAGTTGAAGGCTCCTGTCATTTTAAGATTGAGAACGGAAAAATCGAGGCAAAAAAAGGAGCTGCGGACAAACCGGATTTGACGGTTGATTCACCGTTCGAGGTCTGGATGGACGTCATGACGGGAAAGGCCGACGGCCAACAGATGTTCATGCAGCAGAAGTACAAGGCCGTTGGCGACTTGTCTGTGCTGATGCGGATGAAAGATCTTTTTGGTAGAGGGGAGAAATGAGCATCCACATCAGCTGGTACCTGGCGAATGATTCAGGTTGAAACTTTTTGTCACACTGCCAGTGTCCGTACCGTCTAAAGATTATAAGACCGGTAAAGCAGGCCGGAGACATGAACAGGTCTGGCGGTGCGTCCGAGACGGTCCAACCGGGGAGGCAAACCCATCGTCACAGAGGAACAATCAGGCATGAAGCCGGCAATGGAGGCATTGGTCGATAAAGCGCTGGAAGGTGACCGGGAATCCCTCGAAGAGCTAATCGAAGGACTTCAGGACACGGTGTACGGTTTAGCGATCCGGATGCTCTCTCACCCGGCGGACGCTGAAGATGCTACCCAGGAGATACTGCTGAAGATCGTCATGAATCTAGGGAGTTTTCAAAAGAAGAGTACGTTCACTACCTGGGTGTACCGGATTGCCTCCAACCACTTGCTGACAACACGCAAGCGAAGAGCCGAACGTTGGGGGCTCACATTTGAGTTTTGCGAAGAGACGGTTGACCAAGGGTTGGAATACAGCCGCTCCGAACAGTCTTACGAGGCCGAACAGGGGATTATGGCAAAAGAGGCTATGATCGCATGTTTACAAGCCATGCTGCTGTGCCTGGATCGCAAGCTCCGCCTGACATTTATTCTCAGCCACGTTTTTGGGACAAACAGCGTTGAGGGGGCACACATCCTCGACATAACCCCTGCCACATTTCGCAAGCGCCTGTCCAGGGCGAGAGAACTCGTCCGAGATTTCATGAAAAAGAAGTGCGGTCTCTTCAACTCGGAAAATCCGTGCCGCTGCGCGCGGCAGGTCGCGTTTGCGGAGAAAAGCGGCATGATAAATACTAAAAAGCTGCTTTTTGCAACGCACCCTTCCAAGAGTGATAAGGAAATGCCGAACCCCGATCACCTGCGGCAGATGGACGAATTCGAGAGACTAGCGGCTCTTTTCCGAAGCCATCCGGACTACTAAGCCCCGACAGGATTAATGGCACACCTGAAGACCGCGCTCCAGACCTAATCATTTTAGTTCGGGCGCCATTCAACTGCTCAATTGCGCGTTTATAGGACTGGTGGGTCAGATGCTTCGATTCAACGAATGATCCAAGGACCCAGAAATGGGCCGCACCAAAAGGTACCACCCATGATTCTTGTAATGGAGAGTCGGCACAACAAGATTCGAACGGAGGAATCGCATGATGAAGCTTGATGAAAACGCGTGGAAGATGTTTCAGCAGCACCTGGGTTACACAGACGAGGCGATGGCGAAGTTCCGAGCAAACCCAAGGAATGCGGACATCCTGGCTAAAGCTCCCGACCTCATGACCAAGACCATCGTAGCGGAGGTTGTGGAATCGCACGGGTGCAACAGCCAACACAAGGTGGGAGACAAAATCTACCTGGACGGGGCCGGGAATCTGATCTCAAAGCTCTGCCCCAAGACGATGTGCATCTACGCTGTGAGCGCACTCAAGCCCGCGGTATTCGCAGTGAATGAGTTGGTGTATGCCGGGGTGGATCCCAATGAAATGAGATTCAGGAGAACAGGCTGCTCCGATGTCGGGGTAGAGTGCGGCGGTTGGGGACATATTGTCATGGAAGTCAGAGTGGAGGACCGGAACAAATAAGGCTATGCCAAAAAACTGCGTGGCAGCAAGCACGGCCCTGGAACAGCAGGAGCCCCTATTGCGTCAGCATTGGTGCCACGGACGTGCCGTTAGGCTCGTCCGTGCATGGATGGACCTTCGGTACACCCGTGGCACAGAATATAAGTGTGGGCATTGGGCGGTAGGCCCCAGGGGGCCGGATTTGTTGCGGCAATCATGTGAACCGGACCGCGTTTGCGCTATTACGGGTTATCGTCATTTTCGCTTGACAGAGCACCGCCTGACCAGTTACTTTGTATACGAAATGAATTCCACGTCACTCTATGAAGACTGCGTCGTATACCTGTTAGCGAAGGCATACCAACGCGCCCATGCGCTCCTCAAACGACGGCTTACGGTTTACGGCTTGACCCCTATCCAGCAGCTCGTGCTAGGCGCGTTGTGGCAAGAGGAGGGCATGTCGGCCGGTGACTTGGGGAAGAAACTGGTGCTAGATCCTGCTACCCTCTCCGGCATACTGGACCGGATGGCTGAGCGAGAGTGGATCGTCAAGCAAACCGACCCGGAGGACAAGAGGGTTCTGAGGATCCATCTCACGGACAAGGCCAGAAACCTTGAACCGAAGCTTATGGAAGAACGGGATGAAGCCAATGAAGAGATTCTCCGAAACTTGTCTCTTGAGGAAAAGGTGCTTCTGAAAAGGCTACTGAAAGACCTCAGGGACTAATTTTTTTTGGCCAGCTAATTCGTATACAAAGTAATGAGCTGGGAATCAGCCCTCAGAACAATCTGCGGGGCGGAAGGGATCGGAGGCTGAGATGTCATCGTGGCAAAAAACAAGCTGTGTGTGTTGTGCTCAAAACTGTGGCCTCGAAGTGATAGTCGAAGAGAACCGCATAACGAAGGTTCGTGCTGACAAACAAAACCCTCGCAGTGAGGGGTACTGTTGTCGCAAGGGACTGAAAATAGCTCATTATCAGCACCACGAAGATCGGCTGAAACACCCCCTCAAACGGGTAGGCGACGAGTTCAAAGCGATATCGTGGGACCAGGCTCTGGATGAAATTGCTGAAAGGCTCAAATCAACCGTAGAGACATACGGACCCCGCTCCCTTGCTTACATGGGCGGAGGTGGGCAAGGATGCCACTTTGAGGCTGCTTTCGGGGTACGGCTTCTTCGAGCGTTGGGATCGCATTACCACTACAGTCCCCTTGCACAAGAGTTGACAGGCTATTTCTGGGTAAACGGCAGGGGGTTGGGGCGACAGTACTTGGGGACTGTGCCCGATCACAAACACACGGACATGTTGGTAGCAGTGGGCTGGAACGGTTGGATGAGCCATCAAATGCCCCAGGCGAGACGGCATTTGAAGAGGATTTCCGAAGACCCCGACAAACTGCTCGTGGTGATTGATCCCAGACGTTCGGAGACTGCCCTGAGAGCGGACATACACCTGGCGGTTCGTCCCGGAACCGACGCTCTGCTCTTTCGATCCATGATAAGCATTATTCTGCAGGAAGGTTGGCAAAAGAACGACTATATTGCAGACCACGTGCGAGGCTTCGACGAGATTCAACCGTGGTTCCTGGACTTTGACCCCCGTCCTGCTATCGGTCTCTGCCAATTGGACTATGATCAGGTTCGGGAGGTGTGCCAACTCCTGGCCACTAGAAAGTGGTCATGCCACTCGGATCTTGGGATCCTCATGGGGAGACACAGCACTGTCGCGTCTTACCTCGAATTGATCCTGCTGGCCATTTGCGGTCGTATAGGCGCTCCCGGGGGAAACCTGATACCGGGCCACCTGATGCCCATGGGGGCTCATTCGGACGAACGCGACCCCAAGACTTGGCGTACTGCGGCCACGAACTTCCCTGCCATCATGGGCACATTTCCGCCCAACGTAATGCCTGAGGAGATACTGGCAGATCGGCCGGACCGACTGCGGGCGGTGTTTGTGAGCGGCTCAAATCCATTGAGGTCCTACGCCGACACCACGGCCTATGAGCAGGCATTCAGAGCCCTCGATCTGTCGGTGGTCGTGGACGTGGCTTTTACCGAAACCGCCAGGCTTGCCCATTACGTGCTACCCGCCAAGTCTGCTTACGAAAAATGGGACGGAACGTTCTTCGCTTGGAACTTCCCCGAAATATTTTTCCAGATGCGGCGCCCTGTAGTTGAAGCGGAAGGGGAATGCCTTGAGGAGGGGGAAATCCTCACACGCCTCGCCGATCGTATGGGATTACTTCCGGAAATTCCTCAAGCGCTGTACGAAGCCGCGATTGGAGACCGCATGAACTTCGGCATGCAGCTTCTGGTCTTTGCTCAGAGCGAGCCCCGTGCGATTAAATTCATGCCCTTCATCCTCGGCAAGACGCTGGGGAAAGCGCTTGGCTCGGTAAACCTTGCTGCCCTATGGGGGATGCTCCAGGTGGCCTCAAAGTCTTTCCGGGAGAACGCTGCCCGAGCGGGCTTCAATCCCGAACCAGCCATGGGGGAAGAGGTCTTCAAAGCTGTTCTCGAGCACCCCGAAGGAATTTGGATTGCCAAGTGCGACCCCTTGAAGCCTTTGGATGAGCTGCGAACAGACGATAAGCGCGTAAACGTTCTGATTCCGGAACTGGCGGAGGCCGTCAAAGGTATCGACGTGCGAAGTGAAGAGATCGGCCTACGCATTGATAATGACTACCCGCTCATACTGGCCGCAGGTCGCCACATGGATCACAACGCGAACACGATCATGAGGGACCCGGCCTGGAACGAGGGAAAGAGTAGACCGTGCACGCTGATGATGCACCCTGACGATGCT
>JBKQMK010000118.1:0-6563 GCA_052146735.1 Desulfomonilaceae bacterium | reverse complement strand
CTAGATGAAACGTGCAGACACAAGCCCGTTTAGTTGCGCAAGCCTTAACAGCCTGCAACGTCTCCGGGGCCGTAGTGTGAAGCGCATGGCCCGCGAATGAGAAGGACAAGCCGTTGCGGTTGTCCGGCAAGTCCGGCAGGGTCGGGCAGTTGCCCAGCATTTCCAAGAAGACAATACCCTCCAGGCCGGCGCGGGTCATGGACTCTGCTCCCGGTTCCCACGGACCCACTTCGGCAACGAGCCCAGTTCCCGTTTTTTTGGCCAGATCCGCTGCTTGGATCGCTGCGGCAAGTATCTGTTGAGGGGAGAAAGCGGTCCTGGCCTGTATCAATTCCTTCACCCAGTCGACAAATCCAACACCCGGTTTCATCCGACCCGAGAGGACTGACAGGCTCAGGTGTGTATGGGCGTTGATCAGAGCTGGAAGTATGACGCCCGAACCATGATCATGGACATCTGCGCCTGCAAGCGCCTTTCCCACAGTGGAAATGCGATCTGACCTCACTTCCACCATGCCGTCTTCGATCCAGACCTCCGGCTCCACCATCACCCATTTAGCCTTGTGAAGCCCTGGTTTCACTCACATCCTCCCCACGGCTGCGTAGACGGCGTCTCTTTGTCTGGCTTGGAAACTACTCTTTTCAATAAGCCGAATCATTTCGCCTCGGGTCAGCCGGTGGCTTACTCCGGCTGCTGCGACCACATTCTCCTCGATCATTGTGGAACCAAGGTCATCCGCGCCGAAAGCCAACGCAACCTGTCCGATCGCTGCTCCCTGCGTAACCCAGGATGCCTGCACATGCGCAAAATTGTCCAAAACCAGCCTGGAAACGGCCAACATCCTCAAATAGTCCGTTCCTCCCAAAGATTTAACCTGGACGGTCTCCCGACCGGGCTGGTAAGGCCACGGGATAAAAGCGGTAAACCCGCCTGTTTCGTCCTGCAGGCGTCGAAGCCGAAACAAGTGAACCAGTCTTTCATTCGGTGTTTCCACGTGACCGAACATCATGGTGGCTGTTGTCCGAAGGCCCATTCGGTGAGCAGCGGACATCACGCCGAGCCATTCTAGGCTGGTAGCCTTGCCGGGAGAAACCATTCGCCTGACCCGGTCGACGAGAATCTCCGCACCGCCTCCGGGAATGGAGCTTAGGCCGGCGTGTACAAACCGTTCGAGCACCTGTTCCACTTTCAAACTGAAGCGTTTCGCCAGGAAGGTGATTTCAGGGGGCGAATAACCGTGAAGATTCAACCCAAAAGATCGAATGAGCCGAATACGGTCTTCATGCCATTCCAAGTCCAGGTCCGGATTAAGGCCCCCTTGAAAAAGGATGTGAGTGCCGCCAAGGGCCTTGGTTTCCTCTAGCTTTCCCGCCAGAGCCTCGTCGTCGAGCACATAGGCCTCGGAATGACTTTTCGCTCTCCAAAAAGCGCAGAACCGGCAACCCGAAGTGCAGATATTGGTGTAGTTTATGTTTCGATCCACCGCATACGTCGCCACCCGTTCCTGGTTATGACGGAAGCGAGCGCCTTGAGCCAACTGTGCCAGAGTTAATAGATCGGCCTCTGCGTATAGGGCTTGAGCTGCCTTGAAGGAGAGACGATTACCGGCTTCTGCAATGTGAATCGATTCGTCGAGGGTCATGCGGCCATGATCGTTTGATGAAAAGTGTCTCGTTCCACCGGCGTCAGCCCTGCGGAAAGGATCAACTGTTCAAGGTCTTCTCTGGTGAGCCCGATCGCGGTTTCAGCGCCTGCCTGGTGGGCGATCTTTTCCGCGACTATAGTCCCTTCCAGGTCGTCTGCCCCGAAATGCAAAGCAGTCTGGGCCAACTTTAGCCCGAGCATTACCCAGTAGGCTTTAATGTGAGGGATGTTGCTCAAGATGAGCCGAGCAGCCGCGATGGTCTTCAGGGTCTCCACTCCGGTCGGTCCGGGCAAATCGGAGAGGGAGGTGTTCCCGGGGTGAAACACCAAAGGGATAAAGGCCCTGAAGCCGCCTGTCTCGTCTTGCTGAGCTCGGAGGCGCAACAGGTGCTCGATTCGCTCCACGGGTGTCTCGATATGGCCGAAAAGGAGAGTGGCGTTCGTTCCGATCCCCAGACGATGAGCTGTTGCATGGATAGCAAGCCACGTATCCGCGTCGATCTTGGCCGGGAAGAGTTCCCGTCTCACTCGTTCTGAAAAGACCTCGGCTCCGCCCCCTGGAAGAGCGTCAAGGCCCGCCTCGCGCAAAGCCGCTAAACAGTCACTCCACGAGAGCGAGGACCGTTTTGAGATGTGGTCGATCTCAACCGCGGTGAACGCCTTGACCCGCACATCGGGACCGACCGTCTTTATAGCTCTAAGAAGATCGAGATAATAACTGAAATCAGGTTCCGGGTTGATGGCTCCCACCAGATGGACTTCCCTGAGCCCCGAAACCCCGGATCTGTGTATCTGGGCGGCAACTTCTTCTGGCTTAAGCAAGTAACCTTCCGGTGATCCCTGGGAGCGATGAAAAGCACAGAATTTACAACCATTGACGCAGATGTTGGTGTAGTTGATGTGATGGTTGGCCACGTAGAATGCTCGATCACCGTATCTGGCTCGTCTGGCCGCTGAAGCCAGAGTCCCGAGGCCGACGAGGTCCGGGGTCTCCAAACAGGCCAGCCCATCGCCTAAACCGAGTAGCGAACCTCTAAAGAACCTTTGACCGACCTCAATCAAGGCGTCGTCCGTAATACGGTTAAGTAAATCATTCGGGCGGATGCCCGCCTGATGCCAGTCGGTAGTGCAGTAGGCCTCCGGCAATGTTTATACCTCATCTTCGGGGGTAATGACCACCTGGTCATCATGCACCGCGTGCACGATTTTGACAACATCTTTTTTCGAGAACATCTTTGAGGGGACCAACCGAATACTCTGTTGCAAGCGTTCAATGGCCAGGAGTATTCACCGCAGAGTTCGCCGAGAGCGCAGAGAATCAAAACGGCTTGCACAAGCCCATATGGACTTCAGGGGTACGCTGTTAAGCTAATATGGTTTTCAGCCTCAGAGACCGGAAAATCTTACTCCCAACTGGGAGAAAGGCATGAAAATAGCATCCTCTGAGGTCTCTGCGATCTCCGCGGTGAACGATTAGATTCTAAGAATGGCGATTCTTGGAGGGAATGGCCAGCATGGCCTCGTGCAACTCTGATACAACGAGACGTGCAAATTCTCTGTCATTAATGTGGCAGTCAGCTTGTACTACCTTTATGTGGGAACCAAGCAAAGCTCTGAGTTCCGATACAAAAACGTGATTAGTTTCCGGCTCATAAAGCGGTGCGCCTGGCTGGTCGGCTTCAGACCAACCTTTCATGGGAATCACCACTGTAGTGGGACCCTTGGCACGGTTCAATTTACCGGCGACTGTCTGTCCCAACCGAAGGAGGTCTTCGGCCGTGGTGCGCACACCTGATCGGAAATCGTACCAGAAGACTTTCCTACCTCTAAACCGCTCCGGAATGGTGTCGGGTGAATCAAATTCCAGCACCACGCAATCTAGGCCCCCGGGAACGACCACCTGGGGTATTCCGCGGCGGCCCGCAGTCTCCATCCTGTCCGGTCCGATTCCGCTGCAATATCCATTGTACAAGTCATCCGCAAATTCATGAAGCGCAAGATCCAAAACACCCTGGATAAGCCCCTGATCTACAAGATCCTCCATCGCCATCCCGCCAGTGCCGTTGGCATGAAATGGAGCGACGTCATATCCTTGATCTTCCAGCATCTTCTTTACCAGCATGGCTCCCTCGGTTATGAACCCGAAGGACGTTAAACCTATGACGGGCCTTTCTCGATCCATTCGCACAGGGCTCCCAACCATCCCCGCCACGGCTGCCGCCGCGTTTGCGAGTATTTTTTTGCTCAGCGGGTTGAGACCAAGGATGTCCATGACCGAGTGCATCATCGTGATGTCTTTGGTTCCTATCAGATCTCTCATGTCGCGACTTGCAACCGTTGAGAGCATCACTTTTGGCAGTCCCAGCGGCAATAAGCGCATGATTCCCGTTCCGATATGGGTTCCCGTCCCTCCTCCCAAGGCGAGAATGCCTGACACGAGCCCTTGCTGGTGCAAGTCCTTGACTATCTTCCCTGCACCATCGGTCATGGTTTGGACAGCCAATCTTCGATCGCCGCGTTTCAGCAGCTCTCTTAAATGAACTCCGCCCGCCGATGCAACCTGCTCTCGTGAAATGTCCGATTGAATCTCCGGATGGTGGAGAATTCCAACGTCCACGACCAACGTGGAACAGCCAGTGTCCTCAATGAGCTGTTTCACGTACCCGATTTCTTCACCCTTGGTGTCGAGTGTTCCGGCAATAACTACCGTTGGCTGCATAAGCACCTCTTAGAGTAGCGTTGCGATCTCACATTATAGGAGCCTTCTCCGGTAGGCAACACAATTGGGGGCAAAGGTTCAGACCTGCTGAGGGAGGGTCTTTTCTGCGTACTTCTTCAAGATCTCCAGGAAATAGCCCATAGCTACTGACAAGGGCTCGTTCCGCCGGATCACGATATCGGCGTGAAAGCCGATATTTCCCTCGAGAAGGTGGATCGGCTTGAGGACTCCACGGGAAAGCTCATCCTCGATCTCGTGGGAGAGTATGAACGAAACTCCCATCTTTCTCTCTATGTAAGCAAGAATGAAACTAAGGCTTTCAGATTCGACCAGCAGCGAAGGGGTCACTTCGAAGCGGTGCAGCAACCGAAGGATCGCATTTCGTGACCCGGACCCCTGCTCCCTGAGGATCATCGCTACTCCGTCAAGGCATTTTATGGAGACGGGGCGTGTCGTCACGAGAGGGTGATCCGGTCGAGCAACCAAGACAAACTCCGCCCGTGCAAACGGAATGGCCTTCAAGTCGGAGCCATACTCCGAACGGGCCACCACCACGAGGTCCTCTTTTCTAGTGCGGACTCTGTTTATGAGATCGGCTGAGTTGCCCTCACTCAGGTGAACGTGTATTCGAGGGTATTTCTCCTGGAAACGCGCAATGAGATCGGGCATGACGATGCTGGCATAAGCTTTGGTAATCCCTATTTTCAATACTTCCGAGGTGGCCTTTCGGCCTTTCTCCAGCAGCCCCTCTGCTTGTTCGACTCGCGAGAAAATGCTCTTGCTTAAAAGAAAGAGGGCCTCCCCCGTTTCGGTTAACTTGTATTCATGGGCCTGCCGGTAGAACAGTTGTACGCCGCATTCGCTCTGGAAACTTCTGATTTGCTGAGAGACCGCGGGTTGGGTCACATTCAGATGATCGGCGGCCCGGCTCATACTCATGAACTTGCAGAAATAGTGAAATGTTTCGAGATGCTTGACGTTCATACTGGCCTGGAGAAAACGGTTCCTTATATATTACATTATAAGGTAGCCTTATACAAGCATAACATTTTATGACTTGACTGACCTGCATAAATCCTTGACAATTCGTAGTTATGGGGACTCTTCTTGAACGAAGATCCGTCCCGGATAAGTTCAAGCTTCACAATCGCATGGATTCTTTTCACAACTTCAGCTTTCCGGAAGGTATATCCATGACTTGCGACAAAATCCAAACCGCTCGCCACATAGAAGCAAAGGGGGTCAATTGAAGAGGATTGTTGTTGCCATCAGCGGCGCGAGCGGGATCATTTACGGCGTCCGGCTCCTTGAGGTTCTTAAAGAGGTTGATGAGATTGAGACTCACCTTATTTTGAGTCATGGGGCGTGCATCACAATGAAATTGGAAACGTCCTCGGATCCGGACCAGGTGCGCGCTTTAGCAGATCGATCATATTCCCCGGATGATCTTGCGGCCCCTATTTCCAGCGGATCTTTTCGCACAGACGGGATGGTGGTTGCTCCCTGCTCCATGAAGAGCCTCTCGATGATCGCCCTTTCCCTCAACGATAATCTCCTCATAAGGGCCGCGGATGTGACGCTCAAGGAGCGCAGGAAACTGGTCCTCGTTCCTCGTGAAACCCCCCTTCATCTAGGCCACCTGAGGGCCATGACCGCAGTTACAGAGATGGGTGGAATAGTACTCCCCCCGTGTCCCTCGTTTTATCACCATCCCAGCACCATTCAGGACCTGGTAGATCAGACCGTGGGCAAGGTGCTGGATCAATTTGGAATAGCAAACCACCTCTTCAATCGTTGGGGTGGAGGATGACGCGGGAAGAGCTGGAAGACCTTGTGACCCGTTATATGGACTCGTGCACGGCCATGACGCTGGCGGGCAGCATCGACGACAAGCCATGGGCAGCGACTGTGTACTATGCCCGGCAAGGTTTGGACCTGGTTTTCTTCTCCTCTCCCACTTCCCGTCACTCAGTGATCTTTTCTCAGAACACCCGGGCCGCTGCCACCATACATGGAGACTGTCGGGGATGGAAAGACATCAAAGGGTTACAAATGGAGGGTCACATACACGCCGTGACCACCGCGAAAGGCAAGGCTCGTGCCATTTCCACGTATCTGAAACGGCATCCGTTTGTAAGTGAATTCCTGTCTGACCCGCTATCTATAGGTGCGCAAGTAGCCAAGAAAATGTCCAAAGTGG
>JBKQMK010000117.1:0-25745 GCA_052146735.1 Desulfomonilaceae bacterium | reverse complement strand
GGTCTCCCTTGTGCCCCTGCACAGTTGATTCAGGAAAATGGGGAAGTTGATTATATGGAATCCGGTCAACCACATGGATATGGTCGGTGATCCCGCCAAGACCTGTCCCCAGAATAATGGCCGCTTCAGGTTGGGACCGGATTGTCCTACGAAGGAAGCCGGCAGCGTCCTGAACTGACTGGTAGAGATTATTCATCAGGGCCTTTGTCCAGAGAAATAAGGCGAGTATCGTGGATGCGCGGACACAAAGTCAAGAAGCGATTCCCGCCGCATAAGTAATACTCGTTCATAGAGTAAGGGCAGGGCCGTGAAGTACTGCTTCGCTTCCTAGTGAAGACATGGACTGATCATCCGCCGCAAACATCTCCGGATTCCCGCGTTTGCGGGAATGACGGCTAAGGTGGCCCCAAAATTTTCAGTATCCAATCCTTCTAGCCGAAGCGTCACCTGGGTGTCTTTTTTTTTCTTGACAAAATCACGTGCCGAGAAACAATGCTCATCTTCAGCTTTATCAAACGTCCAGCATTGAGAAGGCAAGGGGAAATAGGCATGAAGAGAGTATCATTGCGGATGCTGACAGCGCTGGCTATGATCGTGATTTTCTGCTGTCCGATCTTGGCCGCTGAATCAAAAGGCGATCCGATCAAAATCGGCGCAGTGATTCCATTGACGGGAGAGCTCGCAAAATTTGGTGAAATGCAGAAAAACTCCTTTCTCATGGCCCTTGAGGAAATAAACCGGAGCGGTGGGGTCCGCGGGCGAAAGCTGGAACTTATCATCGAGGACGACACGGGAAAGCCCGAGGTAGGGCGGTCAGCAGTGGAGAAACTTATTTCCCGTGACCGGATTGTCGTCCTTACCGGCGGTTACTCATCGTCGGTGACCTATGGAATGGCCGGAGCCGCTCAGCAACGGAAGATCCCCTTTGTTACGCATACAGGAGCGGCCGACAACATCACTGAAATGGGTTGGGATTACGTTTTCCGCATCAATCAGCCTGCCAGCGAATACTTCAAAGGGTTGCTCTCCTTCCTCGAAGATGTGGTCAAGCCGAAGACCGCAGTAGTCATCCATGAGAATACGCTCTTCGGCCAGTCTCAAGGAAAGAGTTTCGCGGAAGCGTGCCAGGCACTGGGCTGCAAGGTCCTGTTTAGAGACAGCTATGAGTCCGGAGCAGTCGACTTCAAGCCGTTGGTAACCAAGATGAAGGCGGCCAATCCCGATCTGGTGTATGCAGTATCATATGTGATGGATGCTGCGCTCCTGATTCGCCAGTCCAAGGAGTTGGACTTTAACCCCAAATTGTTCGCTGGGGGAGGCGGCGGATTTTCGATTCCCGAGCTAGTGAAGAACGCAGGAGATGCCGCGGACTATGTGTTTTGCGCCACCCTTTGGTCGGAGAATCTCCCGTTCCCCGGAGCCCGAGAATACTATGACAAATACAAAAAGCGATACAACGACATCCCTCAATTCCAAGGCGCCCAGGCATACGTTGCGCTTTTCGTAATAGCCGATGCTCTGAATAGGGCCGCGGAGCTGACGTCGGCGGCAATTCGAGAGGCGTTGACGAAAACGGACATGAATACGATGTATGGCCCCGTCAAGTTCATATCTTACGGCAAGAAAACTCAGCAGAATTCATTGCCCACGTACTTGGGACAATGGCAAAATCAGCGCTTTGAAAATGTATGGCCAAAAGAAATGGCTACAAAGCCTTTTGTTTATCCGGTCCCCCCGTGGTCGAAAAGGTAACACGTTCTCAGTAATCAGGAGACTCAAGTAATGGAGGAAGGATTTCGTACTATTTTTCGCACGCCATCTGCATATTCGTATCCTTTGCTGGTCAAACAATTGCTCCACACTCCGATTCTTTACGGACCCGAAAAGGAAATCGTGTATCGGGGACAGGTGCGACATACATATAAAGAATTCTACGAGCGGATCAACAGGTTGGCCTCCGGACTGTCCTCTCTAGGCGTTGGGCCCGGGGACACGGTGGCAGTGCTCGATTGGGATTCACACCGGTATCTCGAATTTTTCTTCGCTATCCCTATGACAGGCGCCATACTCCACACAGTCAATATCCGTCTTTCAGCGGAACAGATCCTCTATACAATGAATCACGCGGAGGATTTGGTGGTTCTTGTCCACGAAGATTTCGTCCCTGTGCTTGAAAGCATTGCGGGACAGTTGGCGACGGTGCGAACGTATGTCCTGATTAAGGATAGTGAACAGAGCCCCTCGACCTCGTTGCCCATTTCTTCGGAATATGAAGAGATGCTGCAAATGTCGAGCGATTCGTTCAATTTTCCCGATTTTGATGAAAACGCGCAGGCCACCACATTTTATACTACCGGCACCACAGCTCTGCCCAAAGGGGTCTATTTCAGCCATCGCCAATTGGTGCTGCACACTCTCGCCGTGAGTGTTGCTGCCGCAGGATTCACTGCGCCGGGCAGGTTGCAGTCCGGCGACGTTTACATGCCGATAACCCCGATGTTTCACGTTCATGCCTGGGGATTCCCTTATGTGGCTACGCTTCTCGGAACCAAGCAAGTCTACCCTGGCAGATATGTGCCTGAAACAATTCTTAAACTTATACAGCAGGAAAAGGTCACCTTCTCTCATTGCGTGCCCACCATCCTGCACATGGTGCTAAATGATCCTATGGCAAAAGAGATCGATCTTCGCGGTTGGAAGGTGAACACCGGCGGTATGGCCCTTCCAAGAGGTCTAGCCAAGGCAGCACTGGAAATGGGTGTCGAAGTTTTTCACGGGTACGGAATGTCTGAAACGTGCCCGATCCTGACACTCGCTAACTTGAAGCCCTGCATGATTGGATGGGACATTGGTCGACAACTGGACTTCAGAACCAAGACCGGCTTCCCAATACCGTTGGTGGATCTCAAGATTGTGGACGAGGCCGGTAATGCGGTGCCCAGGGACGGTAAGTCCCCGGGTGAGATCGTTGTGCGAACGCCTTGGTGCACTCAGGGTTACTTCAAGAATCCAGAGCAGTCGGAAGAATTGTGGAGAGGCGGCCGTCTGCATACCGGTGACGTCGCCAATATGGACGAAGAGGGGTACGTGCAAATCACCGATAGGCTGAAGGACGCAATCAAAACCGGCGGAGAGTGGATTTCGTCTCTGGAGCTGGAAAGTCTGCTCAGTCGGCACAAAGCGGTCTCGGAATCAGCAGTGATCGGTGTTCCGCACGAAAAGTGGGGGGAACGTCCAGTAGCTCTAGTCGTACTAAGACCTGAGTATGATGGGAAAGTCTCGGAGGGAGATCTGCAAGCTTTCATGCACCAATTAGTTGACAGAGGGCTCATCTCGAAATGGGCCGTCCCGGATCGATTTGAGTTGGTGCGTGAAATCCCCAAAACCAGCGTCGGCAAGATTAACAAGAAAGCAATAAGAGAGGCGCTGCCATGAAGAATGACAAATGATCCCGCCTAATTGATGGAGTCGCAACAATTGTGTTGGGAACTAATCGTTCACTGCGGAGTGAGCCGAGAACGCAGAGCCAAGAAGATAGGTTACTCAAAAATTTGGCTACCCTAGGTGCTCGAAGAAGATTTCAACATGTCGCGGACCCGCATGAGTCATGCCTCATATGGGACAAAAAGCAACGAAAACCAATTCCTCGGCGCTCTCTGCAACCTCTGCGGTGAATCCCCTGTACACGTTGAACATTTGACGTTTGGGTACCCTACGGGGTTAGTCTCGCGGCACGCATTTCGGGGGTACCCGATTTTATTGCTTCGTCAATGTTATCCGGAATACCGTCGCGATGACGGACAATGTCGTCCTTGTCCACTATGATGATAGTGGGAACGCCGTTGATACCGAAACTCTTCGAGATGGCTCCTCCTTCGTCATACACTACCGGATAAGGGATATGGTATTTTTCGGTGTAGAGTTGAGTCTTGCGGAGAGAATCGTTTACGCCGGGGTTGATCGCGAGAAATGTCATATCTTTTGGGCTATATTTTGAATAGATCTCTTTAAGCCGTGGGATGGAAGCCTCACAGTAAGGGCACCATGTAGCCCAGAAGACTAGAAACAAAGGCTTTTCGCTCTGAGGGTTGTCCAAACTTACTTTCTGTCCTTCTATGGTGGTGGCCTGAAAAGCGGGCGCTTTGTCCCCCACTCCCACGTATCCAGCGACGGCCGAGTATGGAAAGAGCAGCAAGAGCGCCGCGAGAATCACACTATTCCTATTCATGTTGTCTGCCTGTACGCCAATTTGGGTTGTGCTGCCTTCACAGCATAAGCTGACCCATCTTTATGAGGAAATACTCACCCAATCCGATCATGGCTAGGCCAAGGACTTTCTTGATCTTGGCCATCCACTCCCCGGATCTGGGTAGAGATGCGAGAATTCCGGAAAAAGTTCCCACCAGTATCAGCAATAAGCCCATACCCAACGCAAATACGAAAAGAAGGCCGCCTCCAAAGAGCAGGTCCCGGGTCGTGGCCACATAAGCCAACAGGACGCCCATCACGGGTGCAGTGCAGGGACCGGCTACAAAACCGGACACTATTCCGATAAGGAACACACTGAAAAAGCCTCCTGCTTTGGGTCCGCTCCTCACTCCCATCATGGGAATGGTGAATACATCCAGCATGGCAAGACCAAGAACGATCATCACGTTGGCGACAAGCAAGTGAATCCAGGGATTGGTGTTGAACTCTCCGAAGAACCTCCCCGACAGCGACGCGACAACGCCTAGAGCTGCGTAGGTCACAGCAACGCCTACCACGTAGAACAGAGAGAGGAGAAAGCCTCTGATCTTCGATCCGCCGAGGTTTCGGCTCCCTACGTATCCGGCCGTTATCGGGACCATCGGGTATACACAAGGCGTGAAGCTAGTGAGAACGCCACCAAGGAAAGCCGTCAAGAAAGACATGAACACGGAGCCTTTAAGATAAACATCCAAGCTATTCACAAGTTCTTGCATGATCAATCCGTCAGGCCGAAGCGTCGGCCAATGGTCCACAACCACAAGATACTGCTCCCACGGTACTATGGGCGTTGGATTCCTGATGGCGTTAATAGTTTCCCCGCGCACAAGTTTTACACCTTAGTCTTATTGTGACACATTATGCCTATGAGCAAGGAGAGTCGTAGGCGAGATTTGCGAATGCTTTGCGAGTCATCGCTGAATAGGTATGGAGAAGAACTCTACGGCGTTTCGCCCGAGAATTAGTTCCATAGATTCCTCCGAAAGACCCAACCCACAGAGACACTTAATTTCTCGATCCCATGCGTATGGGATATGGGGGAAATCCGTGCCGTACATGATGCGGTCGGCCCTCATTTCAGCCAAGCGCGGAGGAGTGCAGTTCGGCAGATAGTCGGCTATTACCATGGAGATATCCAGCCAGAGGTTGTCGTATCGCTCGACCAGTTCTTTGTATGCAGTGAATTCATTTGCGCCCAGGTGAGGTACGCAAACATTCAGTTTAGGGTAGTCGACTAGTAACTGCTCCAGCTTATCCGAGCTGCATATCAAATACGGATCACTTCTATATTTGTAGTACGGATTCCTGGGCTCGCGTCCAACGTGCATGACGAGCGGTTTGCCATGATCCACACATACATCGCATATCTCATGCATCGCCTCACAGTCCATTCGAAAACACTGGACATGAGAGTGCAGTTTTACGCCGTGCAGTCCGAGTTGAAACGCCTCCTCGAGAATGGCACGGGCACCTTCCTCTCCAGGAAAGACCGTTGCTGTGCCGGTGACCTGAGGGTGGGCGCTGCACAATTCCGCCATGAAAGCATTCAACATGCGAGCAATGCCCGGTCTGTGAGCATAGTGCAACGCGACAATATGGCTTATCCCTCGGGAAAGCAAAAAGTCTATTACATCAGCAGCTTTAAGCCGGTAGCGAATCGGCCATGCAAATTGTTCAAACCATTTCCAAATGGCATCGAAAAGCGGGTCGGGGAAGAGATGAACGTGCGCGTCCACGATGAACGGCAATGAGCGCGGAACCTTCTCACCCTCCGGATCAAGCTCTATGGGGAATGGCCAAGTTAACAAAAGCGCTTTGCCCCCAGAAAAACTCTAATGCTCCTACCGTAAACTTTCAGTTACTCGTGGCTAAGGACTGTCGTTGCGAGCGCAGCGAGGTCCCGCGTTCCGCGGGACTTCGCCAAAGCTGAGATTGGTTTCCCGCGGAACGCAGGATTTCACTCCTCGCAATGACACAGGTTCAGCGATTGGCCTGCGTAACCGCGGGTTTACTCTTACCCCCGCAGTTCCTTGATTTTCTCTTCCAGGGCAGGAACCACTACGTTGAGATCGCCCACGATTCCATATTGGGCCACGCGGAAGATGGGCGCCCGAGGATCTTTGTTCACAGCCACGATGAGTGGCGATCCCTTGATTCCGCCCAAATGCTGGAACGCGCCGCTGATTCCGAGAGCGAGATAAACCTTCGGCTTTACCTCTACACCTGACGTCCCGACCTGATGGTATTTGGGTAGGAGGCTCTTATCCACAATCGGCCTGGAGCAGGCCAACACACCTCCCATGGCTTCGGCCAGTGATTCGAATACCTCCATGTCAGGCTCATCTCCAATGCCCCTGCCGATGGAGATGATTATGTCGGCGGACGCTATGTCGACATCCCCTTTCTCTGCCTCCACGTAGCTAACAAAGCGCTTGCGCAAAGGTTCATCCGCTAAAGGGGAGGGAACCGTCTCGATGGCTCCGGCGCCCGTGTCGGATGGGGTGAAAGAGAACGCTCCGCCTCGTAATGTAGCCACTATTTTCTCAGCATCCTTGAATGACACGGTGGCATTGACTTTGTAGCTGTACATCTGGCGCGATGCGAGAATTTTGCCGTCTCGTACTTCGAATCCGAAGCAGTCAGTGGCCAACGCCGCGTCAAGAGCCACGGACAGTCCGGGGGCCAGATCTATGACGGAGTTGGAGTTCCCCATAACTAGCATAAAGGGCTTACGATCTTGGAGAATATTCACAAGCACTTTCATAAAGGCTTCGGAGTTGAAAGGCTCCAACTTCGGGTCATCTACTGTCAGTACTCGAGGGCACTCTCTTGCCAGCTTGTCGGCCATGTCGGCAATCTGGCTCCCGAGGAGCAGGCACGTGAGCTCGGCTCCCAGGTCATTTGCCAGTTTGCGCCCTGCTGCAATGGCCTCCCATGTGGTATCTCTTAGTTGCTGCTTGCGGTGCTCCGCCAGGACGAATATCTGCTTCATCAACCGATACCCCCTTTCTCCTTCAGGATCTCAGCAAGCCTGGCAGCAGCTTCTTCCGGGCTGCCTTTGATGATCTCCGCGCCTTCCCCCTCAGGAGGCAAAGACACGTTTTCAATTTGTATCCGGGATCCGGCTGACCCTACCTGAGCTTCTTCCATGCCTATTTCTCCGCGACCCAGCATGGGAATTTCCAGACCGGAGACCTTCCGCACCGCCCGAATTGAGACGAACCGCGGCTCATTGAATCCGGTTGCCACAGAAACCTCCGCCGGGAGATCCATTTCAACAGACTCGTACAGCCCGCCTTCCAACTCCCGGTTGAATTTGATCTTGCGGTCTTGACACTCAATCTTTGAGACCAAAGTGGCACCGGGAATGCCCAACATGGCAGCGAGCATCCCACCCAACTGGCCGGCGCAATCGTCATCGGCCAGGGTCCCTGTTAGAATGAGGTCGTATGGGCGCTGTTTGATGAACTGCGCGAGTATGCGCGCGACGGCAAAACCATCCGAACCTTCGAACGCGTCATCCCAAAGGTGGAAAGCTTCGTCGGCCCCTCTGGCCAAACTTTCTCTGAGCATTTCTTCGGCCTCTTCGGGGGCAACACTGACCACCGTAACCTTGCCGCCCATCTTTTCTTTAATTTGAACGGCCTCCTCGATGGCAAAGCGGTCCCAGTCGTTCACATCAAAGTCCAAATCATCTTTCTTGATGTCCTTCCCACCCGTGCCAACGGCCAGATCAGCCTCAGAGCTGTCCGGCACCCACTTCGTACAAACAATGATGTCCATTGCTCCTCCCAATCGCGTCTAGCGAGACGTGGTTGACTAAATAGCACTGGCCGACGATCAGGCCATGGAACGGTCCACAAGCTCCACGAGGTCGATAACTTCTATCTTACCCTCGTTGCCGGTAGTTTTTATGGCATCCTCCAGATTGATCAGGCAGAAGGGGCAGGCCGTAACAATGATTTCCGCCCCTATCTCTTCCGCCATGCGCACTCTTCGTTCACCCATCCGTTCCTTTTCTTCTTCGTTTTCGTACCACAGCAGGAGTCCTCCGCCACTGCAGCAGAAGCTACGAGAGAACGAACGTGTCATCTCACGAATTCGATTTCCCGGTATTCGGCCCAACACGTACCGGGGATCTTCGTAAATACCGTTGTGTCGCCCCAGGTAGCAAGGGTCGTGATAGGTCACCACTCTGTCTCGAACATAGTCCCCCGACAGACTCAGTTTTCCTTCGCGCAGAAATCGGGCCAGGAGTTGGCTTGCATGAATTATCGGGAACTTCTCGGAGTAGTCGTTCTTGATCGTGTTGAACGCATGGGGGTCAAACGCCACTATTTCCTTGAATTCCCTGGCATGAAATGCCTCGATGTTTTTGCCTGCAATCTGTTCAAAGAGCCCTTCCTCGCCGAGCCTCCGTATCTCGTTGCCGGAGTCGGTCTCGTCCTGACCTAAGACCCCGAAATCCGATGAGGCTCTATTCAAGATCCTTGCAAACGATTTGGATATTTCCTGTATTCTCGGATCGAAAGATCCACAACTGTCTACGAAAAACAAGAGGTCTGCGGACTCGCCTTTTCCAAGCTCTTTCACTTCCAATCCGTCAAGATCTTTGGCCCAGGCCGAGCGTTTCCCCTTGCTCCCTCCGTAGGCGTTCCCCTTCTTCTTGATTTGTTGCATCGGCTTCTGAAGCGATTGGGGCAGACTTCCCTGGTCGACTAGATACCGTCTCATGTCAACAATCTTGTCGATGTATTGTATAAATATCGGGCATTCCTGTTCGCAGGCCCCGCATGTGGTACAGGCCCAGATCTCTTTTTCCGTGATGATATCGCCGGTGAACTTTGCTTCGCCTCGGTCGGGGGGTGTGCCAAATACGGGATAGTATTTGTATGCATAGTCCCTGGCCTTTATGCTGATCATTCTGGGAGAGAGCTCCCGCCCCACGGCATTGGCCGGGCAGTTGTCCGTGCATCTGCCGCAGTCCGCGCACGAGTAAAAATCCAGGATGTGTTTCCAGGTGAATGCCTCAAAACGGCCCACGCCGCATTCCGGCAGTTCCATCCAATCCGTGACGCCGCATTGGACAGGTTTTATGGCCCCTTTGTTCAAATTGGCGAAGAACACGTTGGGGATAGCAGTGATAACATGGAAGTGTTTGGATATGGGAAGATAATTCAGCAATCCGAAGAAGACGAGAATGTGGCTCCAATAGCCGCCTACGTGCAGGGCATTCAGGGTAGAGAAATCGGCTCCCGACATAAACAGGCCGGCAAGTGTCGCAGCAGGAAACAAAGCCGCGTCTCCGCTCTTTTCGCTGATTTTGAGGGCACTTCCGTCGAAGATCATGTCGGTGACCATGAGCGCGGCCACCAGTCCGAGGATTACATATGCCTCGTATTCATGGCCGCCGGTATGGTTATGCGCGTAACGTGCCGGACGAAATACGGCCCTCCGGACAATTGCTGTGATGCATACAGCCAAGACCACAAGGACCACGTAGTCCTTGAAAACATCGTAAGACAAGGCCACGGAGCCTGTGAGCAGCGGTAGGTGGAATTCTGACGAGAAGCCGCGACCTATGAGTGTCAGAGAACGGAGAGACAGGATCATGAACCCCGCGAAAAGCAGAATGTGAAGGATCCCGGCCCCCAAGTACCTGGGTTGCCTCCATTGTCCGAACCCGTAGACGAGCATCAAGCGGAGTCTTTCCCCAATGTTGGAGAATCTATCATCGGGCGCGCCGAGTCTCAGGAGTTGGATGCGGCGAAACATTACGTATGAAAACATCAGGATGGCTGCGGCAAGAACGACAAAGGCCAAAGCGGGAGCAGGAATGCCGGCTAGCGGAACGTTGGCCGGCTCAAGAATAGTCATGGGCATTAACCTCAAGGGTGATTGCTGGAGTGAGACGCGATTAAAACGCCGCTTTATCCGACAATGGTGCGAGCTCGGTGTAGGGGCAGACCCGCGTGTCTGCCCTGATGTGGGCGCACGCACCGGTGTGCCCCTACAGGGACCCTGGAAATGGCACAGTTGGTCATCTCCAAGGCGCGTCACTGTGACCCCGGCTCTCGGGAAGCGTGGGCCGCAATTTAAATTCACAAAGTGAAGATGGGCGAGGAAAGACTTTCTTGTGGAAAAGCTTCCCCCGCACCCTTCTTCAGAACACTGTCAAATCATGCTCAGCTCACAAGTACCGCCAGGATCTTCGCGGGCTTGTCTCCGTGGGCTTTGACCAGATGCATACTGGTGGAATCGTAGTAAATGGCATCTCCCGGTTTCAACACGTCGCGAGTATCATCCACCACTACTTCCATCTCCCCGTCCAGAACGTAGATGAACTCCTGTCCGTCATGGGACGAGGGTTCGTCGACGGCCGCGGGATGAAGTGTGACGATGAACGGCTCCATCGTCCGGTCCTTTTTGTCCGGTGCCAAGGATTCATATTCGTAACCATGGCTTGCTTGTTTAGCTTTTCCAAAACGGCTGAACCTGCGGCGCTCGCCGGCTCTTACTATGGTGAACGCTTCCTCGCCGGTGGAAATTACATCGGACATTTTGAGCGAAAGTGCCTTGCTCAGTTTGATCAACTGGCCCAGCGGCAGGAATGTTTCCCCCGCTTCCAGTTGGGCCAGAACATCGGCAGGTACGCCGGTCTGTGCGGCAACTTCGTCGACGGAAAAACCTCGCTTCTCTCGTGCTGTGCGCAGCTTCTGCCCGTGAGAGACAGCCTTCTCGTCTTCTGCTTTTGCTTCGGCAGCCGTTACGGCGTGCGGGTCTGTCAGCAGGTCGTGCCCTTCCTTCTCCTCACCGTATCCTGAAGCTGCTTCATGAAACTCTTCGTAGGAAGCCAAAGTCTTCTCTTCGCCCATGATTGATCCTTTCAGCCCGGTCGAACGGCGTTCCTGAGCGGAAACACAGCCGGCATTGGCAGGCGGCGTTACATGGATCTGCCCGGAACTCCTATGTTCCTCGCTATGACGATCCTCTGCACTTCCGAGGTGCCTTCGCCTATGTCGAGAAGCTTCTGGTTCCGGTAATGTCTTTCAGCCGCGTAGTCTTTCATGAGGCCGTATCCGCCATGAAGCTGCACAGCATGGTTCGCTGCCCTATAGTAAGTCTCCGAGCAGACCAACTTCGCCATGGCGCTGTATTTTGGAACCAATCTGTCATTATCGGCCAGCCAACACGCCTTGTAAAGTAGCAGCCGGGCCATTTCGATCTCGGTGGCCATGTCCGCGAGCTTGAACGCATTAATCTGGAAAGATCCTATGGGCCTGCCGAACTGGGTCCTTTTCTTGGAATAGTCGAGAGCCAGCTCGAAAGCCCCTTGGGCCCCACCCAATCCCATGGCCCCTATGGACAGACGTCCGCCGTCGAGGGTCTTGAGCATCTGATGAAAGCCCTCGCCTCTTTGCCCCAGCAGGTTCTCCTTGGGGACACGACAGTCCTGGAAAGTAAGCTGGCCGGTGTTGGAAGATCTCCAGCACATCTTGTTGTGCATTGTCTCTGTAATGAATCCGCGATTGCCATTTTCTACCAGAATGCAACTCACCTCGGGCTTTTTTTCGTCTGATCGATCTGTAATGCACTGCACCACGCAGACAGCACTCATATCGGTGGTCGAATTAGTTATGAAGATCTTACTGCCGTTTATCACCCATTCATTTCCGTCCAGAACCGCGGTAGTCCTGGAAGCCCCGGCATCTGAACCGGCGTCCGGTTCGGTAAGACCGAAGGACGCAAGGGTCTTCCCTTTGCAGAGGTCCGGCAACCACTTTCTCTTTTGTTCATCGGTACCGAAATAGTAGATGGGAGCTATCCCCAAGGAATTGCCCGCAGCTATAGTGGCCGCCTGAGATCCATCGATACGCGCGATCTCTTCCACGATTATTATGTAATTGAGATACCCGACGTCGCTGCCGCCGTATTCTTCCGAAACAAAGGGACCGAAGAAATCCAGTTCGCCCATTTTACGGGTAAGTTCGCAGGAGAATTCTTCTTTGTCATCCAGTTCCTGGGCTATAGGTGCAATCTCCTTCTCTGCGAACTCTCGAACGACCTTCCGGGTAAGCTCCGCATCCTTGGGAAGATCAAAGTTCAAGGACATGCTAAAACCCCCTTAAACCATTGAAGATAACTGTGCAGATTGTGAACGGTCCCGGAAAACCGACCGCTATTCCGGAACCACGCTTCTATGTACACTGGTCAGCAGGTTTGGTGTGCCCAAAACGCGGCGACTCCATGTCGGAAAACACCCGTACTGGGATAGCTATTGAACGACTTCATTCTCAGTGTCTTGGATGACGCCGCAACGGAGAGCACAGAACCTTTATCCAGCCTTTTTTTCATAACAGACCGGGAACTTTGTTGTCAAGCCGAATACAGCATTGCGAACCGCTCTAAAGAGCGATTCGGCTGTTATTCGAGACTCGACAGATCCATCGGTTTCGTGTCATGAACTTCAATCATCCTTCTGTTTTTTTCGTAATGGCTTGACACATTTAGTGCGACCCATGGTCGCCGCCGGATTCGAGCATTGGCGGGCTCGGCCCGGCCTCGCTGGCTTGGTGCGAGTGCAACATCTTTGCTGAGATACTAGAGTAGGTGTGGTTTGCTTGCTACTCCACGGATGTGCCGAAGGTTCCTCCATGGCGCGAATGTTTCAAGCATTTTCATATTTAGTTGTGCTCTACGCGCCATGAGAGTTGGTATCATTCGTCATCAAGCTCAGGTAGGTGTTTTGCTATAGTTAATCGCAACTTTTATAGTTGCGTTGAAATAAATAAAGACAATCTCTTGGATACAGGAAAACTATTTGATTGATTTCTATTGACAAAAAATCCTTCTAGTTATTACAATCTTAATTGAGAATCTGTACCGATGCTTCCTGAGTTTCCACGGTTTTAGTGCGGCACCCGCGCAAGAGAGAATTGATATCGCGTTTCATAGCATCTTCAGAAGGGGGAATCCGGCAATGAACTCCTGGCGCTACAGCATGATGATCATTCTAGGTTTGGTTGCCATTTTACTGGCATGCAGCCAATCCGGAGTCGACAAAGCCGCGAGCGAAACCGAACGACTCCAGAAATCGATCGCGGATCTTCAATCTCAGCTTACTCAGACCAAACAATCGCTGTCCAGCTACGAAGACGAGAATCAGCGTCTGTCTGCCGAACTACAGGCCGCAAGTTTGAAAGATAAAATGGCGGAGCAGCGGGCGTTGGAGAAGTCTCCTGATGGGGAAATTCAGACGAAAGGCCCTGAGCCCTCAGAGCGCGATGATGAGAGCAGGATTGGTCTCATGGGAGCCAAAGCCATCGCCGAATTCAGGGCTGAGCAGTTGAGCAAACGTCTCGATAAGCTGAGTAAGGATCTGGACCTGAAGGAACAAGAGTTGGTTGCCATCAGGCAGAACGCTGAGGCCAAAGACAAGGAGGTCGCAAGCCTGAGCCGACAAATTGAAGAACTCCAGGAAGCTGACCGGACTCGCACGTCTGAGCTTCAGTCAAAACTGGACGGGATTGTGAAGGAGTTGGCGGAGCGCTCTACGGCTATGGGCCAGCTGAAGAAGGAATTGGATGAAAAAACGGAGCTTCTCCAAGCTTTGAAAAACGCAGTAGCTGATGCGGCGAAACTCAAGTCAAACGCAGAAATCGAAGTGACCCGACTTCAGTCCGAACTGACGCAGGCCACCAACCAGGCCGATGCAGTTGGCAAGCAGGCCGACCAATTGCGGGGTGATCTCGAACAGTTACAAAATCAGGCAGTTCGGTCCCGTGAGGATATAGACCAGTGTCGGCAGCAATCGGAAGAACTCCGTGCCGAGGCAGAGAGTTCCAGACAGGAGAGCCAAAGGCTGAAAACCGAATTGTCTGCACTGGGTCAACGTTTGCAGGCGCTGGAACCTACGACCCCCGCGGGGGAAGAAGAGCACCCCTCCGCTCTAGATCACCTCCTTCAAGGTTCGCAGTCCGCCGACACATCGGGTCGGCCATCCGGCCTATACTAGGTAGCTGAATCTCCGCCGTTTTAGAGATCCATGTGCTCCAGGAAGAGGAGGGAATTTATCTCCTCCCCCCGTTGATACCGAACAAAGGCCGATAGGGCCTGGCGGAGTTCTTGGAGCCCCACTCGGTTAAGCCTCAGCCGCCCGGCCGCTTCGCTGCCGACCTCTAGGCCTCTGCGCACTATTGCTAACGTATTCGGTGACAAACGAACATTGTCTGCTTCTAGGGGGCCCGCGCATGCCGGGTGACAAGCTCCGCCCAGTCCTGGCACGAACAGAGCCTCTTGCCCGCGCCCGAACGGTTTGCCGCACGCTGGACATTGGTCAAACCTCGGAGCGTATCCGAGGATTCCGAGTAAGCGGATCTCGCCCAAAAGTAACTGCACGGGATTTGGAAAGTTACTTTCGAGGCTTTCGAGAAAGTTCACCGTGAAATCGAACAGCAACGGGTCGGGATGGTCCTCTGGCAAGAAAACAGAACAAAGCTCAAGGAAGTACTGGGCACGGGCCACCTTGGCGATGTCGGCTCTGATATGCAGGAATCCCTGAATTACCTGAGATTCATCTATCCAGACCAGATCGTCCTTCTTGCGCGGCCTCAGTGTGAAGTCCACGAGCGAAAGTGGTTCGAGATGACCGCCAAAGCGGATGCGGCTCTTCTTAGCATTCTTGGCAATACCTCGCAGCCACCCGAGTTCACGGCTCAAGAAGACCACTAACTCATCTGCTTCTCCGAAGTCGTATTTTTTCAGGATGATCGATCTCGCCACATTCCCCCGCGGCTGGTAGTCATCGGAAGGCCTGGACAGCCCCATAGACTTGGTGATCGCGGATCCATTCCTTTTGATTCTCTACAAACGATTTCACTTTGCCCGACGGTTCCGATGCGAGTTCGTCCAAGGTAGCCATGGCCTTCTTTTCCATGACAGGGTTTTTCACTAACACTATGCCGCCCGCTGCGTTCATGGCGTCTGGACCGGCCGGCGCGCCCCTTAGGGCCAGTATGGCCAGGGTATTGATCCCCCAGGGCCTAAAGATCGGATCTCCCGCCCGGCCGGAGGCCAGTATTGCGGCCTTCAATGATTTGTAGTCCGCCATATCGTCGAGACAGTTCAATGCGGTCTGCATCAAGTCGAGCCGTCGGGATGTCAGGTTTGCAAAAGCCGATGCCTGTTGCTTTTCGGCGCTTCTGCTTGACGTAAGCAGTCGAGCCAATGCCTCTGCTCCTTGTTTCTGAAAGGTCATGCCCCAGTTGACAAACTGAAACCCGCCAGACTCATCCAAGAATTGTCTCCCAAGAGCAATTACACGGCGGTATATCTTCTCAGCGTCCTTTAGCTTTGCTTGTTTCTCGTAGGTGTTCCCGAGTTTGATCGCGGCCTCAACGTAGTCTCTGAACATGTCCCAGGGAACGGGACGGCGTTTGTCTTCCGGCCCCGCCGCGAAATCTCCCTGATAAACTCGCAGCAAGCCGCCCTGGCTTCGGCCCGCTCCTTTCAAAAGTACTTGGACTCCTAAGGCCCTCTGATCCACGCCCTTGGGGCCTCGCTCTTGTAGGTGCAGCTTCTCCAATTCTTTGTATTCGACGACTGCATCACCGGCAGTCGGGTAATCTACCCAGGCCAGGTCTTCCTTTCCGGGGAGTCCGATTTGATCCAGGATGGCAACTGCGGCTTCAAAACGTGCTGCCGTTTCGTTTTGAGCTTCAGTTGGATAATCATCACTGGAGGTCACAGTGCACATGATCGACAAAGGACGTTCGAGCCACCATTTTCCGTCTTGCATAACCCAAAGGAGGGTCATGCTCAGCTTCGAGGCGTCAGGGTACTTGGCAGAGAGCACAGGGCCGCGAAACGAGAGAGCAGCTTGGAATCTTTCAGTTTTTCCGTCTTCGGATTTGAACCTCTTTTCGACGGTCGAACTCTCCAGGGTCAAAGAATTGCTGCGGTATCGCTTGAGAAAGCTTTCCACGTCTTCCGTCGAAACATCTATCTCGCTTGTTATTTCAGGTTGAATAATCTTGGTTATTCCTGCGGCGTCCTGGCCGGTAAAGAGTGTGACGAAGCGTTGAAGCGCTGCCGGTGGTTCTTCCGGACTCCCGAAAAAGGGGAGAACCCCTATTATCCCCGCCATTGCGAGACAGCAAAATCGGTTTTTATTATAGAGTGTCAGTGTGCTCATTTCTGTTCGTGCGCGCATCCCCGGGAGCGGGCCACAAATCCTTTGCTTTGTCGGGCACTGCACAAGCTTTTCCAACCGACCCGACCGATTGCGGACTGTTTATCTCGTTCCGGCGCGTAGTTCAAGCTGATTCTGTAGGGTGAGCGTCCGCTCGCGCCGGGATATTTCGCCGCGCCTGTCATTGCAATGACAACCTTTGCCATGTGGCACCGATTGCGGAGCCTATAGGAACGTCGGAGTTTGGGCGCGTATGAACTCGCGTTAAAGGAGACCGTCTTTTTCAAGCGTCTTGGCAAGAGGGATAGTTATACGTCTCTTGAGTTCCAGAGAGGCCCTGTCCAGGATGTCGAGCATTCTTTCCAGTTCTTTAACATTTCGCGACTTTCGGCTCACCAGGTACGCGCAAACTTCGTGAGAGATTCTAACGTTTTTGTCTCTGGCCATCTTGTCGACAATCAGCATACGGATCGGGTCTTCCGGCGGTTCGAGGGCCAAGACAAGTCCCGAGACAATACGGGAGCGGAGATGAGCATTGGCCGGAAAAATTTCCTCGGGGGGGGTGCGGGCGGCCAAGATCAGGGGTGCGCCGGATCGAGTCAGCTTATTGGACAGGCTCCATAGACGAGCTACATCTTCTTCATTTGCAAGGTGGGCATCGTCGACAATCACTCCTGACAGTCCCTGAACAGGATCTTCAGGGTCGGAGACCAATGCTTCCAGATCCGGAAATTGGGACGACTCGCCGGTAGCTGAGATGAACTTGACGCCCGCAGCTTTCGGAGGAAACCGGCTCTCCAAGAGCAATGCCACAGCGTTCAGTATGTGGGTTTTGCCCGTTCCCGGTGGTCCGTAAAGGAAAAGCGGAGGTAGCGGAAGTTCCCCGGTTCCATACACGGATTGAATCGTGGACACCGCCGTTTGTATCCCCTCGTGAAGGATTAGGGTTTCGAAGGTGAGGCGCGGCGGAGTTCTCAGTGGAAGAAGAAGTTGGATCATGGGGTGGCATTTTAGGACGAGGGAGGTGCGGCAATCAACCATGAACTTTAAAACAAAACACTTGACAGATAGCCTGGGGTTGATTAAAAAAATAACAGCCGCGATTGAGAACTCCCCCCAGGAGCACGCCTCCAACCGAAGGAATAATCTTTAGAAGAGGGTCGGGGCCTTTTATAATAGAATGGTTCCCGTATATTGATTGGCCCATCTTGAAAAAAAATCTTCAGACAGAACCTCAAAAGATCATCTTTGTCCCCGTTGACGATAAAGAGATTCAGGAGACCTCATGGACGTCGCAGAATTGAAAGAAAAGAAAGTCAGTGAACTTTTGGCCATAGCCAATTCCCTCGATGTCGAGGGAGCGAGCAGCATGCGCAAGCAAGAGCTAATCTTCGCCATCCTCCAGGCCCACCAGCAGAACGAAAAGGAAGCGCCGATAAGAGGTGAAGGGGTGCTGGAGACTCTCCCCGATGGATTCGGATTTCTCAGGGCGCCAGATTATAACTATCTGCCCGGGCCTGATGACATCTACGTATCCCCCAGCCAAATCAGGCGGTTCAACATGCGAACCGGTGACACCATATCGGGGTATATCCGGCCGCCCAAAGATACGGAACGCTATTTCGCTCTGCTCAAAGTGGAAACCATAAACACCGAAGATCCCGAGAAGGTCCGGGACAAAGTTCTTTTTGACAACCTCACCCCTCTCTACCCGGAAGAGAAAATGAAGCTCGAAATGGGGCCCACGCAGTATTCCATGAGGATCATGGATCTGCTCACGCCCATTGGTAAGGGGCAACGTGCTCTCATTGTTTCCCCACCAAAAGCAGGAAAGACGGTCTTGCTCCAGCAGATAGCTAACAGCATTACCCGCAATCAACCTGATGTCTACCTGATCGTCCTGCTGATTGATGAGCGGCCGGAAGAAGTGACGGACATGCAACGGTCGGTCAATGGAGAGGTGATCTCCTCTACCTTTGATGAACCGGCTCAAAGACACGTTCAAGTGGCTGACATGGTAATCGAAAAGGCCAAGAGGCTCGTGGAACACAAGAGAGACGTGGTTATCCTCTTGGACTCAATTACCCGTCTTGCCAGGGCGCACAATACAGTGGTTCCGCCAAGCGGCAAGATCCTGTCAGGTGGGGTTGACTCCAATGCTCTGCATCGTCCCAAACGTTTCTTCGGCGCGGCTCGAAACATAGAGGAAGGCGGAAGCCTGACAATAATAGCCACTGCTCTGATAGATACAGGGAGCAAGATGGACGAGGTGATCTACGAGGAGTTCAAAGGCACCGGCAACTTGGAGATACACCTCGACAGGCGGCTTTTGGAGCGCCGCATCTTTCCATGTATAGACATCAATCGTTCCGGGACACGTAAAGAGGAACTCCTACTGAGCCAGCAAGACCTCCAGAGGATCTGGCTCCTGAGAAAGCTTCTCGCGGATATGAACTCGGTGGACGCGATGGAATTTCTCCTGGACAAAATAATGCAGACGGATTCCAACCGAGAATTTCTGGAGATAATGAACAAGTAGGCCTAGCGGAAAGCCTAGTCCGCTTTATGCGCTAGATCCTCGGGATGGCAATGACAATGGGCCTGCCTCAGAGGAGGGATGCGTGGAATCCGGCCAGATGCCACGAAAGGGCGGAATCTCACGTGAGTGGCCGGGAAATCGTTTGCCATTTCTTTAGAGGGCACTTTCTGCTAAACTGAAATCCTTACATTGAACGACGGAGGATAAGGGAATGAAAAAGGGAATACATCCCGAATTCCAGGATTCGGTCTTCAGATGCGCTTGCGGCGCAGAGATTGCTACTCGTTCTTCCAAGCCTGAATACAAGCTCGAGATATGCTCTGCCTGCCACCCGTTCTTCACAGGCAAGCAGAAACTCGTGGACAGCGCCGGTCGCGTCGAACGCTTTATGAAGAAGTACGGGGACAAACCGATCGCCACTGGCAAGAAGCCGGCTAAAACAACTCGAAAGAAGGCAGAGACGGCAGCAAAACCTGCCCGCGTGACCAAGGCTAAGCCAAAAGAGAGGGCAAAGGAAAAGACCAAGGAAAAGGCCGCGCCTGCGAAGAAATGATCGCCTATAGGCAGGCGCACTTTCCGCCCCAACCGTGCGTGGCTCAATGTCAGCACGGTCACTGCATGCCAAGAGCAATCCCCAGTGAGGGGGCCGATTTGATAGGCACAACGGAGCCTCATGTTAATCAACAAGAATTCATGCGCTGAGAATACCCAGATCAAAGTCGGCGGCCAAGCTGTCATCGAAGGTATCATGATGCGGGCCCCCAAGACCTTCACCGTGGTGGTTCGGAAACCCGACGGCGAGCTTGCCGTTCGCGAAGATCGCTGGCACTCCCCGATGGAGAAGTGGCCCATATTGAAAAAGCCTCTCTTGAGGGGGTGCATAGTGCTCTATGAAGCCCTCTTCAATGGAATCCAGGCCCTGACCTATTCCGCGCAGGAGGCCCTTGGTGAGGAAGAGGAGAAGCTCGGGCCGTGGGCTCTTGGCGGGACAATTGCCTTTGCCCTTGGTGCGGCCATGGTTCTGTTCGTGGTAGTACCGCACCTCGCCACGCTCGGCATAGGCGCACTTGCCGGCACAGATCTCGGCGTTCGGTCCGTTTGGTTTCATATAATTGACGGTGTGATCAAGGTAAGCATCTTTGTAGGGTATATTGTTCTCATCTCACTCCTCAAAGAGATTCGCCGCGTTTTCGAGTATCACGGGGCCGAGCACAAATCCATTCACGCCTATGAAAAAGGCGACGACTTGACGGTGGAGAACGCGAGAAAGTACCCGACACTCCATGCTCGCTGCGGCACAGCATTTCTGCTGCTGGTGCTTGTTTTCAGCATCTTTCTCTTCTCAGCGGTATTTCCGTTGCTCCCGAAAGACCTTTTTGGGAACAAAATCCTGACCAACGTATTCTTTATATTCGTGAAGATAGTGCTCCTGCTCCCCATCGCAGGCTGTTCTTATGAGATCATACGCCTGGGAGAGAGGTTGAATAATCCGTTGCTAAACCTATTGCTACTGCCGGGACTATGGATGCAAAAGCTTACCACGCGGGAGCCCGACGATGCTCAAATTGAGGTGGCGCTGGTAGCATTGAAGACGACTTTGGAAAAAGAGGAGCTACGGGCCAGGGGCGAATCCCCCGCCTGATTCCAATTCATGCAGGTACTCCATAAACTAGAAGAATTGAGCCGACGGTACGAAGAGCTCAGCATTGAACTCGCTCGCCCGGAAACCATCTCCGACCCTAACAGGTTGAAGAAGGCTGCTAAGGAGCAAGCCGACCTTGATCATATTATCAAAGCCTACCGTGGACTGACGGGCGTTGTCCACGAAATAGAGGACCTCGAGGGTATTATCACAGCAGGGGAGGACCCCGAACTGGTGGAAATGGCTCGTGAGGACCTTCCACCGCTAAAAGAGCGGCAGGCCCAAATCGAGAAGGACCTCAACATACTCCTCCTTCCAAAAGATCCCAATGACTCCAGGAACACGTTTCTTGAAATTAGAGGCGGCACCGGTGGCGAGGAGGCGGCTCTCTTTGCCGGAGATCTCTTCAGGGCGTACTGCCGCTATGCGGAGTTGAGACGGTGGCGAGTCGAGGTGATGTCCTTGTCTTCGGCTGCGGCCGGAGGAATTAAAGAGGTGATCGCCCTGGTTCACGGGCACGGCGCGTACTCCCGCCTGAAGTATGAGAGCGGAGTACATAGAGTGCAACGGGTACCTACGACCGAGTCTCAGGGACGCATTCACACTTCTGCGGTGACCGTAGCGGTACTCCCTGAGGCCGATGATCTAGAGGTGGAGATAGACCCGAAGGACCTCAAAATAGACGTCTACAGATCATCAGGGCCTGGTGGCCAAAGCGTTAACACCACCGACTCCGCCGTGAGAGTCACCCATTTGCCGACCAACCTCGTGGTCACGTGCCAGGATGAGAAATCGCAGCACAAGAATAAAGCCAAGGCTCTGAAAATCCTTAAGGCGCGCCTGTTTGACCGAATGGAAGGGGAGCGTCGATCCGAAATCAGCAAAGAGCGCAAGAGCCAAGTGGGTTCCGGAGATCGCTCCGAGCGAATACGGACGTATAACTTTCCTCAGAATCGTGTCACAGACCATCGCATCAGTCTGACTCTTTATAAGCTGGAAATTCTAATGTCGGGTAAACTGGATGAGCTTATTGATCCTCTTGCCATCCATTTTCAGACCGAAGCAATTAAAGAGACCCTGGACCATTAAGATAATTGTTCCATGAAAAGCGCTCTAGTTATGGTTTCTCCTAATATCCCCTGCATGTAGCCGACTATTCTCCGCTAGGTTCGTGCGGCACCGCCCGACTTCCAGAATGCCAAGCGGTTTGCGCGTGAGATCGCATACGTCAGCCAATATCTATTCATGAACCAACCGCACCAGAAGTGAATGCCGCAGGAGAAATGCGGGCCCCGGCAAGTGTTGAAGTAGTGATTGCAGATGTCCATCGCGGTCAGTGCATAACAGCGGCCCAGCTCTTCAGCTTTTGAAACGCCCAGTGACTTTTTCGGAGAGGCGCAATTTGTGCATAGCCGTCAAGTTGATGGTGCACACGGGATAACTGTCCGAAGTGACAGGAAAAACCCAGATCGGCGGAGTATCCACATTTCCTGTGTATAAGTTGGCCGTAACCCTGTGGATAACTTCAAAAAGAGTCACTATCTGCGAGCTCCCAACGCAATCTGCTCCAACGTAGTACAAGTAAAAAACCGCAGTAAAAGCAAGAACAAAGCTAACTGCTTGAAATTCCGACATCACCGTGGCGGCCAGCCTTTCATGCCTCCAAAGTTATAAACACCTGTTGATAGGTTGCTATTATCTACGTGATTGAAATGGGGTCATTTTCAGGGCTCCGTCAAAAAACCGCGTCCGAAATACCGTAACTATTGAGATGGGGTAGGGTACCGAAAGTTCTTCCAAAGCTGTCAGGAATGACGCTCGCCACCTGTGATTGACTTCAGAGGTCTGTTTGTGTTTTCTGTTAGGCATGGCTCATGTGATTATCTTTCCCGATCAGGCCTCATTTGAAAATAGCCTCAAGCTCATAGAGTCGCGCGGAACAATAGAGGCTGTGGTTCAACCCCCGGAATTCTGTCTTGGTCTGGTGGCTCCTACAATAGTGGTTACCGGCGGGCCGGAGTCGCTGTCCGAAGAACTTAAGCGAGCAGGAATAGCCTTCAGCGGAGTGATCCCCTATCATCCCTTTAGGAGAGAGATACCGAAAGCCTCTCGGCCTGCCAAGGAGTGGAAGGAAGTCCTCGCGAGCCTAAGGGTGTCAATTGTTCGGCCAAGCCTCACAGATCCTATGCGGTTAAGAGTCGAGGTGATTCCAGAGAGAAGTTTAACCCCCATAATACCGTTGATGGCAAGACTGATAAGGGGAGGCTCCTACAAGTTTGAGATTCCGGTTCTCGCGTTTGAGGAGGAGCATCGGTTGCTGGCCATTTCATCTAACGCCCTTGTGATCTGCCGGGCGGACGACCTGCTGGACGCATGGATGATGCTACGCTCTTTCGTCGACCTAGCGATTTCAGCCTGGGATTTGCGCTTCAGGAACGAGCCCGAGAAAGAACGTCGTCAAGGAATCGGTGCCATCGAAATCTTCAAGCGACTCCCGTCCACCGACTGCGGCCGTTGCGGTAAACAGAATTGCATGGAATTCGCTTCAGGGCTCTTCACCGGGAAGTTCAGGATCGATCAATGCCCTCCTCTTATGGAAGCGCAATGGCGCGAGCGGCTGGAATCTGTCCAGTGGTTCATGCAGGCGATTGGTCTCAACGGAGACGCGGGTAATCATGAAGGCAATCAAGCGAAAAAGTAGAGGGTTGAGGGGTGGAATCAGTTAAGCGCGGCGCTTCTCCGAATCCCACAGTAAACATTCGGCTATCCGCTCGACGTTGAGGCGCCATCCCGATAACCATCGGAATTGCGTGCGGCAGCCCACATCTCACTGAACCCCTACCGCGTATTCTAAAGCAAAAGCGGTAATCGAGGCTTTTCAATATATTCTGGTCCCCCGCCCCTGTCCTGGACTTCGGTCCGGGATCGCGCATAAGGAGGTCTTGTTCTTGTTCAAGCTAACTGACGAGCAGCAGATGATTCTGGAAACGGTCCGCAAGATCGCGTTGAAGGAGATCGCTCCCCGTGCCGCGGATTTGGATGAAACTGCCGAGTTCCCCGATCATTCATTGAAGGCGTTTGCGGAAAACGGGCTGTTGAACCCTCTATTGCCAGGGGAATACGGTGGAGTGGAGACCTCTTTTCTGACCTTTTCCATGATTCTCGAGGAGATCGGTCGCGTCTGTGCATCCTCCGCGCTGCTTCTCATCGCGCAAGCGGATGGGACGTTGCCGATAGTTCATGGCGGGAGCGACGATCTCAAGGCGAAGTACCTGAATAGGCTGGGCGGTGATTCTCCAGTATTGACAGCTCTGGCCGCGACCGAACCCGGCGCTGGGTCGGACGTGCTATCCATGAGGACCACCGCGGCACTGAAAGGTGACCGATATATCATCAATGGGCAGAAGTGCTTCATAACCAACGGGTCTGTGGCGGACTTTTTTGTGCTCTATGCGTACACGGATCCAGCGAAGAAAGCTCGAGGCATTAGCGCATTTGTCGTGGAGAAAGACTTTCCGGGACTTCATTACGGCAAGAACGAGAACAAGATGGGGATGCGGGGCTCAGTCAATTCCGAACTCTTCTTTGACGACTTGGAAGTGCCTTGTGAAAACCGCATCGGCAAAGAAGGGGACGGCTTTGCCAACTTGATGCGGACATTAGGCATGAGTCGTCTCTTTTGCGCTTCTCAGGCCGTGGGGATTGCTCAAGGCGCGATGACGGAAGCTGTCGCCTATGCGCGAGAGCGCGTCCAGTTCGGCAGGCCGATCGCGGCGCTATCAACGATTCAGTTCATGATTGCAGACATGGCCGCGGCTGTCGAGTCTGCCCGACTGCTCACGTACAAGGCTGCGAGCATGTTGGATGCGGGAGAGGGTGAAGACGCGGAAGCTCTTGCCGCAATGGCCAAGTTCTTGGCATCGGACACTGCCATGAAAGTGACAACCGATGCAGTGCAGATCTTGGGTGGATACGGGTATATGAAGGATTATCCTGTCGAAAGGATGATGCGGGACGCCAAGCTGACTCAAATCTACACGGGGACCAACCAGATCATGAGACTGGTGGCCGGGCGCGCCATACTTGCCAAATAGTACGGCGCTGGGAAATAACCGTGCAATATAACAAAAATAAAGCGCGGCTCTGGCGTAATGAGGCGGCACGTGAGTCATGCATGCTGTTTGAGGCACAGGACACCAGAAGCTGATTCCGCTGTGGCGAGTGAAGTATGGAAGCATCAAGAATCTTGGTTGAACTCAATGACGTGTCGGTCAGGATAGGAAACACTACCATATTGTCCCACCTGACGTGGCTTTTCCGTTCGGACGAAAATTGGGGCGTGCTAGGCGGGAATGGTGCCGGCAAAACGACTTTTCTGAGCCTCGTTCGTGGCGACATTTGGCCGGCACCGGGCTGCGGACGCCGCATCTATCGCTTGAATGGCCAGGCGAAGGAGACTCCTATAGGATTCCGGGAGCACACCGGGCTGGCATCATCCGAGCTTCTCGATCTGTACCGGACTATGGGGTGGAACGTATCGGGTCTTGAAGCAGTGTGTTCAGGTTTTCAGGGCACTCCTCTTCTCTCAGAGAAGCCTGATGGAGCCCGATTGGATCGTGCAAGCAATGTTTTGGCAACACTCGGAATAGAAGAATTAGCAGATCGGCACATTCTGACCATGTCGCAGGGAGAGGCCAAGAAGGTTCTGATCGCACGAGCCATGGTTCAACAACCGAGATTTCTCTTCATGGACGAAATATACACGGGATTAGACGCTCGCTCCAGGGATATGGTGATGGAGTTGCTGGAACGTGTGGCCGAACAAGGAACCCGAATACTATGGTCCGCACACGATACGAAGGAGATTCCTGCCAGCGTCACGCACGTGCTTACCCTTCAATCAGGAAGGATCATGGAACAGGGCAGAGGCTCGGACATGTCTACCGGGGCGATTGCCCGGTCGAAAAGAAAGCCGAAGGTCACGCTTGGCCGAACTCTCGAATCAAAACCGCGGGAGACGAGTAATGAATCTCTCGTTAGGATGGAAGACGTAGACGTCTTTCAAGGCGGCATGAGGATTCTTGAGCAGATAAATTGGACGGTAGGGACCCGCCAAAACTGGGCTT
>JBKQMK010000116.1:0-3167 GCA_052146735.1 Desulfomonilaceae bacterium | reverse complement strand
TCTGGAATGCGAATTTTGGGACCGAACGTGAGCGGATCGTTCAACTTCCATTCGGCATTCAATGCATCGCCGTACCATCCCAAACTCTCAACCCCAACTGCTCTAGCCGCTGTTTGCCAAGGTGGCTATGCCATGTACGATCTCCTCGCTTCCGCTTACCATCGAGGCATGGGGGTAGGTCAATTCATTCACACTGGGAATGAGAGTGACTTAACGGTGACGGACTTTTTGGAGCATTTCGGCTTTGATTCGCGCACTGAAGGTATTCTGGCGTACATTGAGGGAATCCGCGACGGAAGGCGCTTCATCAGAATTGCCCGCGAAGTGACCAAGAGAAAGCCTGTAGTCCTCTATAAGGCAGGACAATCAACGGGTGGCGCTCGGGCAGCTCACAGCCATACCGGTGCACTTAGTGGTCAAAAAGAGATTTACGAGGGGGTCTTTCGTCAAGTGGGCATTATTGTCTCTCCAACGATGGAGCTTCTACTTCCGGTTGCGCACGCCTTGATCGAGCGACCCCTCTTGCGAGGTTCCAGGATAGGAATTGTCACGATGGGTGGATCATGGGGGGTAGCCCTTACAGATTCTCTTGAAAAGGCTGGACTATTGGTCCCTGAATTCAGCCTGAGGCTCCGAAAAGCGCTCGGGTCAACGGGTCTACCTGTTAGGGCCTCAACGAGAAACCCTGTCGATTGGGGTGCCTCAGGGCTTTTCGGGTCCGTCGACATCCTCCTCAGGCTCGCCCGGAACATTCTTGAATCGGGCGAAGTGGACGCTCTCGTTGTGCATGGGTTTGGTCGACCCGGACTCCACGATAAAGATACCCCAGTTGAAATGAAGGCATTTCTCGAAATTGAGAAGCAGATGATAAAGGGAGTTCAATCCCTGGAAAAGGAAATGGGGATTCCTGTCCTCATCGGCAGCCATCATAGTATTTGGGAAAGCCAAGCGATATTCGACTTAAACAAACAAGGGATTCGAATCTACAACCGTCTCGATGAGATCGCACAGCTGCTTTCCTTAATGCTTGAGTACGGAACAAGAAACTGAGATTGGTACTGAGTGACCTGCCCTCCAAAAACTGGTCCAGGTTCTGAGTTACGATAGAATAGGACAAGGACTAAACAGGGTTTAAAGACATATCAGCGAATGGAGAGGTAGGGATAAGGGTTTAGAGACGTGTGGGTGTAGATGTATATGTAGTTATAAAACGCATATATCACAGGGCATGACCGAAGAGATGACAAATCAGAGTTTGCGTAAACGATTCGATCTGTCACAGAAGAAGACAGTTGCAGTCTCTAAAATTATTGCTGCAACAGTCCGAGCTGGATGTATCAAACAAGTTGACACGGGGACAACCTCCACCCGTTATGTCAAATATGTTCCGTTTTTTGCTTGAAATGCTCTTTACCCGCAAATACGATTTCTTGCGGAAGAAACGCCTAACTGATTGTAATCTACGAGGGTTTTTCTTTACCCGCAAAATCCCATATGGGTCTTGGAGTTCAACATGGACAAAAAAGAACGTCTCAAACCCTTATCCCTATACGGACTGGACTTGAAAGAAGCCCTGCACGCCATGCTTTCGGTTGATCCTAGGAAACTCAAGTTGCTGGAAGAGAAGGATGAAAGACAGCAGCCAAAGCCAGGAGGAACAACGAAGCCAGAGGAATAGCAGATTCCGCAACCGTTGATAAGTCCTTCGGGATATCTGATATCGTTTGTGGCGGAACGTCTCACATGGAGTAGGTAGAATGGGCGTATTGGACCATCTGGACGTGTTGGATTTGGAAGTTTTTTATCTTCTTCTCGGGGGAGCACTCGCCATCGTGACTTTGGCAGACTGGTTTAAGAAGAAGCGGTTCAGATATCTGAGGATGGTTGTGTGCTTAACCGCTGCGACTGAATTAGTAGCCTTCATCTTGCTTTGTTGGCTGGATATTGTTCACCAAGATTACACATGGGCGAATGGGTGTATAGTCTTTGGTGTCCTTTGCATCATGCAGGGGATGCTTCCCAACACGGTGACGAGAGGCTTCAGACACTGGCTCTATGTGATGTGGGGAGTGGTTCTGATATTGCTTAGTCTGTGGTTTGCACTAGGGCACTACGTTGAAATGGACCAAATTCGGTCCAGTCCTTTTCATGTTTGACATAATCGGTTTATCAATAGACATGACATTCCTGAGACTTATCACAGTTGGGTTTGTCAAGAGAATAATTCCGAAAAAATATTTCGCCTAACCTCCAAAGAATTGGGGTTGGGGTCGTATAGAGAGTAGGGCGGGCAGTCCGGAGTCAATCGCCAATGCTCACATTTTGCTCTCACTGTGAGGGACTGAAAGGGATTGAAAAGGACTGAAAAGGACCGACAGGGACTGAAATCGTTTGGGTTTTGGGGTAGACCGTTGAAATTACTATGGCCGACATCGGCCTGTCACGCCGGAGGTCGCGAGTTCGAGTCTCGTCGCTCCCGCCACCAAAAGTTAATGATGTCAGGAGATTGGAGAAGATCTCCTCACTCCTGATTTTTTCAAAGACCATACCTTGTTATGAGGTAGGGCGCACCGGTCTGGGGATCCTCGTTATTGAGATCGGCCATCCACAGCCACCACTGCGTTACCGAGCTGTCCAGATAGGTGTCGCAGTACGAGGGATAAGTGTAAATGACCGGATGGACGGTGATGCCGGCCGCAGCGGCATTGTTGACGATCTGCTGGCACCACGCGTTGACCCACGCCGAAACCTGAGCCATGCTCAGGCTGGTGGGGGTCTCGACATCGAGCATCGGCATGAGTTCGGTGCCGTCGGCTTTGATGTAGGGGCTGACGATGCTCCAAAAGTAGTTGGCCTCGTCGGTGGCGCTGATGCCCAAGTCGTAGCGGGCGTAGTCATAAGCGCCGATGAGCACTCCCGCCGCCCGGGCGTTGTTTATGTTGTTGATGATTTGGCCATCGTCGTAGCCCGTTCCCTCCGAAGCCTTGGCCCACGCGAAAGAGATGCCTGCGTTCTTTACGCTCGTCCATGTAATGAAGCCCGAGCCGCTGTAAACATCAATCCCGTAAGGGCGCTGGGCCAGGGCGCGCCCGGGGCAGAGCGCCATCGCCAGGCTCAGGGCGAACGGCGCCATCCATAAAAAAGAAAACCGCTTTGCTGAGGCTGGG
>JBKQMK010000115.1:0-7196 GCA_052146735.1 Desulfomonilaceae bacterium | reverse complement strand
TTCTACCGACTGGTGCAGCAAGCAGTTGCCATAAAGCCAGTAACAGGCGATGTGTTACGAGGCGGTTGCTCGAAAGTGTCTAACCACAACATATAGTATCCGGTTGAGTTGTCCGGATAGCCCCATAAGATATTTCCGACCCGCCAAAGAATCCAAACCGTAGAGTTGGCATCTCGATGCTAAGTCATGCCTGGCCTGCGATCCTGCGATCATACCAAAACAGAGCCATATTGAAGACGAGTTTTGCCTGAACTCGGCTGCTCCGGGAAATTCTACGAGCAATCACTTCTCGGCGGATGATCCGCGTAACTGTTCTCGGGCGAGTTCCAGAGCCTTCATGGTCTCGGCTGAATTGGGGTTCACCGCGAGAGCCCTTTGAAGCATTGCGATTGCCTCGGGAAATCTGGAAGTGTTGATGTACACAGCGGCCAAATTAAAAAGAGAAACAAAATGGTCGGGCTTGATGCTCAATGCTGCTCGGTATTGCGCTATTGCCTCTTCTATACGGTCGCTCTTTACGAGCATATTTGCCACATTGCTGTGTATCTCCGGTGAATAGGGAGCACATTCCAGAGCCTTTTCATAGTTTTCCAGGGCGAGGTCGATTCTGCCTTCAGCCTCGAACAAGCGCCCGAGGTTATTGTACGCCTCGGGCATAAGGGGTTTTTCCTCGAGAGCCTTTAGGTAATGATCCTTAGCCTTGTTGACATTTCCAAGCTTCTTCATGAGCAGGCCCATGTTATAGTGGACTTCTGCTGACTCCGGTTTGATGCTAAGAGCCTTATTGAGAGCGTCCCGGCCTGCGCTCAAGTTCCCCGTTTCCATGAGCGCTACACCCAGATCGTTGTAAACCTTCGCTTCTTGCGGCCTTATGTCTACCGCACGTTTCAAATGGGAGATGGCCTGTTCGGGCAAGCCTGCCTGCTGCAAGGCGACTCCCAAACCATTGTGTGCGACCCAGCACGTGGGGCACTTTCGGATGTTGTCGCTCCACAAAGCGGCCTGGTTTTGCCACACTGCTGAATAGGTCCAGGTTTGAACCGTCAGAAAAATGAAGTAAGCGGCCGCAAGGACTGACAATCCGAGTTTAAGACCACCCCGGAAGTGTCCCAGAACAGCTTTCAAGACAGTGGCCATGGAGACGCATGCCCCGGCCAGAGAGATGTACAGGAAGTGATCCGCTACAAGAGAATAGCGTAAGTAGCCAAACTGAAAGATACCTATCACAGGCGCGAGCGGAACCAAAAAATTGGCCATGCCCCACCAGATCCAGCGGTCGACGGAGTAACGATACTTGTACAGTAACCACAGTACCAGCAGCAATGCCAGGAAAGGCACCCAGCACACTACTTCGGAGGCCGCAATGTGCCATCTCGGGTAAATGTACGTCACGTTTGCCGGCACAATAATGTGAATCACGTAAAAGCATATCGCTGAGGCCGCAACCAGCGGACGATCAATTAGCGGAACAATGACATCCGGAATCGGTTCGGTCTTCAACGTCAGCACGCTCCAGCCACAGGCCACAAGGAAGAAGGGACAAAGAGACAACATGACCCTGCGATCCAGTGCATAACGATAACTCTCAGGCCCGTTTGATCCACCTTTTTGGTTTGTCTCGTGACAGGGAAACAGAAATTCTGTGATCAGCAATAGAACCGGAAGCACCGCAACCGTCGGTTTGGATAACAGCCCTAAGACAAAAGCCCCGAGGGACGGTAACAAAGCAATTGAGAAACCCGAACTTCTATTTTTGATATATGAATAATAGGATCCAAAAAAGAAGATCGCGGCAAGAAACGTTTTTCTCTCCGCGAACCACTCAATTGATGACACCTGAATCGGGTGAATCAAGAAAAGATACAGACTGACACCTGCTACCCAAAAACTAGCTCCCATACTCCGCAGGATGAGCCAGATCAAAACTCCATTGGCACAATGCAGCACCAGGTTGACGAAAACGGTAAATCTCGGGCTGGGAACAGGCGAACCGATGAGCCACTTGTCGATCATCAGGCTCAGCGAACCCAACGGAGCATAGTAGCCGCTTACCAACTTTCCTTTGAAATCAGTAAACAGAGTGTGGGCTGTTTCACTGTAGTTGACGCCGTTGAGAATCCCGTTATATGCGTTGAGATCCAGACCGACAAATGAAGCGGGCAATCGGGGAATGTACAGAACAAGCGTAATGACTATGGGTAAGGCAAGCGATATGACTGACCGCATTTTATCATTTTTCATAGCTCGTTCTCAACTTTCGCGGTTGAAAATTCTCGTGAAAAGCTAGCTAAACCGGTGTAATTGTGATTCATATCGCAACCGCTCGAATTTCTTGCCTTCCTTCATGATCTCCGCTTTTTCGGTTTTATTCCTGACTAGCTCCTTGTGATATGTCCAGAATTGTGCAGCGCGCTTGTCGTGTTACAGGTCTTCCGGATCTTGAGCGGTCACTCGACGGCCCCTCCGAGCCCAAAAATGGGGCCGCGTTGTCTCCATTGAGTCTCCGAGGAGCTGAACTGTCACCACCTTGTTTGAAAAAGAGGATTTTTGCCCTTTTCCGAGCGTACCCCGCCCCAGGCGAATCCGTCAACCAGTTTTAACGTTGGCTTTCGTCAGCCGAACACAGCTTGAAAGTATCGGGTCAAGGCGAACGCTGAAGCCACATGAACTTGCCATTTCCGACCCGCCAAAGAATCCAAACCGTAGATTTCGCATCATGATCTTCAAAGGCTGAAAAGACGGAGGGACCATATTCCTCAGCATCCAGCTCTGGGGATCGCCCCGGAAAGAAGTAACGTCATGAACAGAAAATCAAGCCTCACACGTATAGTGATGACAGCAGGGGTGTTGTCGATCTTCATCGTAATTCTTGCGGTGGGCGGCCTCGCGACAGCCGCGAAGGCGCCCGCGGATCGCACGGTGAATCAGTTCACAACATCGGTTGAGCAAGCATCCCCGGCAGTCCGATTGGCTCAAAGTACAACGTCACCAGGGAAAATGCTCGGCGGCGCTGGGCTCTTTGGCCCTTCCGACATTGTGACCGCCCCTGGAGGCGCTGGCGGAATTCTATTTTTCTATCTAGACCGCGAGGGCGACCTTATGGTTCCTCCCCCAGCCCCCGCTGACGATGGCCCGTATCGGCGATGCCCGTGGGGCGGATTTGATTGTTAGTTGTGATGTGCGGCGGGTGCGACGCTGGCGGTATTTTGGGGCATTCCGCGCATGGTTGAGCGTGTACGAAGGGAGCAGTGGTCATTCATCAGGATCAAGGCTCAAACTGAATGGGGTGATGCCTCCACCCTCCAGAAGCAGACAAGAAAATCTTCGGTTCTGTGCGGTGACCGTGCCCAAGTTTAAGTATGCTCTTAGCTCATAACCGTTAATCTACCGGGTAATGCAGATCTCACTTTCTCCCTCCAATCTTTGTCCCATTCACGAGCGAAATCAATGGAGTCCTTTGCGGTGGCGTGATATTTTTCCACCAAGGAGAAGATTGTACAAAGAATGACCCTGGACAAAGCCATCCTTTCATTAGACTGTGGGACCCAAAGTCTGAGGGCACTGCTCTTCAGCCCTGACGGCGAACCACTCGACAAGGCTCAAATACCGTATGCCCCCTATTTCAGCGAAAAGCCCGGCTGGGCGGAGCAAGATCCCGAGATTTTCTGGAAAAGCGCCTGTGATGCATGCAAAAGGCTGAGCAATAACCAGCCGGATCTGTTCAGTAAGATCGCAGGCGTTGGAGTGACCACCCAGCGAAACAGTATGGTGAACGTAGACAATCACGGCAATCCATTGCGTCCGGCAATCATCTGGCTGGACCAACGAAAGGCAAGGCAGGTCTATATTCCCCGCGGCCTTATGAAGATCGTCTACAGGGCCATTAGAATGGAAGAACCGATTCGCAAGGTTCAGATCGACGGCAAATCCAATTGGCTCCGGCAATTCCAACTCGAGGTCTGGGAAAAGACGTACAAGTACCTGCAAGTGTCTGGCTTTATGAACTACAGACTGACAGGTGAGTTCCGAGATTCCGTTGCATCCCAGATCGGTCATATCCCTATGAATTACAAGAAGCTCAGGTGGTGTTCCAAAAGGGAACTCAACGCGAGACTCTTCCCTGTTGAACCGAAAAAGCTCCCGGAACTGGTGGCCCCTGGTGAAATTATCGGGACCATAACGCGAAAGGCCGCACAGGAAACAGGAATTGCACAAGGCACTCCCGTGATCGCGTGCGGGTCTGACAAAGGTTGCGAGACCATTGGGATGGGAGTGGTGGAAGAAAATGCCGCCAGTTTGAGCTTTGGGACAACCGCAACCGTTCAGACCACGACAAACAGGTACTTTGAACCTCTGCGTTTCATGCCTTCGTATCCGGCGCCGATTCCAGGGCACTACAACCCTGAAGTGGAGATCTTCAGAGGATACTGGATGATCGCCTGGTTCAAGAACGAATTCGCTTACCAGGAAGTTCTCGAGGCCAACGAACGGGGAATAGAACCGGAAGAGGTCTTGAACGACCTGCTAGCGGAAGTGCCGGCCGGTTCCATGGGCTTGATGGTGCAGCCCTACTGGGGGCCGGGATTGAAGAATCCCTCGGCCAAAGGGGCCATCATAGGTTTTGGGGATGTGCACACAAAGGCACATGTGTACCGCGCAGTAATCGAAGGGCTCGGATATGCGCTGCTGGACGGACTGCACAACATGGAAAGAGCGGGACATTTTCGAGCGGAACGAGTAGCGGTTTCGGGCGGAGGTTCCCAGAGTGACGAAATCTGTCAAATCACTGCGGACATATTCGACCTGCCCCTCCTGCGGGGTAAAACCCATGAAACCTCAGGGCTGGGAGCTGCGATTGTGAGTTCCGTGGGACTGGGGATCCATTCTACCTTTGGGTCGGCAATCCACAAGATGGTGAAGTACGATGCAGCGTTCGAGCCGAATCCGAAAAACGTGGCCCTGTACAGGGAGCTGTACGAAAGGGTTTACCGCAAGATGTATCAAGCTCTGCGCCCGCTGTACAGGCAAACCAGAGATATAATCGGTTACCCGGAAAGAGTCTGAACAGATTGGGAGTGGTTGCAAAAGCTCCTATTAATTGTAGCCATTGCATCCTTCAGACATGATGAAGAACCAACTTCTCGTGGAGAAATGCACACTATCTCAGATTAGTTGTTTGAACGAACACTTGTATATTTCTGAAAGATTGCTGCTAGATGCAATATGACAAAAATTGGCACAAAGTATGCCGGGATTAGCACAAGTGGCAACTGAGCCATTGGAGCAGTTGTGATTTCCCCGGCGATGGCAGTAGCAAGCCCAGAACTGAGCACGCCTGTAGTCACGGCAACGATAAGGTCCAATATCCCCAACAGATTCCACACAAGGAAAAGACTACTGAACCTGAAGCTCTCACGTCGGATCAGAGCGAGAGTCACCCAAGGCGCGGTGAGCCCAATTGCAATATCGCCAAGCCCTGCAGGCCAAGCGAACAAACCGGGCAGAGCGCCCTGCGCGTAGAGCGCCAAAAATCCGAGTCCGGCGAACCTCCAAGCCTGTATTCCCGTGCAGAGCCGCAGATCGGCAGTCAACACGAGGTCTCGAAAGGTATACGACATCCGGAATGCTGCAAAAAAAATGATGATGGGAGCTGTGACTCCAATAGCGATTGGAATAGGAGGCGTTCCTGGAGGACTTACGAATCTTCCGGAAGCTCCAAGGACAAAAACAAGCGCGAACCAAGCCCCGAGCACGGCTGCAATGACCAATGCCGCCTTCGAGAGAAGTTCCCGCTCAAACGCGTCGGCCATTTTTACACCTCCTTCGCGGAGTGCAATTGGTAAACTGTAAGTGCATGTTTTTCGGGTCCACCATCTGATAAGGGAATGAAAGGGCATTTGGGGGTCGTCAGATGGTTCGGACTGGTGCAAACGCAACAAAAGCAAATGGACCCGAATTCCGATTCAGGAGACCAGCTAAGAACTGCGCGCAAATAGTGAGGTGCGATTCCGCACCTCACTGTGAAAAGTGTATATTTTTCACGCCCATGATTTGTACCGGCGGTTTACACCGGGCATCACATCACGGGGTTAATAGCCGTACCATGCACTATAGTGTGATCCGAATCCGTGGCGGGCGCCTCTGTACAGGTGACGGCCGCCATAACCGTACGGCCATGCGTATCCGTAGCCCCCATAGCCAGCGTATCCGTAACCCCCAGAGTAGCCGCCGTATCCACATCCTGAATAACAACCTCCGGAAAACGGCGTCCAAACAGGTCCGAGAAACGCTTGAGAAGTTAAAGGAATGAGTGTGGCCACTGCGACCACTGAGACAACCAGAGCGATAATTGGTAACGTTTTATACATGATTCACTCCTATCAATTGTTGTCAATTTTGTTCCAGGGACGCTGTCACAATATTTTTCGCCGTCCCTGCCATAAACGCATCAACCGGGCTATCTCCCCTCCCACTTATTATAATATCGACATCTTTCCTCCCGAGAAGTTTCTTAAACGGGCGGCCTACCTTTCACACATTTCTGCCATAGCTGTTTGAGCCCGCTTTTGCAGCTCCTCCTGAGGTATGTCCTCTTTGTGCGTTGCGAGCGACCACGAATGGCCGAATGGATCAGTCACCTGTCCGTAGCGATCACCCCAAAACATATCGTCAAGCGGCATAGCTACCTTAGCGCCTGCAGAAACGGCCTGATTGAAGACATGGTCGACATCCTTTACGTACAAGAGAATATTGACCGCTGTACCACCCAATGATTGCGGCGAACGACAGTTGCCGCTCTCCATCTCGTCAGCCAACATGATTATGGAATCACCAATTTTAATCTCAGCGTGGCCGATCTTTCCGGGGGGACCCTCGAGGCGAAATAGTTCCTCGGCCCCGAAAGCCTGTTTATAGAAATCAATGGCCCCGGCAGCATCACTTACAACTAAATAGGGGGTCACTGTGTGAAAACCTTCTGGAATTTGCCTTGTTTGACTTGCCATTGTACATTCCTCATCAATTCAAACTACATTTCAATTAGAGTCGATTTTAGTTAAATGTAATCATATTAAACGCCTATTGACTTCCCTCCGAAGGCATACTATGAGCCTTGCCCATCTTTGAGGAAGGATGGACGAGCGAATGCAGCAGGAGTCACTGAGCTTGGAGGAATTTCAGGAGAGATTTTTTACGGA
>JBKQMK010000114.1:0-7671 GCA_052146735.1 Desulfomonilaceae bacterium | reverse complement strand
CGAGCTTAAGGCGCTTTTGCTTTTCGGAGTCGATCCTCTTGCGACCTTTCCCGACACGGACAGGACGCAAAAAGCCCTTTCTGTGCCTGATTTGGTCGTGCGAACAGGTATGTTCCCGGCGGTCGGTAAAGAGACGGCCCACATAGTGCTCCCCATTGCAGCGATTACCGAGACCGACGGGACCTACGACAGCACTGAGGGCCGAGTTCAACGCGTCTCGAAGCTCGCCGACCCGCCGGGGAACGCGCGGCCAACCGCTCGCTTCATCCTGGATCTTGCGGGCATGATGGGGTTCCCTCTAGGCTTTGTCACCGCAAGAGATATCTTTGAAGAAATCACAAGGACGTGTCCTGCATGGAGCGGGCTGACGTGGGAGGCAGTCGGAAAAGCGGGAGGAACATTGCTCGGCAATCCTGGAAACGGCCGAGGATACGCGAAATCCCGCAGCGTCCGCAAGTGGGTTCCATATCCGCCGCCGGATGCGTTTGTTGCTCCCCCGCAGCCGCCGCCCGATCGTCCCTGGAAGGTGTACCCGGAGGCACAACCGGCTCATCCTGGCGACGGGGTGGTTTCCGGGAGGTCGTGGCGTCTGGCTCGCTTTGGCAAAACCGCATCCGTGAGAATGAATCCGAATGATGCGCAAAGGATCGGGGCAAAAAACGGGAGTTGGGTGCGGCTCCGTTCAGAGGTGGGCGAAGCCAGGGCGCGGGTAATTGAAGACTTTGAGGTCCCTCCGTCCGGATTGGTAATTCCTGCAGCGGGTCCACGGTACATTTTTCAGAGACTGCTCCCATGGCCGGAAGAATATTGTCCGCCAGGTTGGGATCGTATCTATGTTTCAATTGCATCCGAGGAGGATAGGTAATGGGACAGCAATTGGACATCACGCTCCTGGGCGAAATCCTGAAACAGTTCCAACCCGTGCGCGAAAATCTTATCCCCGTACTTCAGGCGGTTCAGGAACAGTTTGGATACCTTCACCCTGATGCAGTGAGACCTATCGCGAAGTTCATGAAGATCTTCCCATCGGAGGTTGCTGGGGTAGTTAGCTTTTATACCCAGTTCACGACCACGCCCCGGGGCAAAAACGTCATCAGAGTATGTCGGGGAACAGCCTGCCACGTTCGAGGCGGGAGGACCGTGTACCAAACGGTCAGGAAGTTTACCCGGCTCGAAGACGGCGCAACCTCGGAAGACATGCGCTTCACCTTTGAGACTGTCGCATGCCTGGGCGCCTGCGCTTTGAGCCCTGTGATGGTCATAAACAAAGCCTACTACGGAAAACTCAATGCGGGGAGGATAGAGGCCGTGCTCAAGAACCTCCCATGACAGGGTGACGTCATGGATCGTCTGAATTCCGTTGCCGATTTGACGAGGTTTCGTCTGGCTCTCCAGCGGAGGCGTGATCCCTATATGACGGAGATAGCCGTGTGTTCCGACACCGGCTGCCAAGCATGGGGAGCAGACGAGGTCGCTTCCCGATTCGAGGCGGAACTGGGCGGCGAAGGGACAGACCGCAAGGTGCGGATCAAACGTGTCGGTTGCATGGGCATGTGCGAACGGGGCCCTCTGGTGGCCATCAGACCGCACGGCATTTTCTATCAAAGGGTCTCCACTGAAGATGTCCCTGAAGTGGTCTCCGAAACTATCGCACGGTACAACATCCTTGGAAGGCTTCTGTACGCAGATCCGGAGAGCGAAAAGAGGTTCGTGTACGAGCCTGAAATCCCATTCTTTGCGCAACAAAAACGACTCATTCTGTCTCTCAACGGTCTCATCGACCCCTGTTCCATCGAAGAAGCCATCGTTCACGGCGGCTATGCGGCGCTGGAAGAAGTTCTCGCGTCCTGGGAAGCGGCACGCGTGGTAGACGCCATTGAGCGCTCAGGATTGCGAGGACGCGGCGGCGGAGGTTTCCCTGCAGGAGCGAAATGGCGGCTGGCTTTGCTTGCCGAAGGCCCTCGCAAGTTCGTCATTTGCAACGCAGCCGAAGGAGATCCCGGCGCATTCATGGATCGAGCGGTCCTCCAGGGGAACCCTCACTCCGTTATTGAAGGGGTGATTATCGCCGCGTATGCCGTGGGATCGAATGAGGGCTACATCTATCTGCGGGCGGATTACCCGTTGGCTATACAGCGGATCACTACGGCTCTCGACCAGGCCAAAGAGATTGGGCTTCTGGGGGAGAATATTCTGGGAAGTGGGTTCGATTTCGATATTCGAGTTTTCCAGGGTGCCGGCGCCTTCGTGTGCGGTGAAGAGACCGCTCAGATAGCCGCGATCGAAGGACGAAGAGGAATGCCGCGGCCTCGACCGCCATACCCGGTCCACAGTGGTCTTTTTGGTTGCCCCACGTTGGTAAACAATGTGGAAACCTTTGCCAACGTTCCGCACATCATTGTTATGGGGCCGGACGTATATTCCCTGATCGGGACTGAGGAATCCAGAGGAACAAAAATCCTGGCCCTTACAGGAAAAGTGAACAATAGCGGCCTGGTGGAAGTTCCCATGGGTGTCACCCTGCGGCAGGTTGTATTCGATATAGGGAAAGGTATTCCAAGAGAAAGGAAGTGCAAGGCTGTTCAGATCGGTGGCCCATCAGGAGGGTGCATACCTGAGAAACTTCTGGACTTGCCCATAGATTTCGATTCTTTGCGGGCCGTGGGTTCTATGATGGGGTCTGGCGCTATGGTGGTAATGGATGAAAACACCTGCATGGTGGAAGTGGCCCGCTACTTCCTCTCCTTTACCGCCGATGAATCATGCGGCCAATGCGCTCCTTGCCGCATCGGCAGCAAGCAGATGCTCCAAATATTGACGAAGATCACGAGAGGACTCGGGACATTGAAAGATCTCGAGAGGCTGGAACGGATCGGTGGTCTTTTGCAACGGACAAGCTTGTGTGCTCTCGGACAAACCTGCCCGAATCCTGTGTTGTCGGCCCTCACGTACTTCCGCGATGAATTTGAAGCCCACATCGTCAGAAAACGATGCCCCGCCGGAGTGTGCGAGGCCCTGGTCCTTTCGCCATGCCAGCACACTTGCCCTGCGGGGATTGATGTTCCCTCATACGTGGCGTTCCTCAGCCAGGGTGATTACGAAAAAGCGATAGATGTTATCCGGGAACGAAACCCGTTCCCTGCCGTGTGTGGTCGCATCTGCCACCACCCATGCGAGGGGAAGTGCCGCAGAGGAGAGGTGGACGAACCCGTGTCCATCCGGTATCTGAAACGCTTTGCAGCCGACTGGGCGTATGCAAATCAAGCGCCCCCTGAGCCCTTTCCGGTGACCAGGAAACAGCGAGTGACTGTAGTTGGAGCCGGGCCTGCCGGGCTGAGTTGCGCCTATTTCCTTGCAAAGATGGGGTACAGGACAACGGTGTTCGAGGCCCTTTCCCACGGTGGGGGAATGCTCGACGTGGCGCTCCCGGAGTTCCGCCTGCCCAAAGATGTGCTCCGCAAGGAAATTGACTACATTCAGGCCAAGGGCGTGGAGATACTCTACGACAGTCCCATCAATCAGTACCACACCCTCGAAGATCTCCGAGCAGAGGGATTCGACGCGGTCTTTGTCGCTGCCGGGGCACACCGAAGCCAGGAGCTTCGCATCCCTGGGGAACAAGAAGGCATAGAAGGGCTGTCCTATGGACTTCACCTCCTGCGGGATGTCAAGACCGGTGAGTCTGTCCGAATGGGGAACCGTGTCCTCATCATCGGAGGCGGAAACACGGCGGTCGATGCGGCCCGCAGCGCTCTGCGCAAAGGCGCTCGACACGTAACGGTCTTGTATCGGCGATCGAGGGAAGAGATGCCCGTTTCACCCTACGAATTTCATCAGGCCCAAGAGGAGGGCATAGAGTTTCAGTTTCTGGTTTCCCCCACCAGAATTGAAAGGACCAATGGCAAAGTGACAGGGGTGAGGTTCATTCGGATGAGCCTGGGAGAGCCTGATGAGTCGGGGCGGAGGAAACCATTTCCCGTAGAAGGGAGCGATTTTTTCCTGGAAGCGGACATGGTGGTGCCGGCAGTGGGGCAAGCCCCTGATCTCAGCTTCCTGCCCGCGGATTCTCAATTGGAGCGCGTAAAATGGGGCGCCCTGAAAGTTGATCCTGATACGCTGTGCACCAATATTCCATGGATATTCGCCGGAGGTGACTTCGTAACCGGCCCATCCATGGTCATCTATGCCATAGCGACAGGCCGACGAGCCGCATTAAGCATCGATCGTTATTTCAGGGGGATCAAAGAGCCCCTTGTCATCATGGACGAAAAATACCACCTGATTCCTGAACCTCCGTCGCGGCCTGAAGAACTGGATCAACCGAGACCCAGGGTCGAAATGCCCTCTCTGCGTCCGGCAGAACGGGTATCGAGCTTCTGCGAACTTGAGACTGGATTTACCGAAGACCAGGTCCTAATAGAGGCGTCCCGGTGTCTCAGATGCGATTTGGAACGCATGAAAGAGATAGAGAGCCGCTCCGAAACAGACTTGTAAACACATCGTTTCTTCACAGAGGCTGGCCATGAAGACTATTACCCGACAGAAACCATTCGAGCAAATCTTGGAGAGCGTGACGGACGACACGAGTATCTTCCTCGTCGGCTGCGGAACGTGTGCCACCTTGTGCCGGACCGGTGGAATTGAAGAGGTGGCGGCCATGGCGGGGAAACTGACCGATGCCGGGAAGATCGTCACCGGGACCGCTGTTCCACCCACAGGATGCGACGAAGTGACCGCGGAGATAAAACACGCCTTTAAGGATTCACTTGGAGCTGCAGATGCCGTGTTGGTCATGTCGTGCGCATTTGGCGTCCAGACCGCTGCCTCGCAACTCAAGAAACCCGTGGTGCCGGCCCTCGACACTCTTTTCATGGGAAAGGAAGGGCCAACAGGGCGCTATTCCGAGATCTGCATGCAATGCGGGCAGTGCGTCCTGGCCGACACAGGCGGAGTCTGTCCTGTGACCATGTGCCACAAAGGACTCCTCAATGGCCCTTGCGGTGGAACCAACGAGGGGATGTGCGAGGTTGGTGACGGACGCCAGTGCGCCTGGACGGTCATCTACAACAGGCTGCAGAGCCAAGGGCGGCTTAATCGCATGAGAAGATACCACCCTCCCAAAAACCACAACACTGTCCTCAGACCTGGAATCATGGATCTGGTTCTTTCGCTTGAGGAGGCTGACCGGCAATAAGTAGGTGTGCCGCGAGTAAGAAAGGGGGTCCAAATGAGCGGGTTCAAGGAAGCTCTCGACTCGGGAAAGTTCGTTGTGACCGCAGAGATAGGTCCTCCCAAGGGAGTCAACGTAGAGCCTATGAAGCATCACATCGCGTTACTCAAGGACCGTGTCGATGCCATGAACATTACCGACAATCAAAGCTCGGTATTGAGATACCCTTCTTTGGGAGGGGCCGTTCTGGTTAAGGAGATGGGAGGCGAGCCCATTCTCCAGATGACGTGCCGGGATCGCAATCGCTTGGCCTTGCAGGCGGATCTCTTCTTTGCTTACAGCCGAGGTATAACCAACGTGCTCTGCCTCACCGGTGATGCCGTGGTCGTTGGTGATCACAAGCAAGCCAAGGGCGTGTTCGATCTCGATTCAGTTCAGTTGCTGGATGCTCTCCAGACGCTGTCGGACGGAAAGGATTTGGCAGGCAACTCGTTGGATGGTGTTCCTCGTTTCGTTAAGGGAGCCATCGTCACACCCGAGGCTCGACCTCTGGAACCTCAGTTAATAAAGTTTGAGAAGAAGATCGATGCTGGAGCGGATTTCATTCAAACCCAGGCGATCTACGATCTCAATAACTTCAGAAGTTTCATGGATTATGCGAGGAAGTTCAAGGTAAAAATCCTCGCCGGCATAGTGCTTTTGACCAGCGCACCAATGGCCAAGTTCATGAACAAGAACGTGCCGGGGATATTCGTTCCGGAGGCCCTTATCGACGAATTGGCCGGCGCACCGAAAGGCAAAGCTCTGGAGACAGGGATCAACATCGCTGCACGGATGATCAAAACCATCCGCAAGGAGAAGATCGCTGACGGAGTCCACATCATGGCTATAGGGAAGGAGGAGGTCGTTCCCCGCATTCTTGAGCTGGCCGAGTAAATTAAAAATTCGCTCAATCATCTCTGGGGCGATCTTCCCGCGTGGATACCCCCTCAAACTCTTCCGAATTGCAATGGACAAGCCTGGAGGCAAACCATGTCTGATCAGAATCCTCTTTCGATCAACGAAATCAGCGATGAGGAGACTGAGCAACGGCTTCTGGACATCGAGCGCAATAAAAAGGAATTCTTTGCGGAGGCACGAGACGGGTTTTACATTTCTACCCGGGAAGGACAGTTCATAGATTGTAATGACGCTTTGGTCAACATGCTCGGATACTCCACCACACAAGAAGTGCTCGATCTAGATCTCAACACTCAGTTGTGGGGCAACCACGAAGACAGACCCAAATTTCAAGCAATAATTGAGAAGCATGGGTTCGTCAGGGGTTACGAGGGGGGCACCTTCAGGCGTAAAGATGGCCAGTTGATTTACGTGAGCCTGTCGAGTTACGTGTGGAAAGACAAAAACGGGAACATAGGTGGATACCGCGGCTTTGTGGTGGACCGCACTCTGGAAAAGCTGATGCGAGCCCAACTGGCCGAGTCCGAAACCAAATACAGAGATCTTTTTAATAGTATTCGGGATGGCGTCTTCATCGCGGATGCCCAGGGAACGGTAACCGATTGCAATCAGGCCCTGTTAGATATCATAGGCTACGCTCGGGAAGAGTTTTTGGGAATGAATTATTACCGAGATCTGTGCGTGAACGCAGATGACGTAATGGAATTCCGCAGGAAAATCACGAGAGAAAGCGAGGTCAATGATTACGAGCTGCAAATAGCTCGAAAGGATGGGACTGTCCGAGATGTCTCCATGAGTGGTTACGCTGCGAAAAACGCACAAGGAGAGGTTTTGAGCTACCAGGGATTAATGCGGGACATCACGGATGCAAGACGTCTACGACGGCAGTTGATTCAGTCCGAAAGGCTTTCTGCCATGGGAAAAATGGCGTCCCAACTGGCACATGAGCTCAACAATCCCATTTACGGCATCATGAACTGCCTGGAGCTGACAAAAGACTCGCTGCCGGACACCTTTGAAAAAAAGAAATATCTTGATCTTGCTTACAATGAGTGTAAGCGAACCTCAGGTCTCTTAATAAAAATGCTGAAGTTTTTCAAACCCGACGACGAGCAGAAGAGCTCCACGGACATCAATAAGCTCCTCGAAGAGACGTTATTGTTCTATGAGAAGCAGTTCCAGAACCTAAATATACGCATGATCACCGATCTTGCTCCGGAACTCCCCTCCATTATGGCCGTGGGGAGCCATTTGAAACAGGTGTTTATCAACATGGTCATCAACGCCAATACCGCAATGCCGAACGGCGGAGAACTCCGAGTCGGCAGCCGATTTGACCCTGGACATGACAACATTGTTGTTACTATCGAAGACACCGGTATTGGGATTCCACCGCAAAACGTGGAAAGAATATTTGATGCCTTCTTCACGACGAAGAAGGAAGTAAAGGGGGTGGGGCTCGGGCTGAGCATTTGTTACGGGTTTATAAAGGAGCATAGTGGCGGAATTGATGTTGCAAGCGAAGTGGGCAAAGGTACGAC
>JBKQMK010000113.1:0-10749 GCA_052146735.1 Desulfomonilaceae bacterium | reverse complement strand
GCTTCGATCAAGTCGTCGATTCTCTGAACAGACATCATGGCCCCTCCAATTTTTTCGGCCTCGGGCACTCGCGGCCGGAAATCGCTAAGGGGAAACATCAATGCATGTATGCAAACCGGTGGACACTCTATTGTCTGGTAACAGTTCAACATCATTCTAAGCTGTTCCAACTGCATTATGTCGCGGCTTGACTTACCCAAATCCCTCTCCCTTAACATTAGCGCTAAGAGGTACTAGCCCATGTTCTTGTTCCATCATGTTATGGTGATGATAAGCAATGGTCGTGCCAAGTGACGTTAATATCCGATAAAACAAAATTATTACGATGAATGTATTTTGTTGTGCGCGAGCAATAAGCTAAATATTTTCGCACTAATTTGTCTATTCTTGCCTCGTTTGGGAAAGTTTTTCGCACCACAGCAATGTTTGGCCCCGGAATTGACAGGAAGAAAACGGAAGAGGCGAAAAGATCGAGATTCGAGATGCGGTGACCGAATCGTCCAGCGCAAAAATCCCGGAGGGTTCTGTTCTCTCCGCATTTCCCTTAGCTAGGGCATGGCGCATGAATTCAAGGCAGGAACCCGCTCGTTGTAGACACTCAGTTACGCGGGGATGGCTGGTCATCGGTTATTGCGAGCGAATCAAAGCAATGACAGTCTTCGCCCATAATGTTGCCGCTTTAGCGATCAAAACGGTCATGACTTTTGAGTATCAACTTAAACGTCGGGCGTCAGGAGGCAATCTGCTCGGTATAGGCGCCTTCAACTACTTCTCCGCTTTCGCTTATCACCCAGTCGAATACTTCCCCTTCACTGACCTCTACACGGCTCCCTTTGTGCAGATCTTTTCTCAAGACAGGTGTGTTTTCCAGGCACCCCACCAAAAACTGGCCACGCCATGCCACCAGGGAGACCCACATCCATTCGTAAGCGCCTCCTTGAGTAGGAAAGCCTACCTTGACCGCATAGACATGCCGGTGCGAGCCGTTTGCCTGCTGAAAGCTCTTTTTGAAGATCGGAAGATCGGTTCGAGCCTTTTTGTGTGCCCTGAGCAGCTTTTCTCTCATGGCGGCAGCGACAGCGTCTTCAGAAGGCTCTGAGGATGCCGCTACCGCCGGTGGTTCGGTTTTTCGCCCTGAATTACAGTGCGTCGCCACTTTCGAGTTCAGCATGGTCAGCACGTGTTTGATGGCCGCGGGGCTTTGAGGGTCATAGTCTGACACGTATGGCAGAATCTTCAGGCTTCCCACCGGGAAATGATTTTCTTCGTCTCGAGGTCGAACCTCCAGCTTAAAGAGGTAAGGCGTATTCGGGATATTCAGCGGGGCATCCAAGCTCAGCTTTTTCCGACTATCGCCGATGAGCGTCTCTCCCACGAGAAGCATCATTGCACGAGCAGATGGGGCAAGGTCGGCCGGGACCCCTTCCATCTCCATTTCGGGGAGACCGAATTTTTGCATCCCGTGCGTGTGAATCCAGACTACTCCGTCCTCGTCCAGCAGTTCGAACTGAACATGGGAGTCCACCAGATTCTCCAGAGGTTGCTGAAAATGACCCTGCCACTGGGTCGTCCCCCACAGCGTGTGGGAGACCGCATCCTGCACCAACCCACCAGTGAGACAGCGCACTGCCTCTACGAACATCACCATAAAAGCCAGGCCGGCGGTGTGCGCAGAATCGGGGAGCACAAGGCTGAGGCGCACTATCATATTGGCTTCCATGAGATTTTTTCGGTCATTGTCGTCCAGATCCCTGGAGTTGAGAGGGATCAGCTCTTCAGGGTAGTTGAAGAGTTCCTCGGCATCCTGCTTCAAGACATAGTCAATTGTTAAATTGTTTTTCTCCAGCGCGGATTCCAGAAAGTTGAAGGCTCGCTCCCTGTCGCCTTTACGCGAATGATATTTTGCGAGTTGGTCTCGGATGTCCTCCCATCTGGGAATTGTCGAGCCCGGCGCGTAGATCCAATATTCCAGCAGTGGCTGAATCTTCTTTGTAGAAGGGCCCGTCGGTACGGGAGCTTGAGCTTTTTTGCGTCTCTCGAGAACGTCCAAATCAAGCTGCACAGCTCTCCCTGGGCGCTCCAGCGGCGCAATGAAGCTCTTGGCTCGGTCGGTCAATGACTTCAAACTCTCTCTTCCCGCGCCGCCGAGGAAACGATGTATTTTACCCTTTTCTCGGAAGAGAGACCGCAATCCCAATCCTGTCGACCGTTTCAACTCTTTGCGAGCTTGTTTAACAAGCGCATTGCGGGGATCCAAATTTGGATACGAGTCCAGCAAATCCCTGGCTTCGTCTACCTTCTCAATCCCAACAAGCGCCACTGCCAGTCGGGCCACGTCCTCGTCCTGCAGGCGTGCGACTCGAGAGTTTGCAAGGGCACGTCCCACTTCGACTGCCTCAAGGAATTTGTCTTGAGAAACCAGCACGCCGAGCATCGAGCGCATGATTTCCCGATCCGCCGGCGACTCTTGCCGCGCCTGAATAAGAAAATCTTCGGCCTTCTTTGCCTCACCCAGTGCGGCATATCCTATGCCCAATGCCTTGTTACTTTCCTCCGCCGGCCCATAGTGGTGGACCAGGGAATCGAGGGCATAAACAACATCCCTTCCGACGTCGCCTCCATTGAGAATTCTTCGAGAGAATGCCAGCATCTTGTGGCTAGCTTCTTCAGGCACGGTCTCATCTTTTGTGGGAGTCCACTCCTTCGGTACCTTTGAGTGACAATGCGGGCAGTTGAGAAAATCGTCCGATATTGATAAGAATCTTTCTTCAGATAGAGTCTGGAGGTATCCGCATTCCGGGCATCTCACCTGGATCATGTGCAAGCTCCTCACCATTAACCCGCTAAATCGGTATAGCCGCAGGACATTACGGCTAAGGACGAGGGATAACTTTCATAAAACTATTCAAGTGTCAAGAAAAACAATCATAATATCCTTGCAATGAGCCCACGAAAAGAAACTCGAAGGAGAAAACCCTCGCCATGTGCGGCCTCTGCGGAATCATCGATTTCTCAAGTCAACCTTCGATTGTAACAGTCGAGGAGATGACTGCCGCCCTTCGCCATCGAGGGCCGGACACTGGCGGCGTTTGTTCGTTTGCTTCGTGTGTTCTCGGGCACCGCCGTCTGTCGATACTGGATCTCTCTGATTCCGCCAAACAGCCGATGCTATCCCGTGACGGTATGACAGCTCTTGTATTTAACGGCGAAATCTACAATTTCCAGGAAATCCGCAGCCGACTTGAGAGCGCCGGGCATCAATTCCGAACCCGTTCCGACACGGAGGTTATTCTCGAACTCTATCTAGATAAGCAAGAAGCGCTTGTGGAAGATCTCAACGGCATGTTCACCATTGCGATATGGGATGAACGCAAGCGGAGTCTTTTTCTGGCCAGGGACAGGCTTGGAAAGAAGCCCCTGTACTATCACCAGCTAGGCGGCAGACTCAGCTTCTCGTCGGAACTGTTTTCTCTAATTCAAGACGCAGCGGTTCCAAGGGAAATCTCCGAGCAGGCGCTTTTCGAGTATTTTCTTTACGATTTCATTCCAGGCCCCCACTCGATTTTTAGCGGAGTGCACAAGCTGCCCGCGGGACATACGGCCACCTTTGATGCTCAGGGCCTCCATGTCCGGCGCTATTGGGGACCGCCTGAGCCCGAGAGGTTAGAAGACTATCGGACGCAGATGGCTATGCTCGAAGAGTCGATTGCCGATGCGGTCAGAATGCGCCTGGTATCCGATGTGCCCCTTGGGTCCTTCCTGAGCGGCGGGATCGATTCCACCCTAGTTACTTCATTGATGAGGCGAAACAGCTCCGAGAAGGTAAAGACCTTCAGCATCTCGTTTCCGGGGACCAGCCACGATGAATCGGCCTGGTCGAGGCTCGCAGCGGAGTCACTTGGAACGGAGCACCGTCAGTACCCCGTAGAATATGACATCGAGAACGTGTTTTCTAAAATGATTCGCCATTTTGGAGAGCCATTCGGGGACTCTTCTGCTATACCGACCTGGCATCTATGTCTGCATACCCGGCAGCACGTGACTGTGGCTCTCTCCGGTGACGGCGGTGACGAGCTGTTCGGGGGTTATGAGCGCTACCTGGCCCGGCGCTTCCAGCTTGTTTACGATATGCTCCCGTCCGCTTTGCGGGAACGCGTGCTGGAACCCCTCATCGATCGGCTTCCCGGTAATACTGATTATTACGGGGTTAGCTACACGAAGAAACTGAAGTTATTTGTTCAGGCCGCGCGAAGGATGCGTGAAGATCCGCTTGCCGTGGTCCCTCGCACCTTTTCCAGAGACGAGGTTATTCGTCTCACCGGGGGGGATTATAAAGTCGATGCCGACCCCGTCTTGTCGGCCGCGCGACAATGGATTGGTTTGGATCCGGTGAGCCGAATGCTGTTCACAGACATTCAAACCTATCTCGCGGAAGACATTCTCACGAAAGTGGACCGCATGAGTATGGCTCATGCCCTCGAGGTCCGCGCACCGCTCCTCGATTACCGAGTCGTGGAACTTGCCTGCCGTTTGCCTCTGGCGTTTAAGATCAGGGGGCGTACCACGAAGCGAATCCTCAAGGATGCGGCTCGCGGCCATGTTCCGGATGCCATCCTGAAGCGGTCAAAGTATGGCTTCCAAATTCCTCTCGGCTCTTGGTTCAAAGGAGGGCTCCGGACATGGGCGAAACAGAGACTCCTTGATAACACTCACAGCTTTTTTCATAAAAAGACGGTAGAAAAAGTTTGGGAAGACCATCAGAATGGACGAGCAGACAATGCTCATAAGATCTGGCTGCTGATATTCTTTAATGAATGGTACGACCAGTTCGGAAGATAGGAAAGTGACCGATTGCAGAGAATAAATGAAGACAGCCTTTCAGGGAGAAGCGTGCTGTAGAAGGATTTTTCTTCGTGCCTTCATCCCAAGCACTTTTCGTCTTGCGGCAAGTTGTTACCTTTAGGCCCGTCTTAGATTCCTCCGCATTGAGAAATGCCCCTAAATTACTGACAGCTCGCGCCGGGGCAGGGCATGGAGGCTGTCTCAAAACTCGGAGTGAGGCTCGAATCGTGCCACTATTCGGGCTCTCAGTTGTTTCGTTTCCCTCACCCCCGGCCCTCTCCCAGGGAGAGAGGGATACAGGGTGCGGGTATTCATGCTACGATCTCAACCATTCCAAGGGTTTTGAGACAGTCTCCATGCCCTGCTCCTACCGCAGGAACCGGCGGGCGGGCAAGGTGGCAATTTGAATTACGAATCACTGCATCGGTGTGAAGTTTCGTCCCTCAATGCCGTGAAGGCAAATCCAGTAAGACCAAGCTTTCAAGCTTATGTTTGTTGACTTTGACCGCGGATCTGTGCTAATAATAATGTAGTTTCAAAGTATTGCCTTTTCAGTACATCAATGGACAATTACAATCCTATATTCCCATGGGAATGTGGAAGCAGAGATGCTCATTAAGTTTTGGGGCGTTCACGGAAGCCTCCCCCGGCCTGGACCCTCGACTCTGAAATATGGCGGAAACACCGCATGCGTTGAGGTCCGTTGCGCCGGCACTCTGATTATATTTGACGCGGGCACTGGCATTCGCGAACTGGGAGAGGATTTGCTGCGCCATCAAAAGGGCTGTCCCGCAACAGATTGCCGCGTCTGTGGCTACATCTTTTTTTCACATCTTCATTGGGACCATGTTCAGGGATTTCCATTCTTTGGACCGGTGTACAAGCCTGGCAACGAATTTCACCTTTACGGGGCACGAGGTCTCAACTTAACAGTGCACCGAATGATGAGCGATCAAATGTGCCGGCCGAACTTCCCCGTAGCCCTCGAAGACTTAGCCGCATCCATCAGCTTCCACGATTTGGACCCCGGCGAGAAGATCACCATCGATGACGTGATGATACGGACAGCAAGATTGAATCACCCGGGCGGAAGTCTCGGTTACCGAGTGGAAGATCGAAGCGGGAGAACGGTTATATACGCCAGCGACACGGAATTCCGCACGGATATTGACTCGGCGATGCTGGAACTGGCCCGTGACGGGGACGTGCTGATCTGTGACAGCATGTTCACACCTGAGCAATACCTTGGTCTTTGGGATGATCTCTCCAGGGAGTCCTGGGGGCACAGCACCTGGGAAGGAGCGGTGGAACTCGCTCGCGCAGCAAATGTTAAGCAATTGGTGCTATTTCACCACGGCAACGACGATGATGTGGTAGAGCAAATCGAGGCCAAAGCCCGAGAGAGATTCCCCGGGACCGTGGCAGCCTATGAAGGACTCGAAATAGAATTGTAGTTGTTTGCGGTAATTCTTACTACGATTTCGGCTCACCCTCAGAGTGGTATGGGTTTGACGAAAGTGAAAATGGAGAATCTCCAGCCTAAATTATGATTGACCGTGGGGCTGTGGAGAGGTTTGCTAATGAGGGAGGGAATTGATGACAATGCGAGTATTGCTTCTGAATCCGGATAGTCCGACTTCATTCTGAATGTTTTCGAGAATCATGCGAAATTCTCGGCCGTAAGGCGTTAAATCCACCGTTGAGTCTCATAACAGTGGCTGCGCTCCTGCCGGCTGAATGGGAATTCCGACTGACGGATCTGGCCGCTCGACCTCTTAACGATGACGACTTGAGTTGGGCGGACGTGGTCATGATCTCCGGCATGATAGTTCAAAGGGAGGGTGTGCTGGATTGCCTCCGACGAGCAAAAGAGAGGGGGAAAATTGTTGTTGCCGGCGGCCCCTATGCTACTTCCTTGCCGCAAGAGGTCTTGGAAGCGGGATGTGATTTCCTGGTGAAAGGTGAAGGGGAGAGTGCCATCCCTCTCTTGCTCAACGCCTTGGAAAGGGGCGAGACTCGCGGCATATTTGCGAGCGATGGTAGACCCGACCTGCCCGAATAGCCGATTCCGCGGTTCGATCTCATAGACTTCGAGGACTACATCGCCCTGGGGATTCAGACTAGTCGCGGCTGCCCCTTTGACTGCGAATTCTGTGACATAGTCAACCTCTACGGCCGCAAGCCACGTCATAAGAATCCCGACCAGATCATAAAAGAATTGGAGACCATTTATAGACTGGGATGGAGGAGAGAAGTATTTATAGTCGATGACAATTTCATCGGCAAAAAGACCCACGCGAAGGCCACGCTCCGTGAACTCATCCCCTGGATGAAAGGACACGGGGAACCGTTCAACTTCTGGACACAGACATCGGTGAATCTGGGACAAGACCTGGAGCTTATCGACCTGATGACTGAGGCTAACTTCTCCACGGTGTTTCTTGGTATCGAATCTCCGGATGAGGATGTCCTGGCACTAAACCGCAAGTATCAGAACATTCGCAATCCGCTTTTGGAGTCCATACGCAACATAAATGCCAACGGTCTATCCGTTGTGGGCAGTTTCGTGATCGGTTTTGACGGTGAAAAACCGGGAGCAGGCCAGAGAATCTGCTCTTTTGTTGAGCTGGCCAGCATCCCGATGGTGGCACTGAACTTATTACAGGTCCTGCCGAACACTGCCCTTTGGGAGCGCCTCAAGAAAGAGGGACGACTGCTGGAAGACAAAACCTCCGGTCAAACGACGGGGTGCGCACTGAACTTTGTTCCCACCCGGCCGGAGACGGAAATCGTTGCTGAATTCCTGGCGGCCTGGGACGAGCTGTATGAACCGTCACACTACATGGAACGGGTGTACCGTTTCTTTCTCAACATGAGACCCACGAGAGCTGCGCTGGCCAAGAGTAAAGGCCGGCCAACCGGTAGCCGAGTCTCCGACCATGCGTCATCCAATCGAGGCAGGGTGGAGGATATGGTCCGTTTCCTGCGGTTTTCCTGGAGACAAGGAGTTCGTTCGCCATACCGAGTCCAGTATTGGAAGCAGTTTGTCAGTATGCTCAGGAAGAATCCCAGCCGAATGGTGAGATATTTGTGCGACTTGGGTCTTGGGCAGAACATGATGAATCTTATTGAGGTAATCCGTCCCAGAGTAACCAAGGCGGACGAAGATCTTCCCGCAGCGAAATGACGGAACGGGAGCTTCACAGATTCCGCGTGCCTGGCTCTGGGAATATCGGTGTGGAATTCCGTGTACGCGATACTCTGCTCCCCGCTCCCCGCTGCGGCGTAATTCACACCAATGCGCTGATTCATGGCGTTCGGGCAAGCGTTAACCGATGGTCTGAGCCTCATAGGGAGAGAAATGCCTTGAAGCCAGTTCTTAAGTGCTTGATTCTAATTCTTGCAACTTCCTTTTTGTGGCCAACAGGTGTTGGTGTCGCCTTTTGCGCGAATCAGCAAAAGGCTCTGGAGATCCCCGAGGGCGGCGCTTCCATGCTCCCTCAAGACCCGATGGAAGCAATATACTGGTACCCAAGAGGCGAATCCAGTGTTGCGAAAAGTGAAATCGTTGAAGTACAGGATATGCCCTTTCACAGGGCAATCCGTACTACGACATGCAGAGAGACACCCGTGGCCTGGGACGTTGGTGCCGGCGTAAATTTGTCAGAAACTATTGATGCGGGTGATTCGTGCTTGTTGAGTTTTTACGTTCGAGGCACCAGATTACAGGGCAAGTCAGGCAGTGCCAAAGCCGATGCATATTTGGAGTTCACGCGCTCGCCACACGAAAAGCTGGTTACTATGGCGGTAAGCGCTGACAGGGATTGGCGCAGAATCTACATTCCATTTCGAGCTGAAACAGCCCTACGCGAGAATAAGGTCAGGGTAGTTTTCCATCTTGGTTTCCTGCCGCAAACAGTGGAGATAGGCGGCATCAGCCTCTTGAACTTCAGGAAGAAAGTATCACTAGCCGCTCTACCAGCCACGCGATTGACATACAGGGGTCGGGAGCCGGACGCGCCTTGGCGCAAGGATGCCCTGGACAGGATTGAGAGAATCCGGAAGGCTGACTTCGCTGTGAACGTTGTTGATGCGGCGGGAAAACCGGTTCGGGATGCAACGGTCCAAATCAGGATGCGAAGACACGCGTTCGAGTTCGGTTCAGCCGTTACTGCCAAGCTCCTGGGGGTAAACACTGAAGATGCAGAGACCATCCGGAAATATTTCAAAGATTATGGAGGAGTTGAAAGTATCCTGACATACAGGAAGATAGTTGAGACTCTATTCAACAAGACTACGTTCGAGAACGATCTTAAAATCATCCCCTGGAATGACAGTCAATCAAACCGCAGTTCCGTGTACCGTAAAGACTGGACTGACCGAGCCCTGAACTGGTTGAACCGGCGGGACATTAAGGTCCGAGGGCACTGGATTGCCTGCGGGTTCCTTGACGAGCTGCCGCCGGAAATCATGCATGCCCCGAAGCATCAAGTGCGCACCTATCTATTCGCTAACATGCGGCAACGGGTTAAGTCTGTTGGAGATCGGATCAAGGAATGGGATGCCATCAATCATATTGTTGGTAGCGGCGAGACCCTCGAAACCTTATTCGGTTCACCGGATATCTACGTCGATATTATGAAGGAGTCCAAGAAACTGGCACCCGAGGCAAGCCTTTGGGTCAACGAAGGCTTTATTCTCCCCGACGGGCGTCGCCGAGACCCCTATGAGAGGGTGATCCGTTACTTGATCGACCATGACGCCGCGCCTGACGGCATTGGTTTTATGGGCCACTTCGACCGTCTTTCCCTTACGCCGCCGGACGAACTGACAGAAGTGTTCGATCGCTTCGCCAGATTGATCCCTCGGCTTCAAGTAACCGAACTGGATGTGGACGTGGGAGACGATGAGCAGTTGCAGGCGGATTATTTGCGGGACGCTATGACCGTTGCTTTTAGCAATGAGGCGTGCCGGGGAATAGTCATATGGGGCTTCTGGGAAAACCGGATCTATAAGCCGAGCGCGGAGCTTTATCGTAGCGATTGGTCGCTAAAGCCGGCAGGCGCTATGTGGCGGGATCTGGTATTCAGACAATGGTGGACTGACGTCCACGGATCGACCGATCGCAATGGAGTCTACAAACAGCGTGGCTTTTTGGGCCAATACGAGATTACGGCGACAATGAATGAACGTTCGGTTGCCGTCAATGCCGTACTCCCAAAAGAGGGGGCAGCCGTCAAGATCACTCTCCCCTGATGTGCTCGAATTAGAATCGTAGTTGTTAGAGGAAAGCGCAAAATGAATATTGAAGAAGCCTTTGGCCATATAGTTGCAAAGCTGCAAGCAGCAAATGATTCGGGAATTAGACCCTCAATCAGAGTCGCGGGCCCTGATTGGGTTTGCACGATTGATGACAAACAGACAAAATTCGTAATAATTGCCAAGGAAGAGGCATTGATGCTTGTAAGTATGAAATTACAGAAGGGTGAGCCGGATGTGCAAAGGATTCATGCTCCCGAATATACCCAACAAAACCTTGTAGACCGGATTCGAAAGGCCATCGTAGACATTTATGGGGCCTTGCCCAAGGAATAGTTTTGGCCGTCGGGGAAGGGTACCGTTTTGTGCAGAGCCCTCCGCCAAGGCTGAAAGTCCCTTCAGGAGTCTCCGCCCCTCGGCGACGAATCGCTCAATCCGGTGAAATGACCTTGGCGGCTGAGTTGAGCGATTCTATGATCTCGAACATATTCGTAACTTTTCCCACTCTGAGTTTGTCCTCGATGCCAAAGTGCTGGAGACAGGTGCCGCAAGAAAGAATCTCTACGCCTTTCTCCTCCAGCATGGAGATCGCCTCAGCCCCTTCTTCGTCTATGGTCGTCAACTTCACGCCGGAATTAATGAATACCA
>JBKQMK010000112.1:0-9227 GCA_052146735.1 Desulfomonilaceae bacterium | reverse complement strand
AGAGGGCATACATCGAGATCTCTCGCCTTGACGAAGTTTTCGCGCGCTTCAGCGTTCCGTCCGAGCCCGAGAAGAGTCCTTCCCTTGAAGTAATAAGCTTCAGCATAAAGTGGATCTTTGCTGATCGCCCCAGCTATGAGATCGAGAGATTCTTCGTATTGATTCTTGTTCAAGAGTTCTATGCCGCGATCAAGCCGCTCTCTGTAGTCGGCCTTGTCAGAAGCCTTCAGTTCTGGTCCGTGCTCAGATTTGAAGGGGGAGAAATCCTTGAGGTTGGAAGCCGGTTCGACGAGGATCACCGGCACGCCTGCGTTTCGGCAAAGGGTAATCATGGCCCGCAGGTTGTAAGCGAAATGTTGCACCACCTCTTTCGAGAATTCCTCGTCTCTGTGATACAGGTCCAATCCCGCGCTCCGGTCCAGAATTGTAGTCACCTCTTGTTGCAGCATCGGCTTTCCGGTCTGTCGGTTCTGCACCGCCGCAGCAGTTGACGGTTGAGCTGCCTGAGCGTTGGTCTGGGGAGGCGAATATGTCCCGGACTGACGGCCACCGGGGGCCAGCAGGAGTTCGGCGACTCTCTTGAGCGCCTGATAGATATTCAATTGCTCCATGAGCGATCTGACGGTGAGCAATCCGCGGCCTTGATCGAGCAAACCCGAATAAGTCCTCCTTTCCAGGAACTCGTTATGCGCGTCGGAAATGACTATCAGATCAGGGCTGTATTGAAGGGCCTCCCGAACAAGAGGCACAATTCGGTAGGAAGCGTACGACACGCCCGCTGCGTTGATCACCTCAAACTTCTTATCCGGACTCGAAGCCTTGAGTAAATCTTCCAGCCATCGGGGAAAGGCCGTCCTGCCGTCGAACGGGTGCCCGTATGTTGTCGAGCCCCCAAAACAGAAGATCCGGGTTGTGTCGGGACCTTTCTTAACAGGAAACGACGCTTGGTTGAAGAACCTCAGTTTAGCCGGGGCAGTGGACGCGATGCCGTTCTCTACTACGAACAGTGGCTGCGTCCCCGAAAACCCCACAAACGGGTCATCTCCCGGATCCCGGGCAGGAACCCCTGCAATACGCAAGACCGTCTCGATTGCAGCAAAAAAGAGAAAGCAGACCACTAACCCCATTACCAAGTCTCGAACGAGAGAACGTCCGGTCCGCGCCTTGGCATCAAGAGAGGAGCCAGCGTTACTGACGGGGGCCTTGGGGGCCTTCAACTTTCGATTATTCTTTCCGGGCTTTCGGAGGCGAGGCATGAGGCTTAATATAGAGCGATCTTTTGTGAATTTCCAGTGGGGGGAAGAGTCTCGATCTCGTTTCTAGTTGAATCCGAGACCCATGACAGGGTATCCTTATAGACGAGGAAGTCCCATCGAGCAAGGAGACCCTCCATGAAGAGGAGTTTTGGATTTGTTGCTCTCATATTGATTCCGATGATTTTTCTTTGCGCGTCTGCATGGGCCCGCGACCCGATAAAATGGTCAGCCCCCATGAATGAATATCCTAGTTCATGGTATCCCACTGCTCCGCCGCCATCTTACTACAACAACCAATATCAATATCCCTATGCGGGCTACGGTTACGGAAGTAATTACGGCGGACAGTATCAAGGCGCTTACCAACAGCCCCAACAAAGGGGCTTCTCGGGGAACCCGTACAATTACAATTACTATTACGGACAGTGATCGAAGGTTTATTGATCCGCATGCCTGGGACTCGGTCTGCGAGCGGGCGCCCCGTACAACATGCCTTCGACACTGATATCTTCGTCAATATCGGGCCAGTGGATACCCTGGCCGTCCCCGATAATCTGGAAATGTGACCTCTCCTCGGGGGTGGCCTCGGACAAACGCCACGACCACGCCGGCGGCACACTGATGGTCCGTCCATCAGCCAGGTACGCTATGATCTCGGCATCAGTGACCCGCACGTCCAGAAGTCTTGGCTCAACCACCCCAACCGCAGTACTCATCCCACCTCTCCACGATTTTTCCAAATGTTGGACTGAACAAGCCGCCGAATTTCATTTAGTTCCTGGGGCGAAAATTCGTGATTACGGCTACAGTGGAAGGCGACGGATGCGCACCCTACCAGGTTGCACTGTGACTACTGCGCCTTGGTCCAAGTCCTCTTCATAAAGCGTGATAACTCTCTGTATTAGACTTGCCGTCTTTTTTCCGTGCAACCCTTCTATACGAATACGAATGACCGAAGGAGTCATGGCGCCCGAAAGCGCAAGAATAGCATGGAAATCGGAATCCAACGTGACTATGATACGTCCTTCATCATGTCCCCTCTGAAGAACGACAGCGTCCCCGGCAGTAGATAAGCCGATTTCACCGACATGGATTGTGTCTATTCCCGCCTCTCGGAGTATGCTTGCTGCTGATCGCGGGAGACCCTGGTCAAGCAGCAGTTTCATTGCCTGCGGGAAGATCGACAACGCGGTCATCCAGATACGTGGCCGCGTAGAGAAGTGCTTGCCGGATATCCTCGTCTTCAAGCTCAGGATATTCCCGGCGCAATTCGTCACGATCAGGGTAGAAGGCCGCCAACTGCACGACACGTCGCACGGTTAGACGCATGCCCCGTATGCAGGGCTGACCGTTCATACGAGCAGGATCCACGGTGATGCGGTCCAGTTTCATTTCATCATGCCCTCCCGCTGTCTTATAGCATATTTGGGCACTTGTACCAACGTTGCGTTGGGACTCCGGCGATTCCAAAATTCTGCCCTGATTTGAGCCATTCCTTGATGATGATGGGCACCGCCCGGTGGGCGATAGCTTGCCAAGATGTTTCCCCTCTGTCGGAGAAGGGGCAGGAGAAGTCCTGGCGTAGCTCATTGAAAACCCGTCTAGTGTCATGAGCCCCAAATAGCTTGCATAGCTACAAGCCCTGTAAACCGCACGCAAGTGGCGTTTCATTATGGGGCAATTTGCGCAATGCGACGCTAAGGCGAGATATCATAATACGGTCGCAGTTGTTCTACGAGATGGTCCGGGGTGTCGGTGGGAACGGCCAAGACCAATAGCCTCCTGGGCCTCGTGACGGCGACATATCCCACGCGCCGCTCTGCTTCAAAATTGCCATTCGAGTTAAGCCATTGACTCAGATCACCAGGCCGCCTCTTCGTGCCGGAGCCAGCCACGACCATAACTGCATCGTACGTTTCTCCTTTGGCCTGATGAATTACTTTGAACGTAACGCCTTGATTAGTGAAACGTGCTCGGACAAATGCTGATACCTCCGCTGAGCCCAATTGGTGATTGACCCTTCTTAAGTTCTGGGCCAGTCCGATTCCCGCAGGCAGTTCATACTCAGCAAGAAAATGCTCGACAGCCACCCGCGCCTTCGGACCCCATTCCGCCAAGGGGGTTTTTGATGAGGGGAGTTGCACGAGAAGGGAGTATGAGAGGCGTTTCCATGGTCTCAGACAGTCTTTTTCCCGAAGTTCTCGCCTGCTCAGCGTTGTGGACAAGAGAATTTCCGAGAGAGCCCCCATGGCCAATTCGTGAGAACGAACCAGTTCTAGATTATCCCTGTAGGTTGCTGCACGTGCCAGGATTTTGGCTAGATTCGTCACGCCCTTAGGCCATTCGAGATCACCGTCTCCGGTCAAGGATCTCAATAAGTTGTGTCTCCAGCACAAAACCGCCGCCCCAACTGCATCAAGAGCCCAGGCTTCCAGGAACTCCAGGTATCTATCCATAACCTGAGTGGGTTGCTTTGGATCGTACCTGAGCAGCGACGGCTTGGCAGGAAAATCACGCCATGGCCCTGCTGATTCCAAAGCTCTTGAATTCTCTCTTGAAAAAAGACATGTAGCCTCGCAAATCTTCCGGCTCGACCGGAAGTTCTTTGAAAGTTGGAGTGTTTTGTTACACGCCGTCTCAAACGCAAGGAATCTGTCGGGTCGCCCACCGCTAAACTCAAAAATGGATTGATCCGGGTCACCAACCATTATCACATGGCTTCCTCCCTGCCACAATTGCATCAGAATCTCATACTGGATGTCAGTTGTGTCCTGTGCCTCGTCGATAATTATTTCAGGGAATCGCATGGCTAGAATGCGGGCCACTCCAGGGTGATCGGATACTACCTTCATCCCCCAGTACATGGCATCAGTCGGAAGCGCATAACCCGCCTGCACCATAACGCGCTTCATCTCCCCGCAGTGATCGCGATTGCAGGCGGGCTGCCTCCTCTCACCACACCATTCAAGCCCTCCATTCGGAGCAATGGCAAAGGATGTCGGCTTACATCCGGTTTTCATGCAAGGACCGAGGCTACGTTGTTTAAAGCCTTGGACAAAGGAATGGAGTGCGCTGGCAGGATGCACAACCTCAGGTTTTCGACTGCACTTCATTACGACATGTCCAAAGGGACTTAATATGAAGCTATTCACAAAGGAATCTATAGTTCCCAAGAAATGAGGGTGAGGAGGTGAACTGGGGAACCCAAGTGTGTCATGCATGTAATGGCCGATCTCCTGCCACGCAACATTGGTGAAAGACAGAGCTGCAATCCCTGAACGGCGTCTGTTCCAGTGCGCCATTCGCCAAGCCAGGCGGGTGCCTACCGTCCTCGTTTTCCCGCTGCCTGGGCAAGCTCGGACCACGAAGCTACCGGATTCGCGGCAAATCGCGCGCTGCTCGTCCGTCAATTCATCGCTGTGGATGTAAGCACTCAGTCGTTCAAGAAGTCGGGTCATCTGGCCGCCTCGTGACGAACGTTATCGCGTTTTGCAGATACTGGGGAATGCGGAAAGCCGCCTGAGTTTGCGACAGAGTGTCGGCCAAGGACTGTGCAAAAGAGGCTTTGTCGGCTTTCAAATCGAAATTCTTGAAGAACTGCTGGGCCTTTTCGCTGTCATCCGTCGCGGCAGATACCGCCCGTACCATCGCGGAACCCTTTTGGGAACGTAGCTGCTGATACTCTTTTGCCATAAAATCCGCGTTTCCACAGAGTGCCAAATCGTACTCGAATGTTTTGGCAGCAAAGAAGACTTGCACGTTGCCCCTTTCGAGAGACTTGATGTTCATCGCCCTTGGCGACATCTTGCTGGGATCATAGGAAGCCGGGTAACACGATTCCCCGGGATCGCTGTCGGTGACAATTGCCGCTGGTAGCTCGAGCCCTTCCTCCCAAAAAAGCTTGGCGAACGGCTCGAAAGAGGTAGACTGAACGTTGACTACGGAGACTCTGTGGTGTTCGAGATCCAGATTCAACTGACGTGCGAAGACGGGAAGCAGCAGCGCCTCTGATATTCCTTCCACCAAGATCAGCGCCTTGGCAAAGAAGAGTTGCGCCTTTGTCACATCAAGAAAGCGTCTGAGCTTCTTCTTTTCATCGTCTGCCAGCTTTGACTTTCTCACAGGGAAACTCGACGGGTTACCAGCCTTATCGAAGTGGATGACATTCAGAGAATCCAAATTGACCCTTGAGGCGAGTGTAGGGGAATGGGTGGTGAGGAACACTTGGACCGGTGGGGTGTGCTCGCCATTCTGAGATGCCCGGGGCTCATTTATTTTCGCACAAACAGTTTCAAGGTAGTCGATCAGTGCCGTCTGCAATTGAGGATGAAGGTGTGCTTCTGGCTCCTCTATCAAGAGTGCAGCTAAGTCTATCTCGTCTGTCTTGCTTGTTTTGGCCTGCTCCAATTCGCTGAGAACAGTGGCTATGTACAGCAGGTTGTTGAATCCGAGGCCGTTTTCAGAGATTTCAAAAAAGCTTCTTCCATTTCCAAATAGTGCCCGGAACGACTCGGTGATCTTGTTGAAGCTGGGTTCAGTGATCCGCAGCTCGGCTGTCTGTGAATAGATCTCGCCAGTGATGTCCTTGAGCCGACCGTCAACATGGTCCTTTGCGGAACGGATAAGCGCATGTTGTTCGATCGCCTTGTTCGCATCTATGACTTTGTCTTTCAGCTCTTGTTCTTGCTCCTCGCCAGATGAAAGAACCCTGAGTAATCTAACAATCCTGCTGTTTCGTCCAGGCTGTAGCCCGATTTGGGGATCTCGCAAAGGCTCCAGGTACACCGACAAAATCCCTTCCAGATCGTGAAAATCCAGTCCTTCCCCCTGGTGCGTCCCGCCCCATGCTATTGTTCGGACTCTGCGCAACGCGCTGCTCTTCCTCAACTCGTATCTCAAGTGCACTTGCGCACTGCCTTCATCGAAAGGCTCGACAAGACAACTAAGCAAACCACCCTGCTCCTCCGGTGACAGCCCATGAAAAGTGGCGTGGATCTCGCACCATTCGTTCGTCAAGTTGCCATCGCTGTCGTGCGGGAAATCCTGTTCAGAAAAGAAAACATCCCGCCGCTGTTGTCCCAAGGTAAGCACGAGCCGAAGGGAGTCAATGAGCGCGCTCTTTCCAGAGTTATTCTCTCCAACAACTACGTTGAGACCGGGTAGGAATCCTATGGAAAGATCATTGAGACAGCGAAAGTTTTGGACTTTCAACTCCGCAAGATACATGGTCCCTCCCCAAGAGCCTTCGAGAGTCCGAACCCAACTGAAATCATGGCAAGAAATACGCCCCCGAGACTCTGCTGACCGAAGCGTTCCTGAGGCAATCAACGAACGCTTTGGCTACTTGACGCTCGATTCAGAAATCTCTGGAACAGGAGATATCGAAAGCAATTCGCTATCGCCTTGTTATCCTAACCTTTCTTGCAGAACCTAGATAGGGAATTCTAGCGAAATCTCAGTGTTCCGCGGCATGCCTCCTATTCTGCCCCGATTTGTCGCAAATCCGCGTTGGCGGCGTGGAGTCAGGCGCCCCACTCTTCCAGCCCCTTTCTTACCGCTTCCACTATTCCCGAGATCTCGACGAGTTTCATTTCCTTGGTCTGTCGGTTTCTCAGTTCCACTTTCCCCTCAGCAAGAGACTTCTTCCCGATGGTGACCCTGAAAGGAATCCCTATAAGATCAGCGTCCTTGAATTTCACCCCCGGCCTTTCATCCCTGTCGTCCAGGAGAGTGTCGATCGAGTCGTTCCACAGGTCGCTGTACACTCGATCCGCGGCCTCTTCTATTTCAACGCTTTTCGCGCCGACGGGCGTAACTATCACGGTGAACGGGGCTATGGCAGGCGGGAAAATGATTCCATCGTCATCGTGATTCTGCTCTATGGCCGCGGCAATCGTCCTACTCACTCCTATGCCGTAGCACCCCATGATCATGGGCTTTTCCTGACCCTCCGCGTCGAGGAATCGTGCGTTCATGGCCTCCGAGTACTTCACCCCCAGCTTGAACACGTGGCCGACCTCTATACCCCTGGAAAGGAGCAGCTTGCCTGCACATCGAGGACATGCGTCACCCGCGGCCGCTGCCCGGAAATCCCCGTAATGGTCGGTACGGAAATCGGACTGGGGATTAACATCCACGAGGTGTGCATCCTTCTCATTCGCTCCGACCACAGCCGAGCTCATGCCGCGGATCGCATGGTCTGCGAGAATCGTCACGTTCTGAAGTCCCACCGGTCCGGAAAAGCCGAGCGGCCCGCCTGTAACCTCTACGATCGTTCGTTCATCCGCCAGCTCCAATTCCGTAGCCTTGAGGAAATTCTTGACCTTCACCTCGTTGAGATCATGATCTCCGCGTATGAGGACTGCCACAGGCCCTACGTCCGATCTCAGAATCAAGGTCTTGATAAGATCCTGTGGTTTCACATTCAGGAACCGGGAGACTTCCTCGATTGTGCTCGTACCGGGCGTCTCGACCTTCTTTCGTGATGTCCCGCTTGCCGTGTCGACAGGCTCGCACGGCCTTATCTCGGCTTTTTCCATGTTGGCCGCGTAGTCGCAGGAATCGCATGAGACAATGGTGTCTTCGCCGGTGTTTGCCAATACCGTAAATTCGTGAGAGAAACTGCCTCCAATGGGTCCGCTATCCGCCTCTACCGCACGAAAGCCCAGGCCGCATCGCTCAAAGATCCTCCGGTAAGCGTCCCACATGAGACGATAGGACTCCTCAGCCCCCTCTTCAGTCGCGTCGAAGGAGTAGCCGTCCTTCATCATGAACTCTCGACCGCGCATAAGCCCGAAACGCGGTCGTATTTCGTCCCGAAACTTGGTTTGGATTTGGTACAGGTTCAGGGGAAGATCGCGGTAGGAGCGCACATCGCGGCGTACCAAATCGGTAATCACTTCCTCGTGGGTGGGACCTAGGCAGCATTCCCTGTCGTGCCTGTCTTTGAACCTGAGCAGTTCAGTTCCGTAAAAGTCCCAGCGGCCGGACTCCTTCCAGAGTTCCGCGGGTTGGACCATTGGGAGGAAGACCTCTTGGGCCCCAGCCGCATCCATCTCTTCCCGTACGATCTGTTCCATCTTCCTCAAAGACCGGTATCCCAAGGGCAAATACGAGTATATTCCAGTGGTAAGCTTCCTGATCATCCCGGCCCGCACCATCAGTCTGTGGCTCACCACTTCCGCATCTGACGGGTCCTCTTTTAGGGTCGGTATCAAAAGCTTGGTCATTCTCATGGGATGTTTCACCTCAGACGGAGCGAATTTGCGTAAAGCGCTCACGACTGTAACCTAAGCGTTGCATCTCGATCAAGATCGTTTTTTTTCAGTTACTTGTTAATTGGGGTGTCTTTTCGGATACTATGGACGGAAGAATCTTCTAAGGGTCATTGTGTAAGGTGTAATCCGGAACGCAAGAAAAGTATGTCCCCTTTGTTGAACCATGATGAAATTCTATTAAGGGCAAAGGAGGCGGAGAAACTCTCGTCTCCGTGCAGGCTTTGTCCCCGCTCATGCGGAGTAGATAGAGCTTCCGGTGAAAGCGGGTATTGCGGAGCTGGCCCTGAGCCCTCCATTGCCGCCATCCTGCCGCATTTCGGCGAAGAGCCGCCCCTTACCGGGCGCGGTGGCGCCGGCACCATCTTCTTTAGCCGTTGCAATCTGCGCTGCGTCTACTGTCAAAATCACCAGATCAGCCAGGGAGAACTGGGCAGTGTCCTTAGTGCGGACGAGTTGGCGCTCGAAATCTTACGGTTGCAGAAGAGCGGGTGCTCCACCATAGAGCCTGTTTCCCCAACACATCATTTACCCGGTTTGCTCAATGCCTTGGCCCACGCGACGGAACAGGGACTGGATCTGCCGCTGGTTTACAATACCAACGGCTATGAATCGATCCAGACGCTGGAACTACTGGATGGCATTGTGGATGTTTACCTGCCGGACCTTAAATACGCCTCCGCTCAGGAGGCGCTGA
>JBKQMK010000111.1:0-4006 GCA_052146735.1 Desulfomonilaceae bacterium | reverse complement strand
AAAGGCGAAGAGCAGGCGCTGACGGACGCTGTACGCAACACGGCTGTACCCTCAGCAAGGAAACCATTCTTTCCTTGCAACAGGGATGCTTTTCCCCTTGACAGAGGGCCTTTTAATGGGTGACCCCGGCCCTAGAGGTAGTACGTGATTCGGGGGCACGTCACACAGATCCCCAAACGGAAAGCGAGGAATCGACCTTGCCCGGCAAATCCGCGCAAATTACTTCTTCACCCCTCGGATTTCCACTCCCTGGATGTCCTTCATCAATGCAAGAAGTTGCGGAAGCTGAGACGTACCCATTGCGTAGTGATAGGGGAAGAGGTACTTGGGCTTTATCATCTTGACCGCGTTTGCCCCCATATCCCCGGTCATTGTGTACGGAAGATTCACGGGAATAAAGGCTGCGGTTATGTTCTTGAGATCCTTCATTTCCGGGATATCTTCTGTGTCTCCCGCCACATAAACCCTGAGATCGCCAAAGGTGATGACGTACCCGTTGCCCCTGCCTTTCGGGTGGAACGGTTCTCCGGTGTCCCTCTTGTGAACTATGTTGTAAGCTGGAACAGCCTCGATCTTGAAACCGAGCTCGGTTTTTACATCGCCGTTCTTCATCACCACGCCAGCCTTTGTCCCTTTAGCTGCGGCCTCGGAACTCACGACAATGGTTTTTGGGGTCCTGATTTTGGCTATGGCATCTGCATCCAGATGGTCCGCATGCTCATGGGTGATGAGAATCAGCTCCGCCTTCGGAAGCTTGCTATAGTCACCCATTTTTCCGAAAGGATCGACGTGGATAACTTTGCCGCCGTATTCCAATATTACGGAGGCGTGACCAACCATCGTAACCTTCAGATCGGAAGATGCTCCCTTTATCACATCCGCAGTTTGAGCCGCGGCCCATACCGATCCGCAGAGAATTACCGACGTGCAAAATACAACCGCCCACATGCGCATGTTATCCCCTCCCTGTTAGCTATATTGCAACGTTCGTCCCGCTTGGCCCAGTGCATACTACGGCCGCGGTGCGGCGATCCAACTCAATGCTTATTTATCCATAACTATAACACACAAACTGGGAAAGCCCGCCTTTTCTCTTTGGTCCCGCTTCTTTCTTCTCAGCAATCGGACAAGCGTCTTCCATATGTCCCCGATGGACCGTCGATGCCAAGAAAAAGATGATTTGTTGCCTCCGATTGCCTCTTCGTGTGATTTGATGAGAGTAGCCTGCGCAACCAACGTGCCGCTTGGCTCATAACCTGCTCTGGCGCCTGAAGGCATTTCTCGACAAGAACTGAAATGTGGAGTATTCGGAACTTAGCTCGGAGAAATTAATGAAGAAGAGACCGATTATATTTGAGACAGTATCCTGTCATAGTCGTCATGCGTTCCGATCCAGAACCAGATGAACACGTCCGCGTCTTTGGAGCACAAAGCACGCCAGTGAGGATCGATGCGGGCGGAGAAGATGTTGTAACGGTCATGGACTTTTTTGAATTGGAGAGATGGATGCCAGGGATCTTCCATCCACAGTGCGTGGGCTTCCCTTGCTTTAACCTGCACATGAGAGGGAAGACGTTCGAAAGCTCGCCAGAATCTACTGGAAGCCCTGCTGGTCAAAGCACTTCGTCCATCGGGCGGGTCTTACCGGCTCTATGCTCGGCAATCGCTTCATCCGCCATGGCGGCAAGCTTATCCTGCGATCCTGCGAAGGCTTTATCCCATCGTTTTTCGTCTTCAATCTCCGCAAGAATCATCTTCGCCAGAGCGTCCTGGCGCTCGGGAGGGAGCGCTGAAACAGCATCTAAGGCTTTCTTAAGCAGTTCCGTCATGTATTCTCCTTCTGATGGGCACCATAAACACAAGATACCGCCGGCAGAAGGCTGAGTCAACGGGTTGGCCGAGTCGGAAGTTCCGGGTACACCATACTCAATTGTGCCCGCCCTTCTCTTTGACCTCAGGTTCTTTCTTCGATGCGCCCGGAATTCAGCGTTTGTCGCCGGCCTAATCCGGGAGCCCTCGAGCATACGAGTTGATCAAACCAAGAATCGGGAAGATCACTAGAAGAGGCCCGACGATGAAGACAGCAGTCCATATGCTTGTCGGCGGAGGTGCGAAGTCGTGCGCTATGATTCCGAAAATAGTGAGGGCCAGACCATAGGCCAAGAAAAGCTTCCCACCGTAAGCGTTGATGTCGTACCAATGACCGTCGGATTTCATGGCCTTGGGAACGCGAATTCCATACACACGGTTCATCGGAACCTTGCGCAGCACGAGAGGGACCGAGAAAGCAGTCATCAGGAGACCCATGCCGCAGTGGACAACAATAGGAGGTATCATCCAACGCACCTCGGCGGGTTAAGGGGATAAGATCCAGCGGACATCGCAGGGGCCACTATATTTAATCTACTCCTCTTGCCTTACTGAGCTCAAACCTTTCAGGCTTTGGGCCTCTTCCAGAACGGACCGGTTTTACCGATGTCTTTCATGACCTTTATCATCTCCCTGGCGTATTCAAACATATGGGAGACGTAATCTGAATCGAAGCGTCGTTTGAAATATGGTCCGGAGAAAAGTTTGACCATATCCGGCACAGGGGTGATGCCTTCATCTGTTCCCTCTACAAATGAAGCCCAATTACGAACGTGCCCTTCCGACCGGAAGATATTCATAGTGCTTCAGGCATGAGCAGTGTCATCAAACCACTTCCAAAATGGCACGGACACGTAGGCCATGTACTCCTGGGCTTCTTCATTCATAACCTGTCCATCCTGCATTTCGATCCGGAGAAGATCACCACAATCAAGGCAGGGGAAATCCACTGTCACCTTTTTTCCGGGGAAAAGCCAGCAGACCGCCAGCGATTCAAAGCCTCACTGACCGAACCATTTCTGTTGCCCGCCAATAGTGATGCGGTACTGGGTCGGTAGGTTGTTAAATGGCGCGAACGAGACGATGTAATCGGTTCGCGGGTACAGCCAGCCGGCAATGCCTGAGGAGAACAAGTTGTGGAGAGTTTGTCTCCCCTCTTCCAGCGACTGGCCAAGCTCGGTTGCCAGTTCCGTATAGTGTGGGGCCTGCCCGGTGTCCACCATGCGCTTCATGACAACATTAAACGCCTTGTCTACAATTGTAGGTTCACTCATGGCGGCATTCTCCTCTTCGATTTAGTTTGTTCGACCTATTTCCCCTTTTCTCGTTCTTCGGTAACACAGTATATACCCTGGCCTTGCACCCCCGGGCTGAAACACTGATTATCCGAGATGCACAGGGCTCTCCGACGATCACCGGTCTTCCACCGATTGACGAGCGCGGGTTCTCTGATGAACGGGCGGCTCATGGAGACATAATCCGCCACTCCACCTTCAACTAAACGCTCGGCCACTTCCAATGACCGTATGCCACCCACCAGGATCAGCGGGATATTGATTTCATTCTTGAAAGCTCGCGCATCTTCCCTGAAATAGGCTTCCTGTTCCTCTGATTTTATTCCCGATCGGCTGGGAGATAACTTTCCACCGGTGACCAGCCCTCCGCTCAGCTCGATTGCGTCCAAACCGGCATCGGCCAGCAAACGCCCAACCTGCAATGAGTCCTCCAAGGTCAACCCGTTCTCTGCGAAATCTCGGCAGTTCAGCTTGATCAATACCGGAAATTCTTCGCCGACGGCCTTTCTGATGGCCTGGTAAACTTCCAGGTGGATTCTGGCTCGATTATCGATACCCCCTCCATATTCATCTTCCCGCCGATTAAATTCCGGGGAGAGGAATTGGTTCAGCAGGTAACCGTGCGCCGAGTGGATTTGAACTCCGTCAAAACCGGCGGCTTTGGCTCTTCCTGCCGCATCGGCAAACGCGACGGCGACTTCTCGGATGTAGTCGGTGGTCATCTCTTGGCGAGGTGATTTGGAAAGTCCCTCGAAGTCCGAGACAGCTAACGGGGGCCGACCGATTATAGGCCCCAGGGCCAAGTGGCCGGCGTGGGCGATTTGCATTGCGATTTTAGCACC
>JBKQMK010000110.1:0-9876 GCA_052146735.1 Desulfomonilaceae bacterium | reverse complement strand
CCCCCGGCAAGGATCGAACTTGCGACCTGCGGATTAGGAAATCGACGGCATCAGACCAACAACAAGTAAAATCGAGCACTTCCCATTTGACACCCGTTGCTACCTTCCACCACAAACCAGGACGTTACACAGCCGAAAGGCACAAATCTGGCACAAGCCTTTTCCGAATGATAATCTCATGAGGACCTCCGGCGTGACAGGCCGTCGTCCCACCAAATAATATCAACCACATGCCTCGATACCTTAGTCATTTCGATCCCTCTCGGTCCTCCAAAACCACGAACAAAATACGAACAAAAACTGAGCCTTTGCTATCCTCAAGAAACGGCCTTTCCCTCCTCAGCGGCTGGAAGCAGCCTATCTTGACCCCGTCGTGTGGAGCAAGTATTTGGCATCAAAAAATAAACCCTTTATACAGATACCCTGCGATTTCAATGCATTTCGATCTTTTACAAGCTGTTTTCCGGAGCCGTACCCTTGGTCGTGAAATCAATGATGAAGGCCATAATGTCCTCAAAGGTGTACTTGTTGTCGATCATCATTCTCAGTGACATGACCTCTATTATTCCTGTGAGGGCATAGGCGAGCAGATCTGGGTCCACTTTTCGGTATAATCCCGCATCAATTCCTGTCTGGATGTCCTTAATCACTGGTCTTGTCAAGTCGTGATACGCTTTCTTGATCTTCTCTTGGGGCCACTTGTCCTCACCGGCCATTTCTGCCCTCAACTGGTTGAGTATCTCGTTGTATTTTGAGTAATGTTCGTAGAATGCACGACCGCGCACGACCATTCTTTTCTGGATATCTTCTTCAGCAATTATTTCTTTGGCTGCCCCGCCCAGGATCGTGCGAAAAACGTGGTCTACCACTTCCACGAATAGGTCGCGCTTATTTCCGAAGTAGATGTAGAACGTGCCTGTCGAAATTCCGAGAGCATTGGTGATGTCCTGCACCCTGGTCCGATGGTAACCTTTTTGCGAGAAGACATGTATGGCTGCCTCGACTATTCTCTGCCGTTTTGCATCTTTTGCCTTGGTGGTGATCGCCACCTCCTGCATGCGCGTGACACCCTTTATCCAGCCCTCATGTCCCTCTTGATCTAGGGCCGCGATCTTTTCCTTAAGCAGCAGAAGGGGCATTCGGATATCCCCTTTGATCTTCTGAATATCTTGAAGCCGTTTGAGGTGGCTTTCATCGTAGTAGGCCATGGTGCGCCCGGTTTTGCTGGGTGGCTGCAGAAGACCTTGCCGCAAATAGAAATGTATAGTGGTCCTCGGCACTCCTGACCTTTCCTCAAGAACCTTGATTCGCATCAGAGTTCCGCCTGACATAATCCCTCCAAACTGTAGAGCGGCCATCTATAGACTAATACCGTTTCGCACCTACTTTGCATGAGCTGTCGTGCGATGAACCAGGTTCACGGTCTAGTTAATGCCCTGTGATATAATCGTGTTACTACCATTCACCCAATCTGAGCCTTGGTTCGCAATTGATATTGACACCTCGCCAAACTGTAGAGTATCGTGAGACACGATGTGTCATTTAGTAGTTTTTAGACTAGCTGCGTTCAGATTTTTTGTCAACATTAAACGGCCATGTCAAAAGAAACTAGGAAGCGATAAACGCATCACCCGCAAAATTGAAGCCGTTAAAGCTGGACGAGACGAGAGGGCAGTCATGAGTAAAGGAAATCTGGCCATTGTCGGTTTTGGCGAGGTCCCTACCGGCATCTACCCGCACCGGTCCCGGTGGGACATTCTCTATGAAACTTGTATTGAGGCGGTCAGCAGCTCCGGCTTTCACAAAAACGATATCGAAGCCGTGGTAACTGTGGCGCCTCAAGCTCAACCGAGGCTGACTGCCGAAATTTCTTTCGGCAAGATTCCAGAGGAATTGGGCCTGAAGGGCTGCAAGGACGTGTGCATCTGCAACGCGGGCGGAGCGTCGACCTCGAACTGTTTACGCCTCGCCGAGCAACTCATCAAAAGCGGTACCGCAAAAGCAGTCCTGATCCCGCATGTGACCGTACATTCCACTATTCCCATGGATGAACTTATCAACTTCTTCGCTCAGGCCGGAATGGACCTCCAATGGGAATATCCTTTTGGCACAACGTACAACGGCATCGTTGCAATGATGACAAGGAGATACATGTATGAGTCCGGAGCCACGGCGGAGGAAATGGCATCTGTGGTCGTTTCCATGCGCAAATGGGCAGCTCTGGACCCGAACTCGATGTTCTATCAAAAGGAAGTCCCTTCCATTGAGAAAGTCCTCTCATCCTCATTCGTGGCCGACCCGCTTCATAAGCGAGAATGCAACGTCCTGGCGGATGGCGGTGCGGCCTTGGTGGTCACCTCCGCTGGGTTGGCGCCACAAGTTACTGACACGCCGGTTTACAAGCTCGGAGAAGGCGCGGCCTTCTTCACGGCGTGTACCGTATTGAGAGAGAGCGATCAATGGAAGGAAGGCTTGCGTCGTTCGGGGGAGCATGCTCTGGCTGAAGCCGGTTCGACCAAAGATGACATTGACATTTGGAACATTTACCTGGCCTATCCCGTTGGTCATCCCATCATGATGGAGGCCATGGGGCTTTGCGATGAAGGGCAAGGGTGCAAAGCGTTTCTTGAAGAACGCACTTGGCCCGGAGGTGACCTCCCGTGGTCACCCATCGGCGATGCCCTCGGAAGGGGCCACACCGGTTCGGGGGTGAGCATGGCAACCTATGTGGACACCGCACGCCAGCTTATGGGCAAGGCGGGTGATCGTCAGGTGCTAAATGCAAAGTACGTGTTTCAGAATACCTCTGGCGGCTCGGGAATGAACAACATTGCGACTGTATGGGGGAGGGACCTATCATGAGCGCTCAATATCACAAACCAATCCCTGCTGTGCAACCGTGGACCGAGGAGTTCTGGCGGGCCACAAAGAAGCACAAGTTGCTTATCCAGGAGTGCCAGAACTGTAGCAGTCTCATTTTCTATCCACGTAAGTATTGTCCACACTGCTGGTCAGCGAACTTGGGCTGGCGAGAGGCGAGCGGCAAGGCCAAAGTGTACACCTTCTCGATAATGCGTGACATGGTTGAGCCCAAGTTCATGCCCGATCTCCCGTACGTGCTGGCAATGGTTGATTTGCAGGAAGGCGTTAGGATGATGACGCAGATAGTCGAATGCGAGCCTGCCAAAGTTGAGATTGGCATGGATGTGGAACTAATTTTTAGGGATATCACGGATCAGCACGCCCTCCCTCTTTTCCGTCCTTCCGACGCATCGTTGCGAACCGTTGCTTCGGAGAAAAGCGATCGCGCCGATGACATGGATGCTGCCTCTTTCATGAAACCGGAAGATTACCAGACCATTCAGTACGAGATTGGCGGCCCGAGCAATACGATCTGTCGCATTACCCTTAATCGTCCAGACAAGGGAAACGCGATCAATCGTCGAATGGCCCAGGAGCTTGCGGATGCATTCCGACGAGTCAGAGAAGAGCGATCGGTCGGGGTTGTGGTCCTTGCGGGAGCGGATGGCAAAGCGTTTTGTACTGGTGGCGATTTGGATGTCTTTCCATCCCTCGCCGAGCATCAAGCATCCTTGAACTGGTTGTCTCACGAAGGACTGGACGTGCAACGCGCCATCACTGATTGCGAAAAGGTAGTGATAGCTAAAATAAACGGGCACTGCCTGGCCGGAGGGCTTGAACTGGCGCTCTGCTGTGATCTGCTCTACGCCAAGGAATCGGCGAAAATCGGTCTCACGGAAATCAACATGGGCATCCTTCCCGGGTGGGGTGGAACGGCTCGCATCGTCAGGAGCATGCCAGTGCACCGAGCCAGGGAACTGGTCTACAGCGGGAGCAAGAATTACACCGCCCGCGAGGCATATGAAATGGGCCTTCTCACGCGTGTATTTCCGGACGATCAGTTCGAGGAGCAATTCGAGAAGCTTGTGGCGCAGATCGCCTCAAAAAAACCGATAGCTTTGCGCATGGGCAAAGAGGTTATGGCTCGCTCTGCAGATGGAGGGAGCATCGACACGGCCTTGGCTGTGGAACGCAACGGCATCCAGTGGCTCGTGCATGCCCCTGACATTCAGAGCATGATGGAGAATTTCCGTAAGGGCGTGAAAAGCTGAGGGAGAACCGTCATGAATTTCAACCTGACAGAAGAGCAGGAAATGCTTCGGGAGACTATCCGTAAGTTCTGCAAGAAAGAATTGACCAGAGAAAAGGTCCGCTGGATGGACGAGAACTGTGACTTCATGCCAGAGGAGATCTGGAAAGGTTTAGCGGACCTGGGCGTGTTTGGCCTGGCCGTCCCGCAGCAATACGGCGGTTTGGGACTTGGGCAGATTGAGGCGATGATCGTGATTGAGGAGTTGGCAACCGCATCAGTCTCAGTGGCACTAGGCGTTGGAGCAACTATGGGTTTTGGAGTAGCGCCTGTGCTGCACATGGGCACCGAGCAACAGAAAGCGAGACATCTGCCGAGAATTGCCGCCGGCGAAGAGAAGTGGGCCATGGCCTTGACGGAACCCGCGGGCGGCACCGACATCCTCGGCGCGATTTCCACCAAGGCAGAGGACAAAGGGGACCATTGGCTGATTAATGGGGTGAAGGTCTTTATCACGGCTGCCCATGTCTGCGATTACATGATTGTCATCGCGATCACGAATCCCGAAGCCAAGCGATCTCAGGGCCTGTCGGTCTTCATAGTCCCCAGGAATTCCGAAGGGCTCCAAACTAAGCTCATCCCTAAAGTCGGCTGTCATGCTTGTGGGGCCAATTATGTCTATCTCGATGATGTTCGCGTGCCAAAGGAGAATCTTCTCGGCACGCTCAACAATGGGTGGCATCAGCTCCTGCTGGTTTTGAACAACGAGCGCATCGGCACGTCGGCTCTTAGCTTGGGTGTGGCTCAGGCCGCCTTCAACGATGCTTTTCGTTACGCGCAGGAGAGGCAGGCATTCGGCGGCTCTATCTCCCGTTTCCAGATCATCCAGCACTACCTTGCCGACATAGCCATCGAGATCGAGAATGCCCGTAACCTTGTCTACAAGTGCGCTTGGCTGGCAGACAACGGTAAACCTATGCATATCGAGGCTTGCATGGCAAAGGTCGTAGCATCTAGGGCAAGCGAAAAGGCGGCCATCTGGGGCATGGAGATACTAGGGGGCTATGGGTACACCATGGAGTACGACATGCAACGCTATTTCAGAGACTACAAACAAATGGTCTTTTCGCCTATCACCGACGAAATGGCCAAAAACATGATGATGCAGTTCATGGGCTATCCGAAATCGTGGGCGTAGAAGGGGGAAGAGATGTACACCTTGGGCGACATTCCGAGAAAATCGGCGATTCTCTTCCCGCACAATACTGCCACCGTGTTTGAAGGCACTCGCCTCACGTATCGGCAGCTCAATGGGCGAGTGAATCGGCTGGCAAACGGGTTGCTTGCATTGGGTATCGGCAAGGGAGACCGGCTGACGGTACTTGCCGAAAACACCCACAAGTACCTTGAGATCTACTTTGCGGCGAGCAAGCTTGGAATAAGTGTCACCCCCCTCAACTTTCGGCTATCCGATCAAGAGCTTGTCCACATTGTCAACGATTCTGAAGCGACGTGTTTCTTTGTCGCTGATGGTTATGAAGATCGGGCGCAGGCGATCAAAGATAGTGCCCCATCTATCAAATATTACGTCACCATGGATAATCCGGTCGACGGTTATCAGGCTTACGAGGAGTTATTAGCCGGCGCTGCCCCCGACGAACCTGGCCGGGATGCAGACGAAGATGCAATGGCGATACTCATGTACACCGGAGGGACCACGGGCGCACCAAAAGGCGTCATGATGTCACACCGGGGACTCATGAGTGGTATCTTGGCGGCGGCTTTGGGCCTCTCTTTCAATCAACACGATTCCACGTGCTTTGTCCTCCCTCTTTTCCACGTGTCCTTTTGGCCTGCATTAGCCGTACTGCTCACGGGCGGCAAAGTAGTGATTAATCGAAGACCCGATCTGACGGGCATTCTTCAGCTCATTCAAGACGAAAAGTGCACCCACGTCAACGCAGTCCCCACGCTTTACGGATGGCTCCTGCAATATACCAATCCCGACGCATATGACCTCTCCAGCCTGCGGTCCATTTCATACGCAGGGAGCCCGTTTCCACTAGAACTTCTTAAACAGTGCATCCAAAAGTTCGGACCCAAATTTGCGCAAGTATACGCCATGACTGAATGCATTGGCGGAACCATCCTCTTCCAGGAAGACCATGTCTTAGAGGGCGACCGGTCCAGGCTTCTTGCAAGCGCGGGCAAGGCAAGTACGAGTGTCGACGTGCAGGTCTTCGATAACAACGACCGGCCCGTCCCTGTTGGTGAAGTGGGTGAAATCGTCATCCGCGGAAAGTGCGTCATGATGGGCTACTGGAAGAACCCCGAGCTGACGGCCTCAACGTTACGCGGCGGTTGGTACCACACTGGTGACATGGGTTACATTGATGACGAAGGATACCTCTTTCTCGTGGATCGCAAGGCAGACATGATCGTGACGGGCGGGGAAAACGTATACCCAAAGGAGACCGAGGACGTACTCTACCAACACCCTGCTGTAGCTATGGCAGCCGTTGTTTCCGCACCGGATGAAAAATGGGGAGAACGAGTCCAGGCAGTTGTAGTCCTAAAACCTGATCAAAAAGCCACTGAAGAAGAGCTTGTCGCCCACTGCAAAGAGCGTTTGGCCGGGTACAAGTGCCCAAAGTCAGTTGAATTCTGGTCTCAAATTCCAACAACTCCTGTCGGCAAAATCATCCGCAAAGACGTCAAGAAGAAATTCTGGGAAGGCCGCGATCGTTCCATTGGTTGAGTGCCGACGCATTGGGACTGTCAAAATTAAGTGATGGCTCTATAGAGACCTGGTAACGGCATAAAGGATCGTACTTGGAGTGGGCGGAGAAAAGGAATGATGGACGCTCTGAAGCTTAAAGATCGTGTGGCAGTGGTAACCGGAGGCGGCCGTGGAATTGGTAGGGCCATTTGCCTCGCCTTCGCTAGAGAAGGAGCTCACGTAGTTGTCGCCGCGGACGTGGAAAACGAAGTTAACGAGGTAGCCGAGACGGTACGAGGGTTTGGTCGACGGGCACTTGCAGCACAACTGGATGTGACCGACCCCGATGACATCAGATCCCTCGTGGAGCTAACCACAGAGGAATTCGGCAAGGTGGATATCCTCGTGAACAACGCAGGAGTAGTGGGAAAGCGAGCTTTCATCTTCCAAAGCGACAGTGATGAATGGCGGAACACTATAGAGGTAAACCTTTTCGGTACCTACAACTGCACTAAGGCTTTTCTTCCCAAGATTGTCGAACAGGGAAAAGGACGCATCATTAACATGGCCTCAATCTCAGGGAAACAGGCCAGCCCCACCAACTCGGCTTACAGTGCTTCCAAACATGCAGTTATCGGCCTCACACGGACGGTGGCAGCGGAGTTGGGTTTGTTGGGCTTGCCTGGCATTACAGTGAACGCTATCTGCCCGGGTGTGGCCAACACCGGCATGGTAACTGGTCCGGGTGGAGTTTTGGACGAACTAGCCAGGCTTCTACAGATTGCGCCCGAAGTAGTGCTGGAAGAACGTATCAAGCCAATGTCCATTCAAAGGCGTCTCATCGAACCTGAGGAGATCGCGGAAATGGTAGTCTTCCTCGCCTCGGAAGCTGCAGGTGGTATCACTGGGCAGGCGATCAACGTCTGCGCAGGATCAGTCTTCTATTGATATTAAAGCGCTTTTTAGAGAAGTGCCCCGGACTCAAAAAGGAGAAGAAGTTATGGACTACGCAGATGAGTTTTTTAAGATCGATCCAGAAGCACACCTGATCGGCAACATGGAAGAAGTCAACCATTTTCCCGGAGTCCAAATGTGGTGGAAAGCTATCGACAGCATCCGCAGACCGCTCTTGATGGGGATGCCTCCGGACGCTTTCCAAGGCATGGAGCCATGGGAGATGGAAAAGTCTGCAGATCCGGAACGCTTGCTCATGGCTATGGACAAGTACGGAGTTGATGTCGCGTGCTTGCTGCCGGAATCGATGATGGATGCGACCGGTTACACGAGCAGATGGTGCACGAACGGAGAAATGGGCAAGATCGTGGAATCTAATCCTGACCGTTTCATGTATGAACCCAATATGTCACCAATCATTCACAAGGGGTTAAAAAATACTTTATGGGAGCTCGAATACTGGGTGAAGGACAAGGGCGCTAAGATATTCAAATTCTATCCGCCGGAAGACACTTACATCAATGATCCTGAACTCTGGCCCTTTTATGCAAAAGCACAAGAGCTAGGCATTGTTCTCGACATCCACACCGGCTTCTGCTGGGTACCTCCAGGAAAAAGCAAGTATGCGCTGCCTATCTACCTTGACGATGTGGCAAGGGATTTCCCCGAATTGAAAATCAATGCGTTTCATATGGGGTATCCGTACTGCGATGATCTCAACATGGTCGCAATGGCACACCCGAACGTCTACGTATGCTTGAGCCTCCTGGTTCCTTGGGCACTCGCCGCACCCAGAAAATTCGCCAAAATCATTGGAGAGGCGCTTCGCTGGGTGGGTCCGGAAAAGATAATCTGGGGAACTGATTATGCCGGGTTCGGTGTTCAGATTAGGGGTGCTGTTATGGGTCTGCGATCGTTTCAGATTCCTGAAGACATGCAAAGGGACTACGGCTATCCCGCGATTACCGATGCAGATCGGGCATTGATGTTCGGCGGCAATCTGGGACGTCTCCTAGGGATAGATACCTCGAAACGTAGGCTGTGAAGCTCGGCAGCTAGATGTCCCAAACGGCGCTGCTCTGTGACGGTCTGCCTCCACCCATGACGACGCACTCATAATGAACTGAAGTCAGGCCCATCTCCGACGCGAAGGAGGCATCGCTCTGCCGCCGCTCCGTTCATATTCACTAACGAGGTCACCCTCCCATACCGACCATGCAGAGGAGAAAAACAATGAGTTTCGACGCACTTTTTGATCCCATGGAGATCGGTGATGTGAAAATCAAAAATCGCATTGCCATGGCGCCAATGAATCCGGGCTTATCAGGGCCCAATGGCTATCACTCGGACACTAACACAGCGTGGTACGCCACCAGGGCCCGCGGCGGGTTTGGGCTGATTATTACCGAGTGCTGTGTGATGAATCCGCATCGGTGGCAAGGTTCGGAAGTCCTAAATCCTTCGCTGTTCACAGATTACCGATACTACAGGTTCCATAGCGAAATGGTGAAGTGGGTACATGAGTACAACGGCTGTAAGATCTTCATACAGCTAAGCCCAGGATGGGGACGCCAGGGGCACCCCCACGTGGAATCGCCGGATTGTCCTGCGGGAGGGCCTTCTCCTCTCCCTTACGAGATAGACATGCGTCTCTTTAACAAAGGCTGGGCAGTTCAGTTCAAGCGCGTCACGCCTAAACTGACTGAGCTTATGCCGTTTGAAGTTCTCAGCAACATGAGTGACGAGGAATATGAGCAGTTCAGGCTGGCAGGCAGAGAAGTTCTCGCCAGAGAAGCTCCTGAACTTCTTCACGTCATCTACGGTGAGACGCCTCGTGAGCTGAACACCACCGAGATTGTCGATCTGGAAGACCGGTTCGCTGTCCAGGCGCACGCGGCCTTCCAATTGGAGTACGATGGTGTTGAAGTTCATGCTCCCCATGGATATCTGATTCATTCTTTTCTCTCTCCACGATCTAATCAGCGGCACGACCAGTACGGAGGCAGTCTGGAGAATCGAGCCCGTTTCCTCCTGAATATTGTCGAGAAGACGCGAAAGAAGATCGGACCGGACAAGGCTTTTGGCGTGAGGC